>DATEDO010000215.1:0-21745 GCA_035281625.1 Candidatus Methylomirabilota bacterium
CGCGGCGAGGTGCTCTCGCTGAAGGAGCGCGACTTCGTGCGTTTGGCCATCGTGGCGGGCTGCTCCAAGCGCAAGATCATGCGCAAGCACATCCTGCCCAACGTGCTGAACTCCGCCATCGTGCTCGGCACGCTCATGCTCGGCGTGGTCATCGTCACCGAGGCCTCGTTGTCCTTCCTCGGGGTGGGCGTCCCGCCTCCGAAGCCGGCGTGGGGGCTGATGCTCGCCGACGGCAAGAAGGGCCTCATGGCCGGCTACTGGTGGCTCACCGTGTTGCCGGGCTGCTGCATCATGTTGATGGTCCTGTCCGCCAACTTGCTCGGGGACTGGCTGCGCGTGAAGCTGGACCCGCAGCTTCGACAGCTGTGACGCTGCCTCCGGGTAGGGGATGCCGTCGCGCGTCAAGCGTTATCTGGATCTGGTCATCGGCCTCGTGATCCTGCTCGCCGCATACGCGATCTCGCATTGAGCCCGCTCCTCGACGTCCGGAAGCTCGGTGTCCACTACGTCACCGGCCGCGGCACTCGCATCACGCGCGCGGTGGACGAGGTCTCCTTCTCCATGGAGGCCGGCGAGACCCTGGGGATCGTGGGCGAGTCGGGCTCGGGCAAGACGACGCTCGCGCTCTCCCTCCTGCGCCTGTTGCCCACCGCGGCTCGCTTCGCGGGTGGTGAGATCCGCTTCGAGGGCGATGACCTCCTCACCAAGTCGGACCGCGAGATGCGGGCGATCCGCGGCAAGCGCATCGCCATGATCCTGCAGGACCCCATGGCCTCGCTGAACCCCCTCTTCACGGTGGGGGACCAGGTGGCCGAGCCCCTGCGGGTACACGAGCGCGCCTCCCGCCAGAGTGCCTGGGGCCGGGCGCGCGAGCTGCTGCGGGCGGTGCGCATCCCCGCCCCCGAGGCCCGCGTGCGGGAGTACCCGCACCAGATGTCCGGCGGCATGCGTCAGCGAATCGTCGGGGCCATCGGCATCTCCTGCGAGCCCCGGCTCCTCATCGCCGATGAGCCCACCACGAGCCTGGACCTCACCATCCAGGCTCAGTACCTGAACCTCCTGCGCGAGCTCCAGAAGGCCCATGGACTGGCCCTGATCTTCATCACCCACAACCTCGGCATCGTGGCCAAGATGTGCGACCGCGTGGCCGTCATGTACGCGGGGCGCATGGTGGAGTCGGGACCCGTGAAGCAGATCTTCGACACGCCCGCGCACCCCTACACGCGGGCCCTGCTCGAGTCCATCCCGCGCATGGGCGATCCGCGGCAGCGCCTCACCGCCATCGACGGGCAGCCGCCCGACCTGGCGCGACTACCAAGCGGCTGCTCATTCGCTCCACGATGTCCCGACGTCGTCGACCGGTGCCGGACCGAGGCGCCCCCCGACGTGGTGGTGGCGTCCACGCATGCCGCTCGCTGCTGGCTCGCCGCCCCGCGCGCGGGCAGCGCGGGCCGCTGAGGCGTCCCGGCATGGCCACCCCGGTCATCGAGGCGAAGAACCTCAGCAAGCTCTTTCCCGTGAAGGGGGGCTTCCTCGGCCGGAGCCAGGGCGTGGTGCGCGCCGTCGACGACGTCTCGTTCGCAATCGCGCCCGGCCAGACCCTCGGACTCGTGGGGGAGTCCGGCTGCGGCAAGACCACCACCGCCAAGATCGTGCTGGGCCTCGAGGATCCGACCGGCGGAATCATGCGCTTCGAGGGCCAGGACCTCCAGTCCCTCGACGGCTCGGGCCGGCGGCATTACCGCAAATCCGTGCAGGCCGTGTTCCAGGACCCCTTCGCCTCGCTGAACCCCCGCATGCGGGTGGGCGCCATCATCGCCGAGCCGCTCGTCACCAACGAGAAGCTCACCGCCGGCGAGGTGCGCAAGCGCATCCTCCACCTCCTCGAGCTGGTGGGCCTGCCCGAACGCGCCGCCGAGCTGTTCCCCCACGAGTTCTCGGGCGGCCAGCGGCAGCGGATCGCCATCGCCCGGGCCCTCGCCCTCTCGCCACGGCTGGTGGTGCTGGACGAGCCGGTCTCCGCCCTCGACGTGTCGATCCGCGCGCAGATCCTCAACCTTCTGCGCGATCTTCAGGCGCAGCTCGGCCTCTCCTATCTCTTCATCGCCCACGACCTCGCCGCGGTGGCGCACATGAGTCACTTCATCGCGGTGATGTACCTCGGGCGCATCGTGGAGTCCGGCGAGGCGGCCGGGCTCAGCCAGGCGCCGCAGCATCCCTACACGCAAGCGCTCTTCTCCGCCGCATTGCCCTCGCATCCCGACGAGCGGCGCGAGGAGATCATCGTGGCGGGCGAGGTGCCGAGCCCCCTCACGCCGCCCGCGGGCTGCCGCTTCCACCCGCGCTGCCCGCACGCGATGCCGCGCTGCTCCACCGAAGTGCCGACGCTCAGGCCGCAGCAGGCGCGCCTGGTCGCCTGCCATCTCTTCGACTAGGCCCCCGCACGCTGCCCTCTCCCGCGAGGGAGGAGGGTTCTAGGAGGCGATATGGTCCGGATTCTCGCGATCGTCCTGCTCGTCCTGACCTTCGCGGCGGCGCCCGCGGCCGCCGAGTACCCCGAGCGGCCCATCACCGTCCTCACCGGGTATCCGGCCGGAGGAATGGTGGACATCGTGGCGCGCGCTCTCGCCGAGGGGATGAAGAAGAAGTTCCCCAAGGGCATCGGGATCGTGAGCCGGCCAGGCGGCGGCGGCTCGCTGGCGGTGGCCGAGCTGGTGGGGGCCAAGCCCGACGGCTACACCATGATCCTGGCGCCGCTGTCGACGCTGGTCATCCATCCTCAGTTGAACGACCTTCCGTACAAGACGCCGGACGACTACATCCCCATCATCAACGTGGTGTCGTTCTATTCGCTGGTCGCCGTCAAGGGCGACGCGCCGTGGAAGACGGCTCAGGAGCTCCTGGGCGCGGCCAAGGCCAGCCCCGCCAAGCTCCGGGTGGGCTCGCCGGGAGAGGGCACCTCGAGCCACCTCAACCTGGAGACCATCCAGCGCATGGGCAACGTGAAGTTCACGCATGTGCCGTTCTCGGGCTGGGGCGAGTCGAGCCCGGCGCTGCTGGGCGGCCACATCGAGGCCCTGATCGCGCAACCGGGCGAAGTGAAGCCGCTCGTCGACGGGGGCAAGATGCGGGTGCTCATGGTGTCCCAGACCAAGCGTCACCCCGCGTTCCCCGACGCCCCGACCGCGAAGGAGCTGGGCGTGGGGAACGACACCCCGAGCGGAGCATGGTTCATGTACGTCGTGCCCAAGGGCACGCCCGCGCCCGTGGTGAAGTACATCCACGACGCCGTGAAGGCGGCGATGGAGGAGCCGCAGTTCATCAACACCATCAAGCAGCGGATCATCGACATCGACTACCGGGCCGGTGACGCCCTCCGGGCCGACCTGTGGAAGGAGTACCGGGCCCACACCGAGATCCTGAGCGCCCTGGGCCTGACCAAGAAGAAGTAGGGGCATGATCGAGCGGCTCCTCGCCGTGGGAGCCCTGGCGGCCGTGCTGGTGTATCTAGCGAGCGCCTGGGCGCTGCCGCTTGGCACGGCGGCGCGGCCCGGCGCGGGCTTCTATCCCCTCGCGGTGGGGGTGTTCGGCGCGGTGACGGTCCTCGCCTGGCTCGGGCTCACGCTCCGTCGCCCGGGCCCCGGGGCGCCTGGGGCCGTGATCGTGAAGGACGCCCGAGGCCGTGTGCTGGCCACCGCGGGTCTGCTCATGGGGTTCTGTCTCGCGCTGCCCTGGACGGGCTATCCCGTGGCCGCACTGCTCTTCACCGCGCTCCTGCTGCGCGGTCTGGGGGCGGGGAACATAGCTGCGCTTTCCATCGGATTACTCAGCGCGCTGGCCTCGTACTACGGCTTCGGCACCTTGCTCGGGGTGCCGCTGCCGCGCGGCGTGCTGCTGGACTGAGGGGCGCGCGAATGGGCCCGCTCGAAGGGCTGGCATACGGCTTCGCGGTGGCGCTCCAGCCCACGAACCTCTTCGCCTGTTTCCTGGGCGTGCTCATCGGGACCATCGTCGGCATCCTGCCCGGCATCGGCCCGGTCGGCGCCATGGCGCTGCTCCTGCCGTCCACGCTCAGCCTGCAGCCGGCCACGGCGCTCATCATGCTGGCGGGCATCTACTATGGCTCGATGTACGGAGGCTCGACGACCTCCATCCTCGTCAACGTGCCGGGCGAGGCCTCGTCGGTGGTCACCGCGCTGGACGGCTATCAGATGACGCGCCGTGGACGGGCCGGGGCCGCCCTCTCGGTGGCGGCGGTCGGCTCCTTCGTGGCGGGGTCCGTGGGGGTGCTGGGCATCGTGCTCGCCGTCTCCTGGCTGGCCGATCAGGCCTTGCGCTTCGGCCCGCCGGAGTATTTCGCACTGGCGCTGGCCGGTCTGCTGCTCCTCTCACGCCTGTCCGGCGGCTCGGTCATCCACGCCTTCGTCATGGTGGCCATCGGACTGGCCCTCGGCACGGTGGGCATGGAGCCGATCTCCGCCGTCCGCCGCTTCACCTTCGGCTCCACCCAGCTGTCTCAAGGCGTGGAGCTGGTACCGGTGATCATGGGCCTCTACGGCGTGGCCGAGGTCATGCTGATCGCCGAGTCCGGCCTTCGCAAGGCGAACATCGTCTCCGTGCGCCTGCGCGAGCTTCTCCCCACGCGCGAGGAGTGGCGACGATCGTCGTGGCCCATCGCGCGCGGCTCGGTGGTGGGCTTCGTCACTGGTCTCATCCCCGGCCCCGCCTCCGTGCTGGCGACCTTCATCTCCTACACGCTCGAGCGCAAGGTCTCGAAGACCCCGGAGCGGTTCGGCAAAGGCGCCATCGAGGGCGTCGCCGGACCCGAGGCGGCCAACAACGGCGCCACGGCCGGCGCCATGGTGCCCCTGCTCTCGCTCGGTATCCCCTTCTCGCCCGCCACCGCCATCCTGCTGGGTGCGCTCGTCATCACGGGCATACAGCCCGGCCCGCTCCTCATCAGCCAGCGGCCGGAGGTGTTCTGGGGCGTGGTGGCCAGCATGTACCTGGGCAACTTCATCCTGCTGGTCCTGAACCTGCCCCTCGTGGGACTCTTCGTGAGCGTGCTCCGGCTGCCGCAGCATGTCCTCGCCACCCTGGTCCTGCTCCTCTGCCTCGTGGGCGCCTACAGCCTCAACAACAGCCAGCTCGACCTCTGGGTGCTCGTGGGCTTCGGGGTCTTCGGCTACGCCTTGCGGAAGCTCGCCATCGATCCCTCGCCGCTCGTGGTCGCCCTCGTGCTCGGACCCCTCATGGAGAAGTCGCTGCGCCAGGCGCTCTTCATGGAGCGGGGCAATGTGCTGGCGCTGCTCGGCCGTCCCATCACGCTCGCGCTGCTGCTCCTGGGGGTGGCCGCCATCGCGGCCCCGCCGCTGATCCGGTGGTGGCGCCGCTCCCGGCCCCCTCACCCTGCCCTCTCCTCCACGGGGGGAGAGGGGAACTAGCGCGTCACGCGCCAGGCGAGCGCGATCGACGCCACCATCAGGAGCGCGGCGAGGAGAAACGGCGCGCCGGGGAGCGTGATGGGGGCGCCGCCGCCGATGAAGTAGGCGAAGGTGAGCGTGAACAGGGCAGGGCCGATGAGGCCGGCGATGCCGGTGAGGCTCGACAGCGCGCCCTGCAGCCGTCCCTGCTCGGTGGGCGCCACCTGCCGGGTCATGATCGCCTGCGCCGCCGGCCCCGACACGCCCCAGAACGCCTGAATGGGGACCGCCAGCACCGCGATCATCCCCGACGTGCCCAGGCCGTAGAAGGCGAAGCCCATCGCCCCGCACGCGAGGCCGCCCAGGAGCGCGCGCCGCTCGCCGAAGCGCCGCACGATGGGGTGCACGAGCATCCCCGACACGATCATGGTGGCCACGCCGAC
Source organism: Candidatus Methylomirabilota bacterium (assembly GCA_035281625.1). Taxonomy (GTDB): domain Bacteria; phylum Methylomirabilota; class Methylomirabilia; order Rokubacteriales; family CSP1-6; genus DASRWT01. Next base: position 5,867 of record DATEDO010000215.1, read on the forward strand.
GCCCGCGAGGAAGAAGCCCATCGTCCGCTCGTTCCAGCCGTAGCGATATCCCGCGAACAGTACGAAGGTGCTGGGGAGCACGTCGTGCGCGATGCGGCCGATGAACACCACCGCGGCCAGCCCGAGGAGGAGGACGTCTACCCGGAGGAACTCCAGGGCCCCGAGGGGATGGGCGCTGCGCCACCGGAATGGCGCCCGGCGCTCCGGCGGTAGCGACTCCGGCAGCACGAACACCCCGTAGAGGAAGTTCAAGAGGCTGAGCCCCGCCGCCACCCAGAAGGGCAGGCGCGGATCCGAGGCGCCCAGGATGCCCCCCACGGCGGGCCCCAGCACGAAGCCGATCCCGAAGGCCGCGCCGATGAGGCCGAAGCCGCCGGCCCGCCGCTCGGGTGGGGTGACGTCGGCGATGTAGGCGCCGGCGGTGGGGACGCTCGCCGCGGTGATGCCCGAGAGCACACGGCCCACGAAGAGCCAGGCGAGATTGGGCGCCAGGGCCATCACCACGTAGTCGAGTCCGAGACCCAGGTTCGAGAGGAGGACGACCGGCCGGCGCCCGAAACGGTCCGAGAGGGCGCCCAGCACCGGCGCGGCGAGGAACTGCATGAGGGCCCAGACGGTGGCGAAGAGGCCGTAGACGCCGGCGGCCCGCGCGGTGTCCCCGCCCAGGAACGCAGCGACCAAGGGCGCCAGGACCGGGACGATCATCCCCAGCGCGAGCATGTCGAGCATCACCGTGATGAAGATGAAGACGAGGGCGGCGCGGCGGGCGGGCGCCTCCCGAGCGGCGACGGTCATGGCAGTCGAGGCTAGCACGGCCGTGCGCCCGCCGCCGCGGCGCACTCACACCACATAAAGGGCCCCCGTACCGGTAGGATGCAACATGGTGTGCTAGACTGAGGCCCATGGACGATCTCCAGTTCCGCGAGGCCCGGCACCGCATCAGCCGCTGGATCGAGGACAGTGCCAGCGTCTTCGCCGCGCTCCCTCTGATCCTCCAGGAGCACGATCACCTCCGCGAGCGGCTCGATGCCGCCGAGCGCGCGTCCGCACGCTTGCTCCAGGAGGTGAACGATCTCCGCCGCGAGATGGACGCGCTGCAGAGCGAGAACGAGCGGCTGCGCTCCGACCGCGCCGAGGCCGCCGAGCTGCTCACCGACGGCATCACCCGCGCCCTCCAGGACGCCATCGTTCGGCTGCGCCCCGCCGCCGCCCGCCCCGAGATCACGCGCGAGCCCAGCTTCTCGTAGCGCAGTCGGTCGGCGTGGAGGCGGGGCGAGCGGCACCGCCCAGCGGAGCGCGGCCGCGATCGAGTATCCTCGGCGCATGTCGGTGTGCCGTGTCTTGCTGCTCGTTGCGGCGCTCGGCTGGTCGCTCGCGAGCCCGGCCTGGGCGCAGACGGAGAAGCACCTGCACACGCGCTGCGCACCCGGCGAGGGCACGCACGCGGCGAGTTGCTCGGTGCTCGCGTCGATCTGGGTCACCCGGCTTCCGGATCCGCCGCTCTTCTGGCACCTGGACGCTTATCCCACGCGGGAAGCAGCCGCCGCCCACGAGACCGAGACGAGCGCGGTGGTGGTGGCTCACGATCAGGTCTGGCTGCTGACCGTCGCGGCAAAGGCCTGGCGGCCCGATGCGGTCCGGCGCGTGGCGACGGTCGGCCCCCTGCCGGTGCCCTCGGCGCGCCGCTACGGCCTCTGGTTCATCGCGGGGGAATATTCACCGGGCGTGACGCTCTTCACCCACAAGCACTCCGGCCCCGAAGCCTTCTATGTGCTGGAGGGCGAGCAGTGCGTGGAAATGCCCGGGGGAGTGCTGCGGGCGGGACCAGGAGACGGAATGGTTGTCCCCGCCGACACTCCGATGAGCGTGCGCACGACGGGGGCATCGCGACGACGCGTGTTGACCCTCATCGTCCAGGACGGTGATCAGCGGTCGACGACCCCCGTGGGGGACTGGATGCCGTCGGGACTGTGCATTCGCTAGAGGTGTAGACTCGGCTTCGTGGGGAAGTCCGACGAGGGTCTGATCGACGGTCGTCGCGAGCGACGACCTTCATGTAGAGTGCCCCTTGTGAGAAGCCAAGGGGCAATCGGAAGCGGTTTCGATCGACGGTCGTCGCGAGCGACGACCTTCATGTAGAGTGCCCCTTGTGAGAAGCCAAGGGGCAATCCTTCTGATCGCGTGCTACGAGCTGGGGCATCAGCCCCTCGCGGTGGCCTGGCCGGCGGCGGCGCTCGAGGCGCGGGGCTTCGCGCCCGCTGTGCTCGACGTCTCGGTGGAGCCGCTGGACGCCGAAAAGGTCAAGCGCGCGCAGCTCGTCGCCATCTCGGTGCCCATGCACACCGCGCTTCGGGTGGGCCTCGGCGTCGCGGAGCGCGTGCGACGGCTCAACCCGGCCTGCCATATCGCCTTCTACGGCCTCTACGCGACGCTGAATGGGGACTATCTCCTCGCCCACGGCGCCGACAGCGTGATCGGCGGCGAGGTGGAGGCGCCCCTGGTGGCCCTCGCCGAGGCCCTCCAGACGGGGGCCGCGGGTCCCGTGGCAGGCGTGCGGCGCGCGGGTGAGTCCATGGGCCCGCACATCGCGCGACCGGCACTGCCCCGACCCAGCCGCACCGCCCTGCCCTCCCTCAAAACCTACGCGCGGCTGGAGCGCGACGGCGGCCAGAGCCTCGTGGGCTACGTGGAGGCCAGCCGCGGCTGCAAGCATCTCTGCCGCCACTGCCCGATCCCACCCGTGTACGGCGGACGCTTCTTCGTGGTGCCCGCGACCACCGTGCTCGCCGACGTGCGCCAGCAGGTGGAGGCGGGCGCCGCGCACATCACCTTCGGCGATCCCGATTTCCTCAATGGGCCGGGGCATGCGATCGAGGTCGCGCGGACGCTGCACCGTGAGTTCCCGGCGCTCACCTGGGACTTCACCGCCAAGGTCGAGCATCTTCTGCGACGCCGCGACCTCCTGCCCGAGCTGGGGGCGCTCGGCTGCCTCTTCGTCGTTTCCGCGGTGGAGTCCTTGTCGCCCACCGTGCTCGACCATCTCGCCAAGGGGCACACGCGCGCCGACGTCGACGCCGCCCTGGCCGCGCTCCGCGGCGCCGGCATCGCCATGCGCCCGACCTGGGTGGCGTTCACGCCCTGGACCACGGCGGCGGACTATGCGGAGATGCTCGACTGGGTCGAGGCGAACCAGATGGTGGATCTCGTGGATCCCGTCCAGTACTCGTTGCGCCTTCTCGTCCCGCCCGGCTCGCTTCTCGTCGAGCATCCCGGCATGCGCCCGCACCTCGGCCGGCTGGTGGACGCCGACTTTTCGTATGAATGGGTCCATCCCGACCCGCGGATGGACGCCTTGCAGGCCCGCGTGGCCGCGCTCATCGCGGAAGCGGCGCCGCGCGCCGAGGACGCGGCGGTGACCTTCGATCGGGTTCGGGGCCTCGCCGCCGAGGCGGTCGGCGCCGCCGCGCCCGCCCCCGTGGCCCCCCGGCTCGCGCCCGACCGGCGCCGCCCGCCGCGGTTGACCGAGCCCTGGTTCTGCTGAGCGGAGCCCACCAAGGGCCAGTTGGCCCTTACCGGATATTCAAGTACAGTAGTGATCTAGCGCGACCGCCGGGGGAGCCAGGAGGACCGACATGAGCGACGAGACGACCGATCTCAAGACCAGGGTGCAGGAGCTGATCGACAACATGATCAATCCCGCGGTGGCCGGCCACGGCGGGTTCGTGGACCTCATCGACGTCAAGGACAACAAGGTGTATCTGCAGATGGGCGGGGGCTGCCAGGGCTGCGGGGCCGCCGACGTCACGCTGAAGTCGGGCATCGAGCGGCTCATCAAGGAAGAGCTGCCCGAGGTCGAGGAAGTGCTGGATACCACCGATCACGCCTCCGGGCAGAACCCCTACTACGCGCCCAGCAAGTAGGTAACGCTCCCCGAAACGACACGGGCGGGGCCGGCTTCGCGCCGACCCCGCCCGTTCTGCGCCTACGCGGCGCTACTGCTTCCGGAAGGCGTCGAAGATCTCGCCGAAGGTCACCCACCGCTCGCCGTCGAACTTCGCGAGCTGCTCCTGCTCGATGGGCGCGAAATCCGTGGCGCTCGTATTGATCTTGATGCCGGGCAGCAGCAGCGGGAGCTCCAGATTCTTGAGGTTGGCCGCCTGGCGCATGATGTTCTCCCGCGACAGGTCGTTGCCGCACTGCTTGAGCGTCTGCGTCATCAGAATGGCCACGTTGTAGGCGTAGCCGTTGGCCTGGTCCTCGAGGTTCCCTTCCGGATAGTACTTCTTCATCCACGCCACCCACTCCATGAAGCCCTTGTCGTTCTTCCACTGCGGGTCGGTGACTTCCTTCATGTAGAGCGCCGTGATCAGCCCCTTGGAGGCGTCGAGACCGGCCGGCTTCAGCACGGTCGCGAGCGAGCTGGACACGTTGTTCAGGTAGTGGGTGGGCTTCCAGCCGATGTCATGCGCCTTCTTGATGGCCTGGACGGCGAACTTCGGGATGGTGATGTTGAAGAAGACGTTCGCCCCGGCGTTCTTCAGGTTGATGATCTGCGAGTCGATGGTGGGGTCGGTTACCTCGTAGCTCTGCTTGAGGACGATCATCTTCTTGGCGGCGTCGCCGAGCCCGTCCTCGAAGCCCTTGAGGTAGTCCTTCCCGTAGTCGTCGTTCTGGTAGAGGATGCCGACCTTGGCGTCGGGATGATTCTTCAGCACGTGGGACGCGTACACCCGTCCCTCCGTCTGGTAATTGGGCTGGAAGCCCATCGTCCAGGGGAAGTTCTTCGCGTCGTTCCACTTGGTGGCGCCGGTGGCCACGAAGAGGTGCGGGACCTTCTTCTCGTTCATGTACTTGTGGATGGCGCTGTTGGGCGGCGTACCGAGGGTCTGGAACAGTGCCGCGACCTGGTCCTGCTCCACGAGCTTGCGGACCATCTCCACCGTCTTCGGCGGCGCATAGCCGTCGTCGTAGGTGATGTAGTTGATCTTCCGCCCGTTGATGCCGCCTTCGTCGTTGACCTTCTTGAAGTAGGCGCCGATGGCCTTGCCGATGGTGCCGTACGCGGAGGCAGGGCCGCTGTACGGGTTGGTGTTGCCGATCTTGATCTCGGTGGCAGTGACCCCGACCACGGTCTGCGCGCCGACGGTGGGCGCCAGCCCGAGGCCGGCGAGGGCGCCGGCCACCAGGAATGCGACGAGCTTCCGTCCGATCATGTTGTCCTCCTTGGTGTGGTTCATCGCGATGGGGAAGGCACCTGCGGGGAGACCGCTTCACCTCCTTGCCCTGTAACTCGCGGCCGGACCGCCCGGATCCATAGCAGCCTGAGGGCCCCGGCGATTCCGTAGGGCATGACGTACATGAAGCCGATGAGGAAGATCCCGAAGATGGCCCAGGGGGCCGCCTTGGAGATGTCCTGGGCCCAGTTGGGGACGAACTGTATGAACAGCGCGCCCAGCACGTTGCCCCAGATGGATCCCAGCCCGCCGATGACAACCCCAATGAGGAGCGTCACGGAGAGGAAGACGTTGAACGAGTCGGGCGCGACGTAGGCGATGGCCACCGCGGACAGCGCCCCGGCCACGCCGGTATAGGCCGCGCTCACCCCGAAGGTCACCGATTTGAAGAGGGCGTTGTTCACGCCCATGGTCTCCGCGGCGATGTGGTTGTCGCGGATGGCCATCAGCGCGCGGCCGACCCGGCTGCGGACCAGGTTGGCCGCGATCACGAACATGATGATCGTCACGAACAGGGTCACGTAGTAGAGCCACGCATCCTCGCTGAGCGGGAGCCCCCAGGGCGCCTTGGGCTTCGAGAGCACGAGCCCCTGAGACCCGCCCGTCCAGTGCTCGAAGTACTTGAGGATCTGGGGTACCGCGAGGGCGAGGGAGAAGGTGGCGAGAGCCAGGTAGAGCCCCTCCAGCCGGAGCGCGGGGCGGCCGAAGAGGAAGCCCACCACCAGGCAGACCAGCCCCGCCGCGGGGATGGTCCAGCCGTAGGGCACCGCCCACCGGTCCATCATGATGGCCGAGGCGTAGGCGCCGACGGCGTAGAAGGCGCCGTGGCCCAGGGAGAACTGGCCGTTGTAGCCGGTGAGGAGATTCAGGCCCATGAGGGCGATCGCGTAGATGCACACCTGCGTGAACTGAAAGAGCCGGAAGCCGCTGGTGAACGCGGGCAGGCCAACGGCGGCCACGATCACCACGATGGCAAGAACGACGCTGGCGCGGCGGCTCATGGCTAGACGCGCCGCACGTGAGCGCGGCCGAATAGCCCGCTCGGCTTGACGAGCAGGACCACGATGATCATGGCCAGCGCCACCGTCAGCTTGAGCTCGGTCCCGATGAAGGACACGTAGGTGCCCACGAGGTTCTCCACGATGCCCACCAGGAAGCCGCCCACCACCGCGCCGACGGGGCTCGTGAAGCCCCCGAGCGTGGCCGCCGCGAAGGCGTAGATCTGGATGCCGCCCATCATGTTGGGATCGAGCGTCAGGATGGGCGCCACCATGAGCCCGGCCACCGCCCCGAAGGTGGCGGCCAGCCCCCAGCCCAGCGCGAGCATCCATCCCACCCGGATCCCGGCGAGGCGGCTCGACACGGGGTTCTGGGCGGCCGCGCGCATGGCGAGGCCGAGGGGCGTGAAGCGGAAGAAGAGGAAGAGCAGCACCAGCATCACCAGGGTGACCGCGATCTCGCCGAGGTCGTGGGCGCCGAACACGACCGTGCCGAGCCGGAAGGGCTCGCGGGGGAACGGGCTCGGGAAGGGCTTCTGCAGATACGTCCAGACCCAGCCCGCCACGCTGTTGAAGATCACGAGGAGGCCGAGGGTCACGATCACGATGGTGAGGATGGGCTTGTTCTCGACGGGCCTGATGATCACCCGCTGAATGACCACGCCGCCCACGAAGGCGACCGCGAGGGTGGCCAGGAACGCGCCCCAGTAGGGCATACCCGCGTTGAGCATCGACCACGCGAGATAGGTCGCGAACATAGCCATTTCGCCCTGGGCGAAGTTCACCACGTCGGTGGCCTGATAGATCATCACGAGGGCCAGGGCCAGGCTGGCGTAGATGCCGCCCGTCGCCAGCCCCGACATCACCTGCTGTACGAATATATCCATTAGAAATTGGGGGGGAGCGACCGCCGCTCCTCCCCCAAGCCCCCCCACCGGTTTGGTGTCATGTCCATGAGGTGCCTCAGTATCCCAGATAGGAGCGGCGGATCGAGTCGTCGCGCCGCAGCACGTCGGAGGTGCCCGCCAGCACCACGCGTCCCGTCTCGAGCAGGAACACGTGATCGGCGAGATCCAGGGCCAGGGAGGCGTTCTGCTCCACGAGGAGAATACTCACGCGCGACTCCTCGTTGATCAGGCGAAGGATGCGGAAGATCTCCCGAACGACCAGGGGCGCCAGGCCCAGGGAGGGCTCGTCCAGCAGCAGCAGGCGCGGCCCCAGCATGAGGGCCCGCGCCACTGCCAGCATCTGCTGCTCGCCGCCGGACAGCGTGCCGGCGTGCTGGCGCCGCCGCTGCCGGAGAATGGGGAAGAGCTCCAGCACCCGCTCCATGTCGCGTCCGGCGTGCCGCTTCTCCCGTCGCGCGTACATGCCGATGCGAAGGTTCTCCTCCACCGTGAGGTCCACGAAGGTGCCGCGCCCTTCCGGCACGTGCGCGATGCCCATCGCCACGATGTCCTCGGTGGACTTGCCCTGTATGGGCTCGCTGGCGAAGCGGATGGAGCCGCGCGTGCGCACCATGGCCGAGATGGCGCGGAGGGTGGTGGTCTTCCCCGCCCCGTTGGCCCCCAGCACGGTGGTGATGCCACCCTCCTCCATGGCGAAGCTCACGCCGTGGAGCGCCTGGGTGCGTCCGTAGAAGGCTTCGAGCTTCTCGACCTCGAGGATGGCGCCCACGCTACTCTCCGAGATACGCCTTGATGACTTCGGGATCGCGCTGCACCTCCGCCGGCGTGCCCTCGGCGATGCGCTTGCCGAAATCCAGCACCACGACCTTGTCCGACACCTCCATCACCAGGCTCATGTGGTGCTCCACCAGCAGGATGGTGATGCCGAGGCGGTCGCGGATGGTGCGGATCAGGGCGCCCAGGACGGCGACCTCCTCGTGGTTCAGCCCGCCCGCCGGCTCGTCCATCAGGAGCAGCTTGGGCCTGGAGGCCAGGGCCCGCGCCGCCTCCACCCGCTTGAGGGTCGCGAAGGGCAGCCCCGCCGCGGGTAGATGCGCCACCGACTCCAGCGCCATGAAACGGATGGCCTCCATGGCGGCCGCGCGCTGCCCCGCTTCCTCGCGGCTCACTCCGGGCAGCCGAAGCGCGCAGGCCAGGAAGCCGCTACGCGTCCGGCTGTGGGCGCCCACCATGACGTTGTCCAGCACCGACATGGTGCCGAAGAGGGCCAGGTTCTGGAAGGTGCGGCCGATGCCCATCCCGGCGATCTCGTGGGTATCGGCCTCGAGAAGGTTCTTCTCCTCGAAGTGGATGGAGCCAGCCGAGGGCTCGTAGAGCCGGCTCAAGCAGTTGAAGAGGGTGGTCTTGCCGGCGCCGTTGGGGCCGATCAGGCCGACGATCTGGCGGGGCTCGATGTCGAAGGAAACGTCGTCCAGGGCGACGATCCCTCCGAAGCGTACGCCGAGCTGACGTACCTTCAGGATCGGCAACTCTGCCGCCTCTTGTCTCGTATCACGCTGGGCTGTGGCTCACTGTTCCCCCAGGGCCACAGGCCGGCCGGGGTTCGCCGAGTATATGCGAAGGCCCGGTCTGGCTGGAAGCCCCTGGACGCACCGAAAACGGCCGTCGAACAGCCGAGCCCGCGGTCAGACGGGCACGCGTCGAGAACCGAGGTGGTGACGTCCAGCCTCTGACGTGACCGACTTCGGCGCCGGGTCGACCGCCTCGGGCCCTGTGGTATAACTAGTTAATACGTAGGACTTTTTCGTCGACCATCCGCGTCGGCGCCGCCGGCAATTCCTGGCACCGGGGTTGCTCCTCATCCGGGCGTCGGACGCAGCACTGACAGGCCGCATTCTCCCCAACGGGGATCAGATGGCCGCGGCGCCGGGGCAGCCCGGCGGCCAGGGCCTTGATGACGCCGGGCGCCGAGGGCGCCCGTTAGGCAGCAGACGGAACGCCATCTCTATCGGGGAGGTCTGTCCCATGAGTCGAGGCATCGCCGCAATGACCCGTGCCGTGCTCTTCACCCCTATCTTCACCATCAGCCGGCCGGCCAAGGTCGTGCTGGAGGTACGGCGGACGCCGCCCGCCGAGCTGGTGCAGAAGGCCGTCGAGGAGCTCCTGGGCGACCGGGCCACCAAGGCCCGGGGCGACGCCACGCCGACCGCGGCCGAGATCATCCGCGTCGCCGACTCCCTCTTCGACATGCGCGACATCGCCAAGCGGAGCCTGGGCCGGCACTGGGTCGCCCGCACCGCCCAGGAACGCGATGAGTTCACGCGCCTGTTCGTGGGCATGGTGGGCCGGGCCTGGCTACGCACCCTCCGCACCGGCAAGCGCATCACCTATACGGGCGCCACCGTGACCGCGATCCGGGCCACCGTGCGCGCCACCGTGGCGCTCGAGCGCCACGGCCAGGTGCTGCTGGAATATCAGCTGGTGCCCTCGGGCAGCAGCAAGTGGCAGGTGCAGGACTTGCTCGTGGACAAGCGGAGCCTGGTCCAGAGCTACCGCGAGTACTTCGAGAAGACGCTGGCCACCACCAGCTACCAGGACCTCATCTGGAAGCTGCGCGTCCGGGCGGTCGAGGCCACGCCGGCGGCCGAGCCCGCCTAGGGCGCGGCGAGCGATCCCCCCTCTTCTTCCCGGGGCGGGCCGAGTGCTAGACTCCCCGCCGAACCCGTCCCGGAAAGGGAGGATCGCCATGCCTCACCCCGTCCCCGCGTCTCGGCAAGACGGTCGTGTCGACCGTCGCGGATTCCTCACCGGCATCGCGTCGACGATCGCAGTCCTCGGAGCGCCTCCCGGCATCCACCTCGTGCACGCGGCCGCGCTGACCAAGGCACAGCGCGACACACTCTCGCCGGACGAGATCGTCGCGGCGATGAAAAAGGGTAACGAGCGCTTCCGTCTGGGGCAGGAGTCCCCGCACGACTACCTGGCGCAGCAGCGGACCAGCGCCAAGGGCCAATATCCCGCCGCCGTCATCCTGAGCTGCATCGACTCGCGCGCGCCCGCCGAGACGATCATGGATCTGGGCATCGGCGACTGCTTCAACGCGCGGGTGGCCGGCAACGTCGCCAACGACGACATCATCGGGAGCATGGAGTTCGCCTGCAAGGTTGCCGGCGCGAAGGTCGTGCTGGTGATGGGCCACACGGCGTGCGGCGCCATCAAGGGCGCGATCGACAGAGTACAGCTCGGAAAGCTCACCGGACTCCTCGACAAAATCCGGCCCGCAGTGGATGCGACACGGCATTCCGGCGAGCGTTCGGCCAAGAATCCGGAGTTCGTGGACGCGGTGGCCCGGAAGAACGTCGAGCTGACGGTGGCCGACATCAGGAGGCGCAGCGCGATCCTGGCCGGCCTGGAAAAGGCGCGCGCGCTGAAGATCGCCGGATCGATGTACGATCTCGAGTCCGGCGTGGTCACGTTCTTCGGCTGATACCTCCGGAGCCCGCCGTCACGAGCTGGCAGGCGGACGGGCCGGCGTGGACGCGCGCGGGGAGCCGGTCGGGTCGCGTCCGGCCAGGCGGTGCCGGATCCAGGCGCCGATCCTGATCGCCAGGAGCAGCGCCAGCACCGCGATGTAGTAGTACGGCTCGGGGTTCACCTTCTTCGCCAGCCAGAGATAGTGGAGCGCGGCGAGCACGCCGATCACGTAGACCAGCCGGTGCAGCCGCCGCCAGCTCGCCCCCCCCAGACGACGAATCATCCCGCTGGTGGACGTCGCCGCGAGCGGCACCAGCAGGATCAGCGCCGCCATCCCCACCGTGATGTAGGGCCGCTTCACGATGTCGGCGCCCAGCGCCGCCCAGTCGAAGAAGTGGTCGAGCATCAGCCACACCGCGAAGTGCAGCAGCGCGTAGAAGAACGCGAAGAGGCCCAGGAGCCGGCGCAGCGAGATGGGCCATGCCCAGCCGGTGAGGATGCGGAGCGGCGTGGCGGCCAGGCTCGCGAGCAGGATGCGGAAGGTCCAGTCGCCGAGCGTGTTGGTGACGAAGCTGATGGGGTTCGGGGTGAGATCCCCGATGGCGGCGAGATAGCCGAGCCAGCCCAGCGGGGCCAGACAGACCGTCCATGCGAGCGCCTTGAGCGCGATCCGGCCCCGGCGCGTCATCGTCGCGTGCGGCCTAGTAGAACTTGTTGAGATCCATCCCGGCGTAGAGGGACGCCACCTGATCGCCGTAGCCGTTGAACGGCAGGGTCTTCCGCCGGCGAAACTCGCCGATGCGCCGCTCGGTGGCCTGACTCCAGCGCGGGTGGTCCTTGGTGGGATTCACGTTGGAGTAGAAGCCGTACTCCGACGGTTGGGCCTTCTCCCACGCCGTCTTCGGCTGCTCGCTCACGAGGCGGATCCGGACGATGCTCTTGCCGCTCTTGAAGCCATACTTCCAGGGAATGACCACGCGCACCGGCGCGCCGTTCTGATTGGGCAGCACCTGGCCGTACATGCCCACGGTGAGCAGGGTGAGGGGATGCATGGCCTCGTCCATCCGCAGCCCCTCGACATAGGGATAGTCGATCCCGCTCCATCCGAAGAGGCCCTTCTTCTGGCCCGGCATCTGCTCCGGATCGTAGAGCGTGATGAACTCCACGAACTTGGCCTGCCCGGTGGGCTCGACCTTCTTCAGGAGCGCCGACAGCGAGTAGCCGATCCACGGAATGATCATGGACCAGGCCTCCACGCAGCGGAGGCTGTAGATGCGCTCCTCGAGCGGGGCCAGCTTCAAGAGCTCCTCGATGTCGAAGCTGCGCGGCTTGGCGCAGTGGCCTTCCACCTTCACCGACCAGGGGCGCGTGCGCAGGGTGTGCGCGTTCCGGGAGGGATCTTCCTTGTCGGTGCCGAACTCGTAGAAGTTGTTGTAGGTGGTGGCGTCCTTGAACGGGGTCTGAGCCTCGGTGAGGCTCATCGCGGCGTTCTTCTGGGCGGCCAGGGGCTGACCGCTCGGCGCGGCGGCCCGCGCACTGCGGGGCATGAGGGCCAGGGCGGCGGCGCCTCCCACCAGCCCCGAGGTGATGAACCGGCGCCGGTCGAGATAGAGCGCCCGCGGGGTCACGTCCGAGTGCGTGAAGCGGTCGGCTCGCTTGATGAGCATCGTGCCTCCAGTTTACCAGCCCGCTCGGGCGCCCATGTCACGGGATTGTCAAAAGGGGCCACCGCGGCGGCAACCCCCCGCGGAAGTGGTCGCGCCCACTCACGATATCAACCGCTTGGGCGCGCACCCCGCTCCCGATTTTCTTCCGGCCGGAGGCATGCGCCCCCTACCATTTGTTCATGCGTAGAGGCGTTCAGGGGCGCGCGGTCGCGCTGCTGCTCGCGGCGGCGCTCCTGGCCGGCTGCGCCAGCGCGCCCTCGGGCGCCTACTTTCCGCCCCCGAGGAACCCGGCCACCGTGCGCGTGAGCGACATCCTCTACCGCGCCGCCGTGGCCGCCGGCGACGATCCCGAGCGCTACAGCTTCGCCTTCGTGCAGAGTCGGGTGGCCACCGCGTACAGCGACGAAGAAGCCGTCTTCTATCTCACCGACGGGCTGCTCCGCATGCCGGCGGAGGTGGTCGAGGCGGTGGTGGCCCACGAGGTGGCGCACGAGGTGCTGGGCCACATCGGCGACCGGCGGCGGCTCTCCCTGAGCATCTTCGCCGGCTTCACCCTCCTCGGCATGGTCGCGCCCGGTGTCGGGCTGCTCGACTTCATCGTCAATCCCATCGCGGTGCGCGCCTTCTCGCGCCATCAGGAGCTGGCGGCGGATCGCCGAGCGGTGGAGATCCTGGGCGCCATGGGCCACAAGGACCCCCAGGAGACCATGGCCAATGCGCTCCGGGTCCTCGGCGTGACGAGCCCGCGGCCCAAGGAGGGGCTCACGGGACTGCTCAGCACGCATCCCACCATCGAGGAGCGGCTGGCCGCGCTGGACAAGGGCAATGGTCCCGTGGTGGCCCCCGCCATCGCGGAGGCATCGGCTCCGGATTAGACTGAGATCCTGTGCGGCTGGGGGGCGCGCCCCGCCGTGGAGGAGATCAAGTGAGCGAGCCGGCGTATCCGCTTCGCGATGTCTCCACCGGCGGCGACCTCGGGCCGGCGCTCTACCAGGCCGCCGTGGCCCTGGGCCGAACCCGGAACGCCGACGAAGTGGTCCGGGTTGCCATCACCGAGACCAAGCGGGCGGCCGGGGTGGAGGCGATCGCGCTCTACGTCCTCGACGCCGAGCGTGATGTGCTGCTGCTCAAGAGCTCGACGGGGCCGACCCTGGGCGCCGCGGAGGAAACCCGTTTGCTCTCTCTGCATGAAGCGGGCCCGGTCGCCCGCGTCATCCGCGAGCAAGAGGTGACGACGGTCCCGGTGGCGGAGCTGCCGGGCAGCCCGCTCTGGGCGGCATTCGCCAGTCACGGATTCTCCTCCGTCACGGTCGTCCCGGTGGCGGGGCGACACGAGACCCTCGGGGTGCTGTACCTGGCCCACCGGGAGGGTCACGCCCTGTCGCCCGAGCAGTCGGCCCTGGTGCTCGCCATCGGCGGTCTGGTGGGGGTTGCCCTCGAGAATGCCAGCCTGTCGGAACGCCTCCTGGCTCAGCAGGAGCGCCTCCGGGCGTTGGCGGGCGGGGTACTCCGGGCCCGGGAGGAGGAAGCCCGCCGCATCGCGCACGAGCTGCACGACGACGCCGGCCAGATTCTGGCGGGCGTTCACATCACGCTCGACGAGCTCGTTCGGGAAGTCCCGGGACAGTCCGAGATCTTCCGGAAGCTTCACGACGAGCTCGACCGTGTCGAAGCTCAGCTTCGACGGCTGTCGCGGGAGCTTCGTCCCACCATGCTCGACGATCTCGGCTTGGTTCCGGCCCTCGAGTGGCTCGCGCGGGGCGTCACGGAGCGCACGGGGGTCGCCGTGACGATCCACGCGCCCGAGCACCGCTTTTCCCCGTCGGTCGAAACCGCCCTCTACCGGATCGTCCAGGAAGCGCTGGGCAACGCCACCCGCCACGGCGCGCCACGACGCATCGTCGTGGAGATCGGTCTCGACCCGGCGCACATTCGGGCCGTGGTCCGGGACGACGGCAAGGGCTTCGACGTCGCGGCGGTATGGGCCCGGCGTGGAGATCGGGGCCTCGGTCTCATCGGCATACGCGAGCGCGCCGAGGCGCTGGGCGGGACCGTCGAAATCCGGTCGAGCGTCGGGCAGGGCACGGAACTGGGTGTCCGCATCCCCCGCGACACGCTCGAATGATTCGCGTCCTGCTCGCCGACGACCACGCCCTCGTGCGCGACGGTCTACGCGCCGTCCTGGCCAGGGAGCCCGACATGGAGATCGTCGGGGAAGCCGCCAACGGCCGCGAGGCTTTGGCCGTGGTGGAGACGAGCAAGCCGGACGTGGCCGTGCTGGATCTGTCGATGCCGCTCCTCAACGGTCTGGATGCGGCCCGCCTCCTCGCCGCGCGGGACCGAGGGCCGCGCACCATCCTGATCACCATGCACGCCGAGGATCGCTACGTCCTGGAGGCGCTTCGGGCAGGCGTACAGGGCTATGTGCTCAAGAAGCAGGCGGTGGCCGACCTGGTGCGGGCCATTCGCGAGGTCGCGGCGGGGGGCGTCTACCTGAGCCCGGGGGTGGGGAAAGCGGTCGCGGCCACTCTTCGCGCCGGACGCCCCCTGCCCGAGGATTGCCTGACTCCGAGGGAGCGAGAGGTCCTCCAGCTGGTGGCGGAGGGCAAGACAACCAAGGAGATCGCGGCCTTACTGAAGGTGAGCGTCAAGACGGCGGACACTCACCGTACGCGCCTGATGCAGAAGCTCGACATCCATGACATTGCCGGCCTCACCCGCTGCGCGATCCGCCTCGGCCTGATCCAGGGCTGAGCGCCGCCAAGCGCCTCCCTCCGCTCGGGAATCTTGCCGTCTCCGCGTCGGGAAGTCACCCGATTGCCCTCGACCGAGGAGGGACGTACACCCGACGTGCAGGGACCCGGAGCGGTACGTCGTGGAGGGCGCGGGGATGCGGATCCTGCTGGTCGACGACGATGACGGATTCCGCGCGGCGGTTCTCGGCCTTCTGATGCAAGGGACACGCGCGGTCGAGGTCGAGGAGGCGGCCGACGGCGAGACCGCCGTGCGTATGGCGTCGCGCCGCCCCCCCGACGTCGTGCTCATGGATCTCACCATGCCGCGGGTGAACGGGCTCGAGGCGACGCGGCGGCTCAAGGCCCGCTGGCCCGACCTGCCCGTCATCATCCTCACCGTCCACGACGACCCGACCTACGAGCGGACGGCCCGGGCCGCGGGGGCCAACGACTTCCTCGTGAAGAAGACGGCCGGGACGGCGCTGTGGCCGGCGATTGGGCGCCTCGTGCCGGCCGGCTCCGGGCGAGGGGAGGCCGGGGTCCCCGCGTCGGGCGACCAGGCGCGGGCGGCGCTCGCCCGGGCGCGGAGTCGGGGAGACTCCCCGCCGGCTTTCGGGAATCTACCCGATTGGCGGCCGGTCGCGGGGGCGCTATAGGAGAGGACACCACGGGAGGAGGGCAGTCGATGAAGATTCGTCCGCTGCACGATCGCGTGCTCGTCGAGCGTATCGAGGAGGGGGAGGTCCGGAAGGGCGGCATCATCATCCCCGATACCGCCAAGGAAAAGCCCCAGGAGGGCAAGGTCATCGCGGTGGGGAACGGCAAGGTCGGAGACGACGGCAAGAAGATCCCGCTCGACGTCA
>DATEDO010000216.1:0-7564 GCA_035281625.1 Candidatus Methylomirabilota bacterium
CTCGCGCTCGAGTGCCGCGTGGGTGGCCCGCGAACGGCGCCCCGACACGGCGCGACGCGCGCGGCCGCGGCGCAGGTCCCGTGAGGCACGGCGCCGGACCTCGCGCGAGGCCTGACCCCGCTTGGGCGCGCCGAGACGCACGCCGGCCCGCCTCGCCTTCGACAGCCCGATGGCGATGGCCTGCTTCGTCGACCGCGCGCCGTGCTTGCCCTCACGCACGTGATGGATCTCCTCGCGCACGAACTCTCCGGCCTGGGTCGAGGCCGACTTGCCCCGTCGCTTGTCCCGCTCGGCTCGTTCCATCGTTCGCTTCTCAGGCATGACGAATCCTCCCTCGGAGGGGAGGAAGCATCGGCGATGCCAGATCGGAAGCGCCGATTTCGCGCGCCCCGGGCGAGGCGCGCCGATTCCCTTTTACCCGGTAACGCGGGCGTACGTCACGGCTCTACCGAGGCGCGGCGCGCCTTCCAGAGCTCGACGGCGACGGGAATGAGGGAGAGCGCGATCACCACGACCACGACGACGTGGATATAGCGGGAGATGTCGGGAATGAGGGTGCCGAGAAGATAGCCCGCCCACGTCATGCTGACCACCCACCCGATGCCGCCGAACACGTTGTAGAAGAGAAAGCGGCGATACTCCATCTGCCCGATCCCCGCCACCACCGGGGCGAACGTGCGGAGGAGGGGGATGAAGCGGGCGAGCACGATGGTCTTGCCGCCGTACTTCTCGTAGAACACCTTCGTGCGGAGGAGATGCTTGCGACTGAACAGCAGCGACTCCTCCTTCACGAACAGGCGCGGCCCCGCCCGGTAGCCGATGGCGTAGCCGACGCTGTCCCCCACGATCGCGGCGACGATGAGCAGCACGTTGAGCAGCCAGATGTCGAGGGCGCCGGTGGCCGCCACGAGTCCCGCGGTGATGAGGAGCGAGTCGCCCGGAAGGAAGAAGCCCACGAGCAGCCCCGTCTCGCAGAACACGATGGCCACGAGCACGACGTAACCGCCCCACCGGATGAGGTCGGCCAGCGACACGCTGCCGTCGAGGAGCCCGTAGAGGAATTCCACCGGCGCTACGCGAGCTCCGCCAGCGTCACGCGGCGGGCGAGCGCCGACGAGCGCTGGGCCGCCTCGACGACCTCGAGGGCGACGAGGCCCGCCTCCACGTCCACCGCCGGCGTGCCGCCGGCGCGGGCGGCGGCCAGAAAGAGCTCCAGCTCCCGCCGTAGCGGTTCGGCGCCGGTGGCCTTGAAGGTCTCCATTCCGCCTTCCGGCGCCTGCCAGCCGCCGGGTCCGGGCACGTGCCGGTTGGCGTGCACCACCACCTCGGCCGAGCCGAAGTCCGCGGCCACCGTCGCCCGCTCGCCCACCACCACGCAATCGCGATACGTCCCGGGCGCGAAGTAGCCGGCCTCGATGAAGGCGGGCACGGTCCCGTATTCCACCGCGCAGAACGAGAGGTCGTCCAGCCCCCGCCCCAGCTGATCGCGGAGGGTCGCGGTGACGGCGGTCGGCCGCGCGCCGAGCAGATACGCGAACAGGTCGAAGTAGTGGATGGCGTCGGTCTGGGTGACGCCGACGTCGGTGCGCGGGCGCTTGAAGCCGGCGAAACGGCCGGTGCAGTACCGCACCGGCCCGAGGGCGCCGGTGGTCAGCCGCTCGCGAATGGCGTCGGTGACGGGATGGAAGCGGAAGATGTGCCCGACCTGGAGCACGCGCCCGGTCGCACGGACGAGGGCGGCGAGCTCGCGCCCCTCCGCCAACGTGAGCGTCAGGGGCTTCTCCACGAAGCAGTGCCGTCCCGCCCGCAGGCACTCGCCGGCCACCGCGAGATGGCTGTCCGCCGGCGTCACCAGATCCACCGCGTCCACGTGCGGCAGGGCGAGCCGGTAGTCGGCCACCGCGCGCGTCTCGGGGACGCCGGCCTTGCGCGCGAAGGCGCGCCGCTCCTCGGACACATCCGCCACCCACAGCTCGACGCCCAGGTCGGTCAGCACCCGCAGGTGCTTCTCCCCCCAGCGCCCCAGCCCGACCAGGAGGACGCGCATCACCGAGGCGCCCCGGTCCCGCCCAGGTCCTCGGCGACTTCGTAGCGCAGCAGCCGGTCCTTCATCCAGCGCACCACGAGGAGATCCGCGAAGGCGCGGAAGGCGCGGTTGCCGATCCCGTACTTGGATTCGCCGAAGCGCCGCGGGCGATGGTTGACCGGCACCTCGAGGACGCGGAAGCCGCGCATCTTCAGGAGGGTGGGGATGAACCGGTGGAAGCCGCGGTACAGCACGAGATCGTGGAGGCACTCGCGGCGGAAGGCGCGGAACGTGCAGCCCGAGTCCTGGATGGTCTCGTCGCTGAGCGCGTTGCGCACGCGGTTGGCGACGCGGGACGAGACGCGGCGCACGATGGAGTCGCCCGCGGCGCGGTTGACGCGCCAGCCGGTGACCGCGTCCCACTGCTCCAAGTGCTTCAGCATGCCCGGGATGTCGCGGGGATCGTTCTGGAGATCGGCGTCCAGGCTCACGACGTAGCGACCGCGCGCCGTCTTGAAGCCGGCGTCGGTGGCGGCGGTCTCGCCGGCATTCGCCTTGAGGCGCACCAGGCGGATCCGCGGGTCCGCCTCGCGGAAGGCGCGGATGATCTCGGCGCTTCGGTCGCGGCTGCCGTCGTCGACGAAGATCACCTCGTAGGCGAGCCCGGTGGGCCCCAGCACGTCGCGAATCTCCGGCCAGAGGAGGGGCAGGTTCTCCTCCTCGTTGTAGACGGGAATGACGATGGACAGGTCGGGAACGGCGGGCATCGGTGGCTCCGGCATGCGCGCGTGACGATCAGCTGCGCTCGGTCGGCGCGCTCGCGCCGGGCGGCGCGGGCGGCTCTCCTCGCCACTCCGGCACGAGGGAGTGGGGGAGCCGGAGGCGATCGAGCACGCGCGCGAGCGTGTGATCGACGATCTCGTCGATCTGCTTGGGGCGATTGTAGAACGCCGGCATGGGCGGGAGGATCACCGCGCCCATCTCCGCGAGCTGGGTGAGCACGCGCAGATGCCCCAGATGCAGCGGCGTCTCTCGCACCACGAGGACGAGCGGGCGGCCCTCCTTCAGCGTGACGTCCGCCGCGCGCGCCAGCAGGGTGTCCGTCAGGCAATGGGCCACCGCGGCCGCCGACTTGATGCTGCAGGGCACGATCACCATGCCGTCGGTCCGGAACGAGCCGGAGGCGAGGGAGGCGCCGATGTCGCGGTCGCTGTACTTCTTGGTGGCCAGGGCCTCGACGTCGCGGAGCGCCCAGTCCGTCTCCTCGGCGATGGTGCGCCGGCCCGCGTCCGAGATGACGAGATGGGTCTCGAGATCGGGCACCGCGCGCAGCAGATCCAGGAAGCGGATCCCGTAGATCGCGCCGGAGGCGCCGCTAATCCCGACGACCAGGCGCCTCATAGCCGGAACCGCTTGCGGAACACCTCGTCGCGCGACTTCTGGTAGAGCACCTCCCACTCGGCGCTCCCTTCCGGCGCGGGGCGCGAGTAGGTCGACAGGATGCGGCGCACCTCCTGGTCGATGGACTCCTCGAGCTTGACCTCGTCCTCGAGGACGCGAAACACCTCGGTGCGAAGCTGGCCGCGCACCTTCTCGTCGTCCAGCCCGCGGGCGGCCACCGCCTCGGTCGCCGAGAGATCCGCCACGATGCGGTCGGCGAGCGAGAACAGGCGCTCCCGGCTCATGCGTGTCACAGGACGAATCCCCGCTCCTTGGCGAGCTTGCCCTTCACCAGGCTGAAGATGCGCTTGTAATCGGAGGCCGAGTCCCGGATCTCCTTGGCGTGATCCATGAGGAGCGCCCGGGCATCGGCCTCGAGCTTTTCCTCGGCGTGCAGGTTCTCGGACAGGATACGGCGGATGACCTCGAGGGCCCGGGTTTCGTCCCGAACCTCCACGAGCTTGCGCGTGGTCAGGCGCTTGACGACTGCCTGGGCCATGCGCCCTGCCAGCTCATCCCGTCTCGCCATGGCGTGCTCAGGGTACACGGCACCGGCAGGGGGTGTCAACCACAAATGGCCGGAATATCGGGAGAATATGCTCGTGTCAGGGGGGTAGAACCAGTCGAAAGCAGGACCCTTTTCCCACCTCGCTCGTCACCTCGATCCGGCCCCCGTGGGCCTCGACCAGGGAGCGGACCAGGCTGAGCCCGAGCCCAAGGCCCCGGACCGTGGTGGTCTCCGGGCTGGGAATGCGCACGTACTTGTCGAACACGCGCGGCAGGGCCTCCGCCGGGATGCCGATCCCCTCATCGGTTACCGCGATCTCGACGCCGCCCCCCTCGACCACCCGCGCCTCCACCCTCACTACCCCGCCCCGGGGCGAGTACTTCACGGCATTGGACAGGAGGTTCTGGAGCACGCGGTCGATCGCGTCGGCATCGGCGCGGATGGCCGGCAGCGGTCGCTCGGGCGCCCAGTGGAAGCGATGCGCAGCGTGCACCCCCGCGAAGAGCTCGACCTGCCGCTCCACGTGGGCCCCGAGGTCCAGCGGCTCGCGCTCGAGCACCGGCGCCACGCCCGCCTCCAGCCGGGACAGATCGAGCAATTCGGTCACGATGCGCCCGAGCCGGCGGCTCTCGGCGTGAATGTGATCGAGAAAGCGCCGCGCCCGCTCCGGCGGAACGGCACGCGACAGGAGCAGCTCCGAGAAGCCCTCGAGGGCGGTGATGGGCGTGCGCAGCTCGTGCGACACCACCGAGATGAACTCCGACTTCGCGTGGTCGACGGCGCGCAGCCGGCGGGTGGCGGCTTCCACCCGCTCCTCCAGCTCGGCGGCGAAGTGCCGCTGGCGCAAGGTCAGCCGCGCGTTCTCGATGCTCAACGCCAGGTGCAGCGCCATCTCCTCGGCTGCGGCCGCCGTGCTCTGCGGCAGCTCCCCGAGCCATTCCACCGCGAGCACTCCCGCGGGGCCCTCGCCGGTCGTCAGCGGGAGGACCAGGGCGCGGACCGGCATGGGCGAGCTGGCGCGTGGGGCCTCCAACCGCGTATCCCCTTCAAGATCGCGGCTGTACATCTTTTCGCCCACGGCCAGCGACCACGCAGCCGCGGAGCGCGGGCTCAGCACGACCGCGTGCGGGTCGCCCGCCACCAGCGCCGGGCCCTCGGGGGACTGCACCACGAGGGCCACGCCGTGAGCGCCCAGGCATTCCCGGATCAGGCGGGCGACCTCATCGAGCCGCTGGGGGAGCGGCACACTCGACGTCAACCGCCGCTGTATCTCCAGCAGGCTCTCGAGCCGCCGGGCACCGGCATGCGCCTGATCGCGGAGATGCCCGGCGATCACGCCCAGCAACCCGGGCGCGCCCAGGGCCACGACTCCATCGACGGCCTGGGCCCCCGCGCCCGCCCGCTCGATGGCAGGCAGCAGGAGCGGGGCCAGGAAGAGCCCGGCCATGAGCCCGACGAAGCCACCCGCACTCGCGCCCCCTCGCAGCGCCGCCCAGAGAGCCGGCGCCACATAGAGATGCCGCAGCGGGGAGTCGAGCCCGCGCCCCTCCATCACCATGGCGGCGGTGATCGCCAGCAGGCACGCGAGCGGCGCGGCTATCCCACGACGAGCGTCCGATAGGCGGCGAAGAAGGCGATGGCGGCGAGATAGCCCGGCACCAGGCTGCCGCTCCACGCGCGCAGGAGCGCGCCGACCAGGCTCAGCGCGGCCAGGTAGAACAGCGCCCCCGCGCGGGCCTCCGCGGTGGGCGGGAGGGCCGGATCGAGCAGATAGCGCGTGAGGCTCAGCGCGGTGGCGGTGCCGGCGGCGCCCCAGAAGCCCCCACGCCGCCACCAGTGGGAGAAGAGCGCGCCGCGGAACAGCCACTCCGCGGACAGCGCGTTGGCGCCCACGTCGTACGCCAGGGCCGTCGCGTAGCCGGCGAGGCTGGGCACGCTCACCGAGTAGCCGAACGTGCGTGAGGACGTCACGAGGAGATGGGCCCCCAGAAACACCCCGGCCGCGAGACCGATGACGACATGTCGTCGCCGGGTGGGGCCCAGCGCGCCGATGCGCGCGAGCACGGGGAAGCCGCGGCACTCGCGCCGCAGGACGACGGGAACCGCAAGCAGCGCCAGGCCACCCCATGGCGAGAGGCGACTCAGGAGAAAGCCCGCCAGCAGCGTCCCCGTGACCCGCAGGACCGCGGGGCGCCACGCGCCGTGCCCATCGAGCGCGAGCACGAGCCCCTGCGCGATGAACCCGCCGTGCAGGGCTGTCCCCTGCACCGCCAGTCCGATCTCGCCGGCGAGGCCGCCCGGCCCGGCCAGTACGCGCCCCATGCCCACCGCGGCCAGCATGGCGAGACTGACGCCGACGAGCGGCCTCCAGATCGCGGTGGGCGGCGCCCGGCGGGCGGGCTCAAACGGCGCGGTCAGGAGCTCCATCGCGGACGAGGTCGAGAAACAAGGTGACCAGCTCGCCGTCGAGCGTCCGCCCGGCGTCGCGGCGCAGCCGCTCCACCACCGCGTCGTGCGGCAGCGCGCGGCGATAGGGGCGATCGGAGGTGAGCGCGTCATAGACGTCCACGACCCCCACGATGCGGGCGCCGATGGGAATGGTCGAGCCGGAGAGCCCGTCGGGATAGCCGCTGCCGTCGAATCGCTCGTGATGGTGCCGCACGATCAGCATGCCGTCGGTGAAGAACTCGAGCGGGGCCACGATCTGGGCGCCGGTGAGCGGATGCTGCCGCATCAGCGTCCACTCCTCGTCGGACAGCGGCCCCGCCTTGCGGAGCACGCCCTCGGGCACGCCGATCTTGCCGAGGTCGTGCAGGCGCCCGGCCTGCGCCACGATGTCCGCGGAGGCGGGCGGCAGGCCGGCGGCCCGCGCCAGCATTCGCCCGAGCGCGGCGACCCGCTCGGAGTGGCCGCGCGTGTAGGCGTCCCGCGCCTCCAGCGCATTGGCGAGGGCATGGAGGCTCGCCAGGAAGGCCCTCTCCATGCGCCAGTACGTCTTCTTGAGATCGGCGGCGTAGCGGAGCGACTGACGATGCGCATGGCGGAGCCGGGTATTGGCGTGCTTGAGCTCGCGCTCCCGCTCCTGCCAGACCTCGCAGACCGCCTTGAGGTCCCGCGCGTAGGCGAGCGCCTGGGATAGGGCTACGTCGGCCATAGGCTGGTCTCCGGCAAGAGGGCGCGCACGAGCGCGAAGAGGGCCAGGGGCGAGAAGGGCTTGGTCAGATAGTCGTCGGCGCCGGCGGCGAGCCCTCGCGCGCGGTCGGCTTCCTGCCCCGCGGCGGTGAGCAGAACGATGCGCGCGCCGGCCTGCGTGGCGTCGGCCCGCAGCCGGCGGCAGGCCTCGATGCCGTCGAGGCGCGGCATCTGGACGTCGAGGAGGATCAGCTCGGGGCGCGCCTCGGCCGCCTTCTCGAGCGCCTCCTGCCCATCGGAGGCCTCGACGATGGCGACGCGCTCGTCCTCGAGGGTGAAGCGGACCAGCTCGCGAATGGTCGGCTCGTCATCGACCACCAATATGGTCGGCATGTCCCGGATCAGAGCGAGGGACGTGCCAGGCGCGCTGGGACGTCAGATCAAGGACTTACGTGGTG
>DATEDO010000217.1:0-7709 GCA_035281625.1 Candidatus Methylomirabilota bacterium
TCCCCTCGTTCTCGCCGGGATCGAGCCAGCGCGGGGCCAGGGTGAAGTGCACCGCCCAGGTCATCTGGCCGGCGGGCGCGGGTTCGGCGGCGGGCGCGGAAGGGACGGACATCGCGAGCGCGCACGCGAGCAGGGCGACGAATGCGAACGGTCCGAGCCGAAGCCTCATGGGTTCCTCCCCGGCGCTGGGTGGACACCCATGATAAGCCAGGCGCTAGCGCAGCGGGCGGTAACGCCGTCCTTCCACCGTCCTCAGGACGTGCGCCGCGCCCCCTGCCGCCTCCCCGCGCAGCCGCTCGAGGTCCACCGTGGTGAGACGGCCCGCCTCGAGCACCACGCGCCCGTTCACCAGCACGTCGGTGACCTCCGCGCGCGACGCGAACCGCACGAGCTCGGTGACGAGATCCTGGGTGGGGAAGAGATGCGGGGCGCCGCCATCGAGCACGGTGAGGTCGGCGGCCTTGCCGGGCTCGAGCGAGCCGATTCGCTCGTCCCAGCGGAGCACGCGCGCCGCTTCGATCGTGGCCATGTCGAGCACGTCGTCGGCCGTCAGCAGGTCGGGCTCGTAACGTGGGATGCCGAACACCGCGCCCTGGATGAGCAGGGTCGCGCGCATGGTGGCGAGCATGTCGTTGCCCTGATTGTCGCAGCCGAGGCCGACGGGCACCCCGGCGGCGCGGAAGCGCTGGACGTCGGGGACCGCGTTCAGGTTGTACACGCACTCCATCGGCGAGTGGGTGAGGGACGCGCCGCCGCGCGCGAGCAGGTCGATCTCCGGCCCGGTGGCGAGCACGGCGTGGACGGCGACGAGATGCCCGTCCACCACCCCCATGTCGGCGAGGCGCTCGATGGGCCGGCGGCCCCATACCGAGAGCGCCAGCTCCACCTCCTCGCGGTCACGCGCGACGTGCACCTGCAGCGTCGCCCCGCGCTCACGCGCCAGCGCGGCGGCGAGGCGGAAGTACGTCTCGGAGAAGCTCGGCAGGGCCGAGACGTTCACCGCGCCGCGGATGAGGCCGGGGCCGGTGGGGGGGAACCGGTCGAGGAACGCGGCGGTGCGCGCGAGCTCGGCCTCCGCCTCGCCGGCGCGGGGCGACACCGACGAGCGCTCGCCGAGCTGGCTGTAGAGCGCGGCATGCTGGAAGTCCTGATCCGGGGCTCCACGCGCCACGCAGGCCCGGATGCCCACCTCCTCGAGAGCCTCGAGCGTCGGGGCCTCGTGCGCGCCGATCACGGTGCCGTCGCACAGGGTGGTGACCCCGGCGCGGAGCAGCTGGGCGGCGATGAGTCGCACGGTGGCGTGAGCCTGCGGGGGCGTGAGCGACCGCTGGGCGGGCACGTAGATGCGCGGAATCATGGGCAGCTCGTTGGCGGTGAGCGCGCGCACGAAGCACTGCGTGCAGTGGGTGTGCGTGTCGATCATGCCCGGCATCACGATCGCGCGCGGCCCGCCGAGGGTGCGCCGGCCCTCGTGCGTGGCCAGCACCTCCTCCCGGGGTGCCACCGCGACGATGTCGCCGCCCGCCACCGCCACCGCGCCGTCGGCGAGCACCTCGCGGCGCGGGTTCTGCGTGACAATGCGGCCGAGCACGATCGTGTCCACGGGGCGGCGGGCGGCGGAGGAGCCGGATGGGTTCATGGCGCAGGGATTCTAGCGCAGCGGGCACGCGGGCCGCCTTGACATCGGATGCGAGTTCGCCGAGATTGGCGCCATTGGTTCCTGCGTCGGCGCCCACGACGACGTTGGCCGGGCCGAGCGCGCTCCCGTACCCACCCGTCCGCCGGAGGTTCTCAATGTCGAAGATATCGCGTCGCTGGATCGCCCTCGCCGCCGCTGCTCTCGCCCTGGTGCTCGCCCCGCCCGCCGTGGTGGCTCAGACCAAGCTCGTCGTCGGCAACGCCGGCGGGTCGAGCGCGGACGCCGAGCGCAAGGTGTTCTACGGGCCGTTCGCCAGTGCGAACAAGATCACGATCCAGGAAGAATCCTTCAACCAGGAGCTGGCGAAGATCCGCTCGCAGGTGGAGACGGGCAATCTCATCTGGGACATGGTCAGCACGACCGCCATCAACGTCGCCACCGGCTGCGAGGAAGGCTTGCTCGAGAAGGTGGACTGGTCGAAGTACTTCGATCCCAAGGTGTTCCGTGATGTCGGCGGGGTGAGCGAGTGCGGCGTGCCCTATCTCTTCGTCTCGGGCGGGCTCGCCTACGACGGCAACCGCATCAAGGAGGCGCCCAAGTCGTGGGCCGACTTCTGGAACGTCCGGAAGTGGCCGGGCAAGCGCGGCCTCCTCTACCGCGCCGAGCAGACGTTCGAGATCGCCCTCATGGCGGACGGTGTCCCGCCCGCGAAGGCGATGGAGGTGCTGGCGGCTCCCGGTGGTCCCGATCGCGCGCTCAAGAAGCTCGACGAGATCAAGCCCCACATCCACTGGTGGAAGAACGGCGCCGAGTCCATCAATCTGCTCGCCTCGGGCGAGGTGGCGATGGCCTACGCATGGAACGGGCGGGTCGCGTCGGCCAACAAGACCAACAACCTCAATCTCAAGATGGAGCTGGGGGCCGGCCACGTCTCCGGCTGCCAGTACTGGGCGATCATGAAGGGCTCCAAGAACAAGGAGCTCGCCATCAAGTTCATCCAGTACGCGGTGATGGCGCAGAACCAGGCCGACTTCGTGCGCGTGATCAGCTACGGGCCGGCCAACCGTGACGCCTACGCGCTGCTCAGCGACCAGGAGAAGGCGACCCTGCCCGGCCAGCACCTCGACAAGGCGTCGCTCCAGCTCGGCAAGCTCTATCTCGGGTTCTGGCTGGCGAACGGGGACTCGCTGCTGCAGCGATTCGTCAAGTTCGCGGCTCAGTGAGGCCTGACGACTTAGCCGCCCAGGTCCGTCGCGCCCGGCGGCGCCACCAGGTCACCATGCTCGCCCTGGTGGCGCCGTCGGTGCTGTTCATCGCCTTGTTCTTCGTCGCGCCCCTGGGCCTCTTCCTCTACCGGAGCATCGATAACTCCGAGGTGCCGGGCTGGCTGCCCCGCACCACCGCGGCGCTGGCGTCCTGGAGCGGCGAGGGCCTGCCCGACGAGCCAGCCTTCCGCGCCGTGGCCGAGGACCTCGCCGCGCTCTCGGGGTCCACCGCGCTGCCCCTCCTCGGCCGCCGCCTCAACCACAACATCCCCGGCTTCCGCGGCCTCATCACGGGCACCGGGGGCCGGGTGGATCTCGCGAAGCCCGGCCGCATGCGTGAGCAGCTCATCGCCATCGACGCGCGCTGGGGCGAGCCGGCGTACTGGCAGACGATCCGGCGGGAGCGGCACGTGGTCACGCCGTTCTACCTGCTCAGCGCCCTCGACCTGCGCTACGGCGCCAGTGGCGCCATCGAGCGCGCGCCCGCGGAGAGCGCGATCTTCCTCGGCCTGCTCGGCCGCACGCTCGCCATCAGCCTCGTCGTCACCGGACTGTGTGTCCTGCTCGGCTTCCCGCTTGCCGTGACGATGGCCGGCGCCTCGCCCGCCCGAGCGAACGCCCTCCTCATCCTCGTGCTCATCCCCTTCTGGACCTCGCTGCTCGTGCGCAGCACCGCGTGGGTGATCCTGCTGCAGAACTCCGGCGTGGTGAATCAGCTGCTCGTGGGCCTCGGGCTCGCCCAGAAGCCCATCCCGCTCATCTTCAACCGCGTCGGGCTCTACATCGCCATGGTCCACGTGCTGTTGCCGTTCATGGTGCTGCCCCTCTACAGCGTGCTCAGGAACATCCCGCCCGAGCTGATGCGCGCCGCCGCCTCGCTGGGCGCGCCGCCGGCCGTCGCCTTCCT
Organism: Candidatus Methylomirabilota bacterium; assembly: GCA_035281625.1. Classification (GTDB taxonomy): domain Bacteria; phylum Methylomirabilota; class Methylomirabilia; order Rokubacteriales; family CSP1-6; genus DASRWT01. The sequence continues at coordinate 3,812 of DATEDO010000217.1, forward strand.
CCGCGTGTACGTGCCGCAGGCGCTGCCCGGCCTCGTGGCCGGCGCCAGCCTGGTGTTCGTGCTCGCGCTGGGCTACTACGTGACGCCGGCGCTGGTCGGCGGGCCCGGCGACCAGATGATCGGCTACTTCATCGCCTACTTCACCAACACCGCGGTGAACTGGGGCATGGCCTCCGCGCTCGGCACCCTGCTCCTCCTCGTGGTCGCGCTGATCTACCTGGCGCTGGGCCGGGTGGTCGGCCTGAACCGCCTCGCGGTGCGCTGAGATGGCGCGGCCGGCGCACGCGACCGTGCTCGAGCGGGCCACGCATGTGGGCGTGCGCGCGCTGAGCGTGCTCGTGCTGGGCTATCTCGTCCTGCCCATTGTCGTGGTGCTGCCGCTGTCGTTCACCTCGGGCGAGCTGCTCGTCTATCCCCTGCCCGCCTGGTCGCTGCGCTGGTATCGCGAGTTCACCACCGCGCCCGACTGGACGCGGGCGCTCTGGAACAGCACCGTGCTCGCCGTGGTGACCACGGTGGTGGCGACCGCGGTGGGCTTGCTGGCCGCGCTCGGCCTCCAGAGCTTGCGGAGCCGGCTCAAGCCCGCCCTCTACGGCCTGCTCGCCCTGCCCCTCGTCATCCCGCACGTGATGGTGGCGGTGGCGCTGTTCTACTACTACGCGCGGCTCGGGCTGGTGGGGAGCTTCGCCGGCCTCGTGATGGCGCACACCGTGCTCGCGCTGCCTTTCGTCATCATCACCATCGCGGCGACCCTGCAGGGCTTCGACGTGAATCTCCCCCGCGCCGCCGCCAGCCTGGGCGCCTCCCCGCTGCAGACGTTCCGGATGGTGACGCTGCCCTTGATCCTACCCGGCGTGATCTCCGGCGCGGTATTCGCGTTCGTGACGTCGTTCGACGAGCTGCTCGTGATCCTCTTCGTGGGCAGCCCCGAGCAGCGCACCCTGCCGCGGCAGATCTGGAGCGGCGTCAGCGAGACGATGAGCCCGGCGGTGGTCGCCGCCGCGGTGGTGCTGATCGGAGTCTCCCTCCTCCTCATGGCGGTGGTCGAGCTGCTGCGTCGTCGCGGCGAGCGCCTCCGCGGAGCGACGCGTCCATGACCACTCCGACTCCCCGCACCGCCATCGAGGGCGGGCTCCTCGTCGCGTTCGACGGCGCCGAGCACCGCCTCATCCCCGAGGGCGTCCTCGTCTACGAGGGCGACCGCATCGTCCACGTGGGCCGGACCTACGGGGGCCCCCGCGCCCGCACCATCGACGCGCGAGGCAAGCTCGTGATCCCCGGGCAGATCAGCGGCCATGCCCACGTCTCGGCGCAGGAGGGCGGGCGCCTCCTCGTCGACGGCGGCCGCCGCGACTTCTTCCGCTCGGGCTTCCCCAACTACCTGCCCACCAAGGGCGACGGCGGCGTCTCGTTCATGCGCGATGCGGACGGGCGCGCCTCCCTGCGCTTCGGGCTGGCCTCGCTGATCCGCCACGGCATCACCACGGTGGTGCCGTTCGCGCCGGCGGGCGCGGACGCGGGCGCCACCATGGTGGAGGAGGTGGACGCCTTCGGCGTGCGCATCTACCACGCCCCCGTGATCCTGAGCGGGCGCTACTACTTCGATGACCAGGGCCGCCTCCATCGGATCGTCGACGAAGCGCAGGGACTGCGCGCGCTCGAGGCCACGCAGGCGTTCATCGAGAAGCACGGGGGCAAGGCGGAAGGCCGGGTACGGGGCATCGTCACCGTCGATGAGTTCTTCAACGCCACCCCGCGCCTCCTCCGCGAGGCGCGCGCGCTCGCCACGCGCCTCGGCGTGGGGCTCACCATGCACTTCTGCGAGCAGGTCATGGAGTTCCTCGACACGGTGCGGGTCACGGGCAAGACACCGGCGGCCGTCCTCCGCGACGAGGGCGTGCTGGGGCGCGACGTACTCCTCGCCCACGCGGTGTACCTGGCCGGCCACCGCGCGGCCGCCTATCCGCACGGCGGCGACCTGGAGATCCTGGCCGCGGGCGGCGCTTCGGTGGTGCACGCGCCCGCCGGCTTCGCCCGGCGTGGCATCTCCCTGGAGACCTTCGACCGCTATCGCGCCGCCGGCATCAACATGGTGATGGGCACCGACGTCTATCCGCTGGACATGCTGGCCGAGATGCGGACGGCCGCGCTCGCCTGCAAGCTCTTCGAGCAGAACCACGAGTCCGCCCCGGCCATGGCCATCTTCAACGCCTCCAACCTGGGCGGGGCCCGGGCGCTCGGTCGCGACGACCTCGGCCGGCTCGCCCCCGGAGCCAAAGCCGACATCGTGCTGGTCGACTTCGACAATCTCCACATCGGTCCCTTCACGGACCCCATCCGCGCCCTCATCTATCAGGGCTCGCCGGACATGGTGCACACCGTGATCTGCGACGGGCGTCCGCTGCTGGAGGACAAGCGCCTCCTCGTCGCCGACGAGAAAGAGGTCCTGGAAGGCGGCCGGCGTTCCGCCGCGCGTGTCTGGGCGGGCTTCGCCGGCTATCACTGGGCCGGGCGCCGCGTGGACGAGGAGTTCCCCCCGGCCATCCGGCCCTGGCAGGGCGCGTGACGCCGCTCGTCCGCTTCGAGAAGGTACAGAAGAGCTACGACGGCCGCGTGCTCGTGGTGCGCGATCTCTCCCTCGACGTGGCCGCAGGCGAGTTCCTCACCCTGCTCGGCCCATCTGGCTCGGGCAAGACCACCACCCTCATGATGCTGGCTGGCTTCGAGACCCCGACCGAGGGCGAGATCTTGCTGGAAGGCCGCTCGATCACGCGGCTGCCGCCCCACAAGCGCGACATCGGGATGGTGTTCCAGAACTACGCCCTCTTCCCCCACATGACGGTGTGGCAGAACGTCGCCTTCCCGCTCACCATCCGGTCGTCGCCGAGCGCCGAGATCGCCCGGCGCGTGGCCCAGGCCCTCGCGGTGGTGAAGCTCACCGGCTTCGAGCAGCGCCGCCCCGCCCAGCTCTCCGGCGGTCAGCAGCAGCGCGTGGCCCTGGCGCGCGCCTTCGTGTTCAACCCGCGCCTGGTCCTGCTCGACGAACCGCTGGGGGCGCTCGACAAGCAGCTCCGCGAGCAGATGCAGTACGAGCTGAAGCAGATCCACGAGGATCTCGGCGTCACCATGGTCTACGTCACCCACGATCAGGCCGAGGCCCTCACCATGTCCGACCGCATCGCGGTGTTCAACGCCGGGCGACTGCAACAGGTCGGTCCACCGCGAATAGTGTACGAGCAGCCGGTCAACGCCTTCGTGGCCCAGTTCATCGGCGAGAGCAATCGCCTGCCGGGCACGGTGGTGGAGGCGCGGGGCGACCGGCGGCGCGTGCGCGTGGCGGAGCGCGGGCTGGTCGAGGCGCTCGCTGCGGACGCGGGCGGCGTGGACACCGCCGCGCTGGTCGCCATCCGCCCGGAGCACCTGGCGCTGGCGCCCGCGGGCGGAGAGCACGCCAATCGCCTGGATGCCCGCGTCGAGGACCTCATCTTCCAGGGTGACGTGGCGCGCATCCGCCTCCGCGTGCTCGACGACCTCGAGCTGATCGCGAAGGTGCCGATCCGCTTCGCCGACACCAACTTCAAGCGCGGCGACACCATCGTGGTGGCGTGGCACGCGGAGGACTGCCGCGCCTTCGCCCCGGAGGGCTGACCATGGCCGGCGGGAGCCCGTTCACGATCTTCCGCGGCGGTCGCGTGCTGAGCCTGCCCGAGCATCGCGGCGAGCCCGCCGACGTGCTGCTGGAGGGCGTCCTGATCCGCGAAGTCGGCCCGCCCGGCCTCGCCGCGCCGGCCGACGCCGAGGTGATCGACGCGCGCGAGCGCCTGCTCATGCCCGGGCTGATCAACGCCCACACGCATGCCCACGGCACCCTCGGCAAGGGCCTCGCGGGCGATCGCTG
>DATEDO010000218.1:0-11845 GCA_035281625.1 Candidatus Methylomirabilota bacterium
ACCACCTGGGCCCACCTGATCTACGCCCTGCACGCCACCAGCCTGATCATCGGGATCATCGGCACCGCCACCGTGGTGGGGGCCTTCCTCATCGGCTGGCCCTCGCTGATCGCGGTGATCCTGAACTACGTCAAGCGCGGCGACGTGCGCGGCACCTGGCTCGAGTCGCACTTCCGCTGGCAGATCCGCACGTTCTGGTGGGGCCTGCTCTGGGCGGCCCTGTGCGGTGTGTTCGTGGTGGCGACGCTGGGCGTGGGCATCCTGATCGCCTGGCTGCCCCTCGGCATCGTCGGGCTCTGGTTCATCTACCGCGTCGCGCGCGGCTGGCTCCGGCTGGTCGACCGGCAGCCGATGTACGTGTAGCGGCGCCCCCCTCAGTTCTTCGGCCGGATGGCGTCCGCCGTGCCCTGGATGAAGGCCTTGATCTTCTCGAGCTGCTCCGGCGTGAGCTTGCCGGTGTAGTCGGGCATGCCCACGTTCATGTAGGGCCCCTTGTACACGTAGCGGTCCATGTTGCCGATGACCTCGGCGGAGGAGTAGCCCAGGTTCTTGACGTTGCCGCCCCGGTCCACGCCGGGCACGCCGTGGCAGAACACGCAGTAGCTCACGTAGAGCGCGGTGCCTTCCTTCACGTGCGCGGGATCGTACGGGACGCCCTGGACGAGGGCGCCCTGCTGATACGCGACGAACGCGGGGGGCGGCGCGCCGCTGCCGATGGCGAAGGTGTAGACGGTGCCCGGCCCCTTGCGGTCGGTGTGCCGGTTCATGACGCCGTAGACGCCGCCCCAGCCCACCGCGATCGACACGAACTGGCGCCCATCCACCATGTAGGTCACCGGCCCCGCGACCACCCCGGTGCCGGTGGCCGTCTCCCAGAGCTTGGCGCCGGTGGTGGCGTTGTAGGCGACGAAGCGGCCGTCCGCCGTTCCCTGGAACACGAGATTGCCGGCGGTGGTGAGCGTGCCGCCGTTCCACGGCGACACGTGCTCGTGCGTCCACGCCGCCTTTTGCTTCACCGGGTCCCAGGCGACCAGGCGGCCGAAGGTCTTGCTCTTCGGCGGCTCGACGTTGGCGTACATGGCGAGGTTCCAGCCCATGCCGCCGTGCGGCTCACCGGGGGTGTTCCCGCCCATCGTCCACTTGAGGTTGTCCATCAGGTTCACGCCGATGTTCTGCACCGGCATGTAGGCGAGCCCGGTCAGGGGGTTGAACGACATCGGATGCCAGTTGCGCGCCCCGTAGGCGCTCGGGATGATCTCGCGCGGCCGGTCCACCACCCGCGCCTCCGGCGTCTCGATGGGCCGTCCCTCCTGGTCGTAGCCGGTGGCCCAGTTCACGTCCACGAAGTTCTTGGCGGAGATGAGCCGACCGTTGGTCCGGTCGATCACGAAGAAGAAGCCGTTCTTCGGGGCGTGGAGGATGACCTTGCGCGTCTTCCCGTCCAGCTTGAGATCGGCCAGGATCATCGGCTGGGTCGAGGTGTAGTCCCAGTTGTCGCCCGGCGTCTCCTGGTAGTGCCAGACGTACTTCCCGGTGTCGGGGTTGAGCGCGACGATGGAGGCGAGGAAGAGATTGTCCCCGCCCGAGGGGCTGCGCTTGCTGCGGGCCCACGGTGAGCCGTTGCCGGTGCCGATGAACATCAAGTTCAGCTCGGGATCGAAGCTCATCGTGTCCCACACCGTGCCGCCGCCGCCCGCCACCCAGTACTTCCCGGTCGGGTCCCAGGTCCGGGCGGCCCGGGCCATCGCCTCGTTCTCGAAGGGCTTGGAGGGATCGCCCGGCACCGTGAACCACCGCCACTTCTGCTCGCCGGTGGCCGCGTCGTAGGCCGTGATGTAGCCGCGCACGCCGTACTCGGCGCCCCCGTTGCCGATGATCACGTTGCCCTTGAACACGCGCGGCGCGCCGGTGATGGTGTACGAGCGCGTGCGGTCGATGATGGTGTCCTTCTCCCACGCGACCGCGCCGGTGGCCGCGTCGAGGGCGATGAGCCGGCCGTCGTACGAGCCGACGTAGACCCGGCCCTTGTAGAGGGCCACGCCGCGGTTCACCACGTCGCAGCAGCCCTTGTAGCCGGCCTCCCGCGGCACCTTGGGGTCGTAGGTCCAGAGCCGCTTGCCGGTGCGCGCGTCGATCGCGTGCACGACGCTCCACGAGGCGGTGACGTACATGATCCCGTCGACCACCAGGGGCGTCGCCTCCACGCCGCGCGTGGACTCGAGGTTGTACGCCCACACGAGGCCGAGCGCCTGCACGTTCTCGGCATTGACCTGCCGGAGGCGGCTGAAGCGCGACTCCGCGTAGTCCAGGCCATGACTCAGCCAGTCGCGCGTGGCGCGCGCATTGGCCTGTATGGCCGCGCCGTCGACCTTGCCGGTGACGGCGCGGATGTGCTCGGGGGACCCCTTGGTCGGGCCGCCGTTCTGGGCGAGGGCCCCGCTGCTGACGAGGGCCGCGACGGTGAGCGCTGCGAGTGCCGCGATCGAGGCTCTGCGCATAACCCCTCCTCCTGGAACGACGGTGGTCCAGATCCGGGAAGGTCGCCGCGCCGATCCTGCCAGAGCGCGCGAACGAGGTCAACGCAGCGGGAGGGATACTACGGCCACGCATCGGTGCGTGGGTTCCGCGGGGCCTACGCGCCGCCGGTCGGGACGCCTTCCTGCTGTCCGCGCGGACGCGTCGCGGCAGCCCGCGGCCGCAGCCGCTCCGCGAACCACTCCACCGCGACGTAGAAGGCGGGCACCAGCAGCACGCCCAGGATCGTCACCGCCAGCATGCCGCCCACCACGGTGACGCCGATGGAGTAGCGGCTGGCCGCGCCGGCGCCGGTGGCGGTCACCAGCGGCAGCGAGCCGAGGATGAAGGCGAAGGACGTCATCAGGATGGGGCGGAAGCGCAGGCGCGCCGCTTCACGGGCCGCCTCGCCAATCGACATGCCGTGCTCGCGGCGCTCCTTGGCGAACTCCACGATGAGAATGGCGTTCTTGCTGGCGAGGCCGATCAGGAGCGCGAGGCCGATCTGGGCGTAGACGTCGTTGGCGGTGCCGGCGAGCCAGAGCGCGGTCAGCGCGCCCAGCACGCCGAGCGGCACGGCGAGGATCACCGCGATGGGAACCAGCCAGCTCTCGTACTGCGCGGCGAGCACGAGGAACACGAAGAGCGCGGCGAGGCCGAACACGAGGCCGGCGCGGCCGCCCGCCTCGAGCTCCTGGAGGGCCAGGCCCGACCACTCGTAGGACATGCCCGGCGGAAGCGTCCGCCGGGCCAGCTCTTCCATGGCCGCGATGGCCTGGCCGGAGCTATAGCCCGGCGCGGTGTCGCCGTTGATCTCCGCCGAGCGGTAGAGATTGTAGTGGGAGATGGAGTCGGGGCCGGTGATGGGCTTCACCGTCACCAGGGTGCTGAGGGGGACCATCTGGGGCTGGCCGTTCGGCCCCATGCCGCGCACGTAGATGCGCGAGACGTCGCTCGGCACCGCGCGGAAGGACGGCTCGGCCTGGAGCTGCACGCGGTAGACGCGGCCGAAGGCGTTGAAGTCGTTCACGTAGAGCGAGCCGAGGAAGATCTGCAGGCTCGAGAAGAGGTCGGACAGCGGCACGCCGAGGGCCTTGGCCTTGGCGCGGTCCACCTGGGCGTCGAGCTGCGGCACGCCGGCGCGGAACGCGGTGAAGGCGGAGGCGATCTCCGGCCGCTGGCGCGTCCCGTCCATCAGGCGCTTGGCCGCGGTGTCGATGTCGGCCAGCGAGCCTCCGGCCACGCTCTGGAGCTCGAACTGGAAGCCGCCGCCCGAGCTGATGCCGCGAATGGGGGGCGGCGGGAACACCACGATGAACGCGTCCTGGATGGCGCCGAGCTCGGCGCGCAGCTTCCCGAGAATGGCCGCGGCCTGGAGCTCGGGCTTCTTCCGGTCGTGCCAGGACGCCAGCCGCGGGAACAGTGACGCCACGTTGGGCCCGTTCACGCCGGTGATGAAGCTCCGCCCGCCGATGGCCACCACGTTCTCGATGCCGGGCGTGGAGAGAAGGATCTTCTCCACCTGCCGCACCACCGCGTCGGTGCGCTGCAGGGAGGCGGCGTCGGGGAGCTGCACGTTCACGAGCATATAGCCCTGATCCTCGGTGGGCGCGAAGCCGGTGGGCACCGCGCGGAGCAAGGCGTAGCTCACGCCGCTCAGCACCAGGAGGAGGATCACCGCCAGCGCGGCGCGGCGCACGAGGTGCTGGACCGTCCGATCGTAGCCCGCCGTCAGGCGGGCGAACGCGGCGTTCCACGTCCGGGCGAGCCAGCGCTTGCGCACCGTGTGCCCCGGCCGCAGCAGGAGCGCACAGAGGGCCGGCGTGAGGGACAGCGCATTGAATGCCGAGAGGGCCACCGACACCGCGATGGTGAGCGCGAACTGCCGGTAGAGCTGGCCGGTGATGCCGGGCAGGAGCGAGATGGGGACGAACACCGCCATCAGCACGAGCGCGGTGGCGATGACCGGACCCACGACCTCCGACGTCGCCCGCTGCGTCGCGACGACGGACGACGGCTCACCCTCGTCGAGGTGGCGCTGGGTGTTCTCCACGACCACGATGGCGTCGTCCACCACGATGCCGATGGCCAGCACCAGGCCGAACAAGGTCAGCGTGTTGATGGAGAAGCCGAAGGCGCTGATGACCGCGAAGGTGCCCACCAGTGACACGGGAATGGTGAGCGAGGGAATGAGGGTGGCGCGCCAGTCCTGGAGGAACACGTACACCGTGAGCACCACGAGCCCGATGGCGATGAGGAGGGTGGTCACCACCTCCTCGATCGACACGCGCACGAAGTCCGTGGTGTTGTACGGGCGCGTGTGAATGACGCCGCTGGGGAAGGCGGGCGCGAGCCGGGCCATCGCCGCCTGCACGCCGGTGGACACCTGGAGCGCATTGGCGCCGGGGAGCTGGAACACCCCCACCAGCGCCGCGGGCTTGCCGCCCACCCGCCCGAACGAGCCGTAGCTCTGCGCGCCCAGCTCCACGCGTCCCACGTCGCGGACGCGCAGCGCCGAGCCGTCCGCGCGCGTGCGCAGGATGATGTCCCCGAACTCCTGGGGGGTCGTGAGGCGGCCCCGCGTGGTGACCGTGTACTGGAACTGCTGGCCGGCCGGCGCCGGGGGCTGGCCGATCTGGCCGGCCGCGGCCTGGAGATTCTGCTCGCGCACCGCGTCCGCCACGTCGCCCGCGGTCACGCCGAGGCTCGCCAGCCGGTCCGGGTTCAGCCAGAGCCGCATGCCGTAGTCGCGCCCGTTGAACACCGTCACCTGCCCCACGCCGGGCACGCGCGAGAGCACGTCCACCACCTGGAGCGTGGCGTAGTTGGCGAGATAGAGCTCGTCGCGGCTCCCGTCGGGGGAGACCAGCGCCACGATCTCCACGAGGTCCGGCGACTGCTTGGTGATGGTGATGCCCTGGCGGGTCACGTCCTGCGGAAGCTTGGCCTCGGCGATGGCCACGCGGTTCTGCACGTTCACGGCGGCGATGTCGAGCTCGGTCCCCACCTTGAACGTCACCGTCAGCGTCATGGTGCCGTCGCTGCCGCTGCGCGACGACATGTAGATCATGTTCTCCACGCCGTTGACCTGCTGCTCGATGGGCGTGGTGACGGTCTGCTCCACGACCTCGGCGCTGGCGCCGGGATACGTCGCCTGCACCACCACCTGGGGCGGCGTGATCTCGGGGAACTGCGCGATCGGCAGGAGGGGGATGGCCACGCCGCCCGCCACCACGATCACGATGGCGAGCACCGCGGCGAAGATGGGCCGGGCGATGAAGAAGTTGACGAACATCGCGCCCGGCTAGCCCTGGACGGGCTCGACCGCCATGCCGGGCTGCACGCGCTGCAGCCCCTTCACGATCACCTGCTCGCCGGGCTTCACGCCGTCCTCCACCACCCACAGCTCGCCCACCCGCGGCCCCATCTTCACCGGGCGCGCCTGCACCTTGTGGTCGGCCCCGACCACGTACACCGACGCCGAGCCCTGGCTCTCGACCACCGCGGCCTGCGGGACCACGAGCGCGGCCGGTCGCTCCTCCAGGAGCACGCGGAGACGCATGTACTGCCCAGGCTGGAGCACACGCTGCGGGTTCCGGAAGGTCGCGCGCAGCGCGAGCGTGCCCGTGCGGGGGTCCACCGCGCGATCGACGAAGTCCACGCGCCCCTCCAGCGGGTACTCGGTGTCGTCGGGCAGCGTGATGCGGATGCCGCCGGCATCGGCGCGGCGGCGCCACACCGACAGCGCCTCGCGCTCGCTGACGCTGAACGAGACGTACATGGGATCCATGGTGGAGACGGTGGCGAGCAGCGTCGCCTCGCCCTTGCCCACGAGCGCCCCCACGCGCACCTCGGCCCGCCCCATGCGGCCGGTCAGCGGCGAGCGCACCGTCGTGTAGCTCAGCTGGAGCTTGGCCGCCTCCAGCGCGGCCTCGTCGGCGCGCACGGTGGCGCGGGCGTTGTCGATATTGGCTTGCCCGGCGGCGAGCGCGGCCTGCGCGTTGGCGAGGGCGGCGCGGTCCGCCTGCACGGTGGCCTCCGCCGCGGTCATGCTCGTGTTGATCTGGTCGTACTGCTCGCGCGCGATCAGCTCCTTCTCGAGCAGCGTGCGGTAGCGTCCTTCCATCGTGCGCCAGTTCTCGAACTGCGCCTGGTCGCGCTCCACATTGGCCTGGGCCTGGCGCACGTCGGCCTGCCGCTGGGTGAGCGCGGCCTCGGCCTGGCCGAGCGCGGCGCGGTCACGGGCCACGGTCGCTTCCGCCTGGCGCACCGCCGCCTCGATCGGGCCCGGATCGATGAGGAAGAGCACGTCGCCCTCCTTCACGTCCGCGCCGTCGGGGGCCACTTGCTTCTGGATGAAGCCCTCGACCCGCGCGCGCACTTCCACCGTCTGCACCGCCTCGGTCTGGCCCACGTACTGGCCGTACACCGGCACGCGCTGCTGGCCGACGGGCACCACGGTGACCTCCGGCGGCTTGGGCGCCGCGCCCACCTTGGGCGACCGATCGCAGGCGGCGAGCGCGAGCAGGCCAACGGTGAGGAGGGCGATGGAGAGCGAGCGGCCCTTCATGCCCTTAGGACGCTCGGCGGAGGGTCGGGGTTACAGAACCGCGAATGTCTACAAGTCTTTCGGTAACTTGGTGCGCACCACCGGCAGCTTGGCCTGATTCCAGGCACTCACCCCGCCGCGGGCCCATGAGGACAGTAGACCACGACTGGCACCCCAGCGCTTCCGCGGCGGTAGTTCATCCCCGGGGCGCTGCCCGCAGGGCTAGAGCGAGCGCACCACGCTCAGCACCTCACCCGCCGGCGGACGCACCTGGAAATTGTGGGTGACGCTGTACCAGCGGACGAGGCCCTCCTTGTCGATCACCACCGTGGCCGGCCGCGGCACGTCCTGGCCGTCCGGGCCGCCCTTGGCGTGGATGAAGCCGTAGCGCGTGGCCACCGCGAGGTCGCGATCGGCCACGAAGCGGTAGTTGAGCTTGAGCCCCTGCGCCAGCTGCTGGCTCTGCTCGTTCGTGTCCGGCGAGATGGCCACGATCTCCACGCCGGCCTTCTCCACCTCCGAGAGCTGCGCTCCAAGACCTTGGAGCTCCGACACGCAGAAGGGTCACCAGTAGCCGCGGTAGAAGACCAGCACCACCGCCCTCTTGCCGCGGAAGTCGGCCAGCCGGACGGGCTTGCCGGAGGCGTCCGGCAGCGTGAAGTCGGGCGCGGCCTCGCCCACCCGGATGGCCACCGGCACGTCCGGCACGCGCGCGCCCACGAAGTTGAACCAGGCGCCGATGACGAGCATGAGGCCGGTGATCGTGAGCGCCACCCAGGCGGGCCACCGCCGGCCCTGCCCGCGTGTCACGGCAAGCACCGCCAGCGCCACCGCCACCGCGAAGGCGAGCACGTAGCTCTCCGGGTGGTTACGCACGGCTTCCACGCCGACCAGGAGCACGTACCCGGCAGCGGCGCCGAAGGCGACGAGCAAGCTGACGATGGCGAGCCAGACGGAGGTGGTCACGCGGTCCTCATGCCTCTCGAAATGCTACCATGCGCGCATCGGCCCCTCGGTGGGCCCCCTCGGTCACGACCTTTCAAGGGAGCAATCATGGCGAACTCGGCGGGCTACCACGAGTCTGAGGACAAGCTGCGCCCGGAGACGCAGGATAATCACCGGGCGCTCACCTCGATGCAGGAAGAGCTGGAGGCGGCCGACTGGTACGACCAGCGGGTGGACGCCGCCACCGACCAGGATCTCAAGGACATCCTCGCCCACAACCGCGACGAGGAGAAGGAGCACTTCGCCATGCTCCTCGAGTGGTATCGCCGGCGCGACGCCACCCTGGACGCGCATCTCAAGCAGTACCTCTTCACCACCGGCTCGCTCATCGGCCTCGAGAAGGAGCAGGCGGCCGAGGACCTGGGCGCGGCGAGTGGGGAAAAAGGTGCCGGTGGGGGCGGCAGCGGCTCGCTGGCGATCGGCAGCCTGAAGGGAGGGCCCGCGCTATGAACAACCTCGCGCGCGAGCTGGCCCCCATCTCGACCGCGGCGTGGAAGGAGATCGACGCCGAGGCCCAGCGCATCCTCAAGCTGAAGCTGGCCGGCCGCAAGCTGGTGGACTTCTCCGGCCCCCTGGGCGCGGCGGCCGCGGGCGTGAGCACCGGGCGCCGCGAGCGGCTCGGCACGCCGCCCGGGCCCAACATCGAGGCGTCGCGGCGCCTGACCCTGCCGCTCGTGGAGATGCGCGTGTACTTCGAGCTGTCGCGCGAGGAGCTGGACGCGGTCGAGCGCGGCGCGAAGGATCCCGAGCTCCAGGCGGTGATCGACGCCGCGAGCCAGATGGCCTACGCGGAGGACAGCGTCATCTTCCACGGCTACCCGGCCGCCGGCATCACCGGCATCGACAAGGCCTCGATGCACCCCGTGCTGTCCCTCCCCCAGGAGGACGAGGGCTACCCCCACGCCATCGCCGAGGCCACGCGGCTCCTGCGCCTGGCCGGCGTGGACGGGCCGTACGCCATCGCGCTCGGCCCCCGCTACTACACCGCGCTGACCCAGGCGCTCGGCGACGGCGGCTACCCCATCCTGAACGTGGTGCGCAAGCTGGTGGACGGGCCGCTCGTGTGGGCGCCCGCCGTCAACGGCGCGATGGTGATGAGCCTCCGCGGCGGGGACTTCGAGCTGACCGTGGGCACCGACATCTCCATCGGCTATCAGAGCCACACCGATACCACGGTGCGCCTCTATCTCATGGAGACCATGACCTTCCGCGTGCTGACGCCGGAGGCGGCGGTGGCCCTCGCCCACAAGGACGCGACGTAGCGATATCTAGAGAAACGTGCGCCACCCCGCGCCGGTCTGGTATCAAGTAAGGAGATGATGACTGCCGCGCTAGCCAAGGTCGCCGCCGCCCCGAAGGCCGAATCCGCTCCGTCGAAGGCTCCCGCTGCCGCCCCCGTCAAGACGGTGTCCGCCGTCGAGATGGGCGCGCGCCAGCGCGAGATCTCCGTCTCCGAGTTCTTCACCAAGAACCGCCACCTCCTCGGCTTCGACAACCCGCGCAAGGCCATGCTCACCTGCGTGAAGGAGGCGGTGGACAACGCGCTGGACGCCGCGGAGGAGGCCGGCATCCTCCCCGACGTGCTCGTGACCGTGGAGGTGGTCCCCGCCAACGGCGGCCCACCGCCGACGCCGGCCCAAGCCACGCGCTTCCGCGTCACCGTCAGCGACAACGGCCCCGGCATCGTCCGGCAGCAGATCCCGCCCATCTTCGCCAAGCTCCTCTACGGCTCGAAGTTCCATCGCCTCCGCATGAGCCGGGGGCAGCAGGGCATCGGCATCTCCGCCGCCGGCATGTACGCCCAGCTCACGACGGGCAAGCCCGTGCAGATCACCTCGCGCACGGGCCCCAAGGCGGCCGCGCACTACTTCGAGGTGCAGATCGACACCAAGAAGAACGAGCCGCGCATCTTCGAAAGCAAGAAGATCGACTGGGAGCACCCCCGCGGCACCCAGGTGACGCTGGAGATCGAGGGCCGCTATCAGAAGGGCCGCGCCTCGGTGGACGAGTTCCTCGAGCAGGTCGCCATCGCCAACCCCCACGTGCGCCTGACCTACAAGACGCCCGAGGGCGAGACGCGCGAGTACCCGCGCACCATCCACGAGCTCCCGCCCCAGCCGAAGGAGATCAAGCCGCACCCCTACGGCATCGAGTTCGGCGTGCTCCTCCGCATGCTCCACGACACGCGGAGCCACTGGCTCTCCGGCTTCCTCTCCGGCGACTTCAGCCGCGTCTCCCCCGCCCTCGCCCAGGAGATCTGCAAGACCGCCAAGCTCTCGCCTAACGCGAAACCGAGAAATATCCACGGCGCGGACGCGGAGGCGCTCTACCGGGCCATCCAGGCCACGAAGATCATGGCCCCGCCGTCCAACTGCATCTCGCCCATCGGCGAGAAGGCGATCCTCCACGGCCTCTACAAGCAGATCAAGGGCGAGTTCTACACCGCCGTCACGCGGCCGCCCGCCGTCTACCGCGGCAATCCGTTCGTCATCGAGACCGGCCTCGCCTTCGGGCGCGGGCCGGAGCAGCAGGCGGCCGCCGCGGCGGTGGAGGCGCCCGCCGTCCCCCTGGCCGAGGGCGAGCAGGCGGAGGACGACGCCGAGCTGGCCCGCGTCATCCGCTACGCCAACCGCGTGCCCCTCCTCTACCAGCAGGCCGCGTGCGCCACCTTCAAGGCCGCGCTCGAGACCGCGTGGAAGAACTACGGCGTGACCCAGTCGCGGGGCGCCCTCCCCGCCGGGCCCATGGTGATCTTCGTCCACATGGCGAGCGTGTGGGTGCCGTTCACCAGCGAGTCGAAGGAAGCCATCGCCGACTACGACGAGATCCGCAAGGAGATCAAGCTCGCCCTCCAGGAGTGTGGCCGCCGCCTGGGCGTATTTTTGAGGCGGCGCGAGCGCGCCAAGAGCGAGTTCCGCCGCCGCAACATCTTCGAGCTCTACATCGAGGAGGTCGTGGAAGCCTGCGCCCGCCTCAAGGGCGGCCGCATCCCGAAGGAGAAGCTCAAGCAGCAGCTCCAGAAGATCGCGCTCAAGCGCACCGGCGGGGCCAAGACCGACCAGATCCTGGGCCACGAGAGCGGGCCCGAGGGGCTGCCGCACTCGATCATCGTGACGCCGGAGGGCACGGAGGGCGAGGCGCCGGAGCTGCCGGAGGCGGCGGGGGTGCCTCCGACGCCCGAGCCCGTGGTGGAGGAGCCGAAGAAGGTCGCGAAGGGCAAGGCCAAGCCGGCAAAGGCGACGAGGAAGCCCGTCAAGAAGCCAAAGCCCAAATCAAAAGGCAAGAAGAAGAGATAACGCCATGGCCAAAGCGGGGGCGAAGAAGACGGGCCCGGTGGAGAAGAAGCTGATCGGCGTGGCCGACACGGTCATCACCGCGGCGGAGAAGAGCAAGGACCCGACGCTCGCCATCCCGGTGCGGAGCCTCGCCAACGTCAACTTCGACGCCAAGCGCGGCATCATCCAACTGGGCAAGCGCAAGCAGGCGCGCACCTTCTTCAATGTCGGCATGGCGAAGAAGTTCATGCAGACCGTGCTGGTGGCGGACGCGCTCAGCGAGCTTCAGCGGCAGAACCTCACCACCTCGCTCCGCGAGATCTACTACCGCACCAAGCACACCATGAAGGGCTCGCACGAGAACACCTTCGACGGCCAGAACGAATCTGATCCCCTCATCGAGGATCTGGAGGTGACGCTCGCCGCCCTCCGCGAGGAGCTCCACGTGCGCGCGGAGAACGCCGGCAGCATCGTGGGCCCCGTCGTGTTCGGCGACGACGGC
>DATEDO010000219.1:0-80195 GCA_035281625.1 Candidatus Methylomirabilota bacterium
AGCTCGTCCAGCGCCGCCTGGCTTCCCGGCAGACCGCCGCGCGCGGCGACGAGCCGGACCAGCCCGCCCTCGAAGCGGTACACGACGGTGGACCAGGCGCGAAACAGCCGTATCGAGGTGTCCGCGATGGTCTCGAACACGGGCTGGATGTCCGCCCGGGCCTGGCGGATGACATGAAGGACGTCGGCGGTGGCGGTCTGACGCTCGCCCGCCTCGCTCAGGTCGCGGCGGCTCTCGGCGAGCCGGGCCTCGAGCCGCCTCTGCTTCGCCCGCTCCCTGGCGAGGGCCTTCTGCAGCCGCTTGACCTCGCGGGCGAGCTCGGCCTTGGTCGGCGGCGCCATCACGTCTCCTTGGGGGCGGGCGGCGGCAGCAGGTTCCGAGAGAGTAGCCCGACGGCCAGAGGGGGTCAAGGCAAACCCGGGAACCATCGCTCCTGCCGTGCGGAGCGGGGCCGTCGCCAGGGCGTCGTTGACAAGCCGCCCTCGTTGCCCGAGTTTAGAGGCACGCCCTAGCCCAGGAGGAAGTCATGAAATTCGGCCTCTTCTACGAGATCTCGGTGCCCCGCCCGTGGACGCGCGAGACGGAGCGCACCGTCTACATGAACGCGCTGGAGCAGGTGAAGCTGGCCGACGACCTGGGCTTCGATCAGGTCTGGGCGGTCGAGCACCACTTCCTGGAGGAGTATTCCCATTGCCCGGCGCCGGAGCTGTTCCTGACCGCCTGCGCCATGGTGACGAAGAAGATCCGCGTGGGCCACGGCATCATCGTGTGCGTGCCCGAGTTCAACCATCCCATCAAGATTGCCGAGCGCACCGCCACCCTCGACATCCTCTCGGGCGGGCGGCTCGAGGTTGGCACCGGCCGCTCCGCCACCTGGACGGAGCTGGGGGGCTTCCGGTCCGATCCCGACATCACGAAGAAGTCCTGGGACGAGTTCGTGCGGTGTCTCCCCAAGATGTGGACGCAGGACACCTACTCGTATCAGGGCGAGTTCTGGTCCATGCCCGAGCGCTGCATCATCCCGAAGGTCTACCAGAAGCCCCATCCGCCGATGTGGGTGGCGGTGACGAGCCCGGGCACCGAGCTCGACGCCGCCGACCGGGGCCTCGGCTCCCTCGGCCTCACCTTCGGCCAGTTCGCCGAGCAGGAGAAGCGCATCGCCGAGTACCGGCGCCGCATCCAGCTCTGCGATCCCGTGGGCGACTTCGTCAACGATCAGGTGAGCACGGTGAACTTCCTCTACTGCGAGGAAGACGACGAGAAAGCCCGCGCCACCGGTCGCCGCATGGCGGACGCGTTCAACTACCTCGCCTCCCAGCTCATCTCCGCGCGCGAGGCCTATCCTTCCCGCTCGTATCCGTCGCTGGGCCTCCTGCCTCAGCTCCGCCGTCAGGCCACCGGTCCCGATTCCAGCGAGCAGGCGGGTGAAGGGCTGGCGCTGGGCGGGCCCGAGCGCATCATCCGCGCGCTGAAGAAGTGGGAAGCGGTCGGCGTGGACCGGGTAAACTTCCTCCTGAACACCATGGAGATCATCCCGCAGGGGGACGTCCTCGCGAGCCTCCGGCTGTTCGCGAGGGAAGTCATGCCGGCGTTCCGCGATGCCAAGACCGTCAACGGAGGGGCCGCCTGATGCCGCTCTTCGGCACCCTCGAGCTGCCATCCGCCGTCGCCTCCCTTCCCACCCTCCGCAACCTCGACACCGAGCCGTGGACGCTCCCCAAGGCGGAGATCGTCCAGATGGCCTTCGAGGTGCCGCGCGCCACGCACGCGCTCCTGCCGAAGGCCCTCCACCCCGCCATCCCCTCGTACGTGACCATCTGGGTGACGCGGTATCCCGAGAGCCCGATCGGTCCGTTTCTGCTGGCGCAGCTCCGGCTGATGGCGCGCGCGGGAGCGCACCCCCGCGGCTTCGTCCTGCGCGCCTACGCGAGCACACGCGAGGCGGCGACGGGGCTGCGCGAGCGCTGGGGCCTGCCAACCGAGACGGCGACGGTGACGCTCAAGCGCCGTCACGATCGCGTGATGGCGCAGGTGATCCGCGACGGCGCCACCATCCTGGATGCCGCGCTGGTGGATCCCCAGCCCATCTCGGGTGGGGACGTCCAGTACATCCACAGCGTCACGCTCGCTCAGGCGCCCCTGGACGGGAAGACCGCGCCATGGCTCGTCCAAGTGGATCCGCGCTTCACCTTCCACAAGGCCGAGCGTGGCCGTCCCGACGTGAGCCGGCTCGACGGCGAGGCGTGGGGCGCGCCCGGGCTCGCGCTCCAGAATCCCATCGCCTGCACCGCGTGCACCTGCGACACGGACCTGCCCCGCATCCGCTTCGTCATGGATCCCGAGGTGCCGGTGGTGCGCGGCACGCGGAAGATCCGCGATTCCCGGGAGGCCGAATGAGCGGCATCGACGTGGTCCGCGCCCATCTCGCCAAGGTTCCGCCCGCCAGCACGGTCGCCGAGCGCCGGGCGCAGTACGATCGCGCCGAGCGCGTGTTCCCCGTGCCACCGGACATCGGCGTCAAGGCGGTGGCGATCAAGCCCGATGGCGGGCCCGAGATCGGCGCGGAGTGGCTGGAGCCGCCCGCCGCGCGCCCGAACGCCGCCCTGCTCTACCTCCACGGCGGGGGCTATGTCATCGGCTCGCCGCGCTCGCATCGCCATCTCGCCGCCGCGCTGGCCGCCGCGGCCGGGGCGCCGACGCTCCTGCCCGACTACCGGCTCGCTCCCGAGCACCCGTTCCCGGCGGCGGTGGAGGATGCGGTGGCCGCGTATCGCTGGCTGCTCGCGCGCGGCATTCCGGCGGCGGGCATTGCCATCGCGGGCGATTCCGCGGGTGGGGGCCTTACCATGGCGACCCTGCTCGCCCTCCGCGACCGCGGCCTGCCCCGGCCGGCGGCGGGCGTCTGCATCTCGCCGTGGGTGGATCTGACGTGCTCCGGCGCCTCGTATGGCGGGAAGGCGGCCAGCGATCCCATCGTCACCCAGACGGGTGTGGCCGAGATGGCGCGCGCCTACGTGGGTGCGGGCGATCCGCGCGCGCCGCTGGCCTCGCCGCTCTTCGCCGACCTCAGGGGGCTCCCGCCGCTGCTCGTGCACGTGGGCAGCGAGGAGGTGCTGCTCGACGACGCGGTCGGCCTGGCCGAGCGCGCCCGGGCGGCCGGCGTGACGGCCACGCTGGAGATCTGGCCCGACATGATCCACGTGTGGCACTGGTTCCACCCCATGCTGGACGAGGGGCGGAAGGCCGTCGCCGGGATCGGCGACTTCGTGCGGAAGGCAGCGGGGTAGGGCGGTGGCCACCGAGACGCGCAGCGCGCTCCACACGCCGATCTGTGATCTGCTCGGTATCCGCTACCCCATCTGCCAGGCGGGCATGGGGTACGTGGCCCGCTCCGCCCTGGCCGCCGCCGTCTCCGCCGCGGGCGGGCTCGGCGTCATCGCCGCCGCCAATCTCTCGCCGCGCGAGCTGCGCGAGGAGATCAGGAAGGTGCGGGACGCGACGGATCGCCCCTTCGGCGTGGACATCCTCTTCGCCAGCGTGCGCGTGTCCGGCAGCGAGGCGGAGCAGTTCACCGACACGGTTTCCGCCTGGGCCGACGTCACGCTGGAGGAGAAGGTGCCGGTGCTGGTGGCGGGGCTCGGCAATCCCGGGCCGGTGACCGCGCAGGCGCATCGGCAGGGCATGAAGGTGATGGCGCTCTGCGGGAACGTGAAGCAGGCCCTCGACCACGCCGACAACGGGGTGGACGTGGTGATCGCCCAGGGCCACGAGGCGGGCGGCCACACCGGCCGTATCGCGGGGCTGGTGCTGATTCCCGCCGTGGTGGACCGGCTCGCCCCGCGTCCCGTGCTGGCGGCGGGCGGCATGGCCGACGGCCGCGGCATCGCGGCGGCGCTGGCGCTGGGCGCCCAGGGCGTGTGGATGGGCACGCGCTTCATCGCCACGCCCGAGGCGTACTGCCACGACAACTACAAGAAGCGCGTGCTGACACTGGACGAGGAAGGCACGGTGGTCACGCGCGCCGCCTCGGGCAAGCCGTGCCGTCTCATCCGCAACAACTTCACCCGTGAGTGGGAGAAGCGGGAGGGGGAGATCCAGCCCTTTCCCCTGCAGGCGGCGCGGGTGGGCCGCGACGCCGGCATCCTCGCCCGGGAGAAGGGCGACGTGGACAACGGCAATGCCCCGTGCGGGCAGTCGGCGGCGCTCATCCGGGAGATCGTTCCCGCCGGTGAGGTGGTGCGCCGGCTGGTGGCCGAGACCGCGGAGGTGCTGGAGCGCATGAGGCGCCCATGATCCCGCTCCGTCTCGTCGCGCTCCTCACGGCGCTCGTCGCCGTGCTCGGCGGCGCGACTCGTCTCGCCGCCCAATCCTCCGGCCCGCCCATCCGCATCGGCGCCTCGCTGTCCCTCACCGGGGCCTATGCCAAGCCCGGCCTCTACGGCCGCGAGGGGTACGCGCTCTGCCAGAAGCAGCTCAACGAGGGCGCGGGCGTGCTGAACCGCCCCGTGGAGTTCGTCATCTACGACGACCGCTCCGATCCCCAGACCGGCGTGCGGCTCTACGAGAAGCTCATCACCGAGGACCGCGTGGAGCTCGTGATGGGCCCGTACTCCTCGGCCATCACCGAGGCGGTGGCCAATGTCACCGAGAAATACAAGAAGCTCATGCTCGCGCCCCTCGGCTCGGCGGGCAGCATCTGGGAGAAGGGCCGCCGCTACGTCATCATGATGGTCTCGCCCGCCGAGGTCTATCTCGAGGGCCTCATCGAGATGGCGGCCCGGCAGGGGCTCAAGACCATCGCGTTCATCTACGAGGACACCCTCTTCCCCAAGACCTCGGTGCGCGGCGCCGTCGCCATCGCCCGCAAGCGGGGGATGGAGGTGGTCCTGCAGGAGGCCTATCCCAAGGCGCAGACCGACTTCGCCGCGCTCCTCACCAAGATCAAGGCGATGCGGCCCGACGTGCTCGCCGCCGCCACGTACTTCGACGACGTGGTGGCCATCACGCGCCAGATGAACGAGCTCGACGTCAACGTGCGGATGTTCGGCACCACCGTGGGCGGCGATCTCCCGGAGTTCTACAAGGCCCTCGGCAAGACCGCGGAGTTCGTCTACGGCTCGTCCCAGTGGGAGCCCGGCCTGGCCTATCCGGGCGCGCAGGAGTTCTCCGCCGTCTACGAGGCGGAGTTCCGTCGGGCCCCGTCCTACCACGCGGCCGCCTCCTTCGCCGCCTGCATGCTGATGGCGGACGCCATCGGAAAGACCGGCAGCCTCGACGCCGAGAAGCTTCGCGACTACCTCTTCAAGCTCAGCACCACCACCGTCTTCGGCGGCTTCGACGTGGACGAGCGCGGCTTTCAGACCGGCCACCGCATGGTCACCATCCAGTGGCAGGACGGGCGGCAGATCATCGTGTGGCCCGACGACGTCGCCTCCGGCAAGGCGCGCTTCCCCACCCCGCCCTGGAGCGCACGATAGGCGACCCGGAGGTACACTCGCTCCCGTGATCCAGACCATTCGCACCGCCTGCGCTCACGACTGCCCCGACCAGTGCTCGATCGTCGCCACCGTCGAGGACGGCCGCCTGCTCAAGCTGCAGGGGGATCCCGACCACCCGTTCACCGCGGGCTTCCTCTGCGCCAAGGTGAATCGCGAGCACGAGCTCGTGCACTCTCCCGAGCGCGTGCTGCGGCCGCTCAAGCGCACCGGGCCCAAGGGCGCGGGGCGCTTCGCGCCCATCTCGTGGGACGAGGCGCTGGACGAGATCGTCACGCGCTGGCGGCACATCTTCGCCGAGGACGGGCCGCTCGCCCTCCTCGGCTACGCCTACAGCGCGCATCAGGGTCAGCTCAACCGTGGCCTGGTCCTGGGGCTCTTCCACGCCCTCGGGGCCACCCGGCTCCAGGCGGGGACGGTATGCGACACCTGCGCGGAGGCGGGCTGGAACGCGGCGTGCGGCGGCGTGGGCGGCTCGGATCCCGAGAGCGTGGTGGAGTCCGACGTGATCGTCGCGTGGGGCGCGGATCTCCTCACCACCAACCTCCACATCTGGCCCCTCGTGGAGCAGGCGCGCGCCAAGGGGGCGGCGCTGGTGGTCATCGAGCCGCGCCGCAGCGGCACCGCCGCCCGCGCGGACTGGCATCTCCGCGTCAACGTGGGCACCGACGCCGCCCTCGCGTTGGGCGTCATGCACGTGCTCGCCCGCGACGGCCTCTGCGACCGCGCGTACCTGGCGCGCGAGGCGGTGGGCTTCGAGCGGCTCGAGCGTGAGGTGCTGCCGCGCTTCGCCCCGGCGCGGGTGACCGAGATCACCGGCGTGTCGGTGGCCGATCTCGAGCGCCTCGCCCATCTCTACGGCAAGGCGCGGGCGCCCTTCATCCGGCTGGGCGAGGGGATGTCCCGCTGCACCAACGGTGGCCAGGCGGTGCGCGCGGTGGCGCTCCTGCCCGGCGTGGTGGGCGCCTACGCCAAGCGCGGCGGCGGCGCTCTCCTCATGACGGCGACGGGCTTCGGCTTCGATTCGAGCCCGATCCGCAGGCCCTCGGGTCCGGCGACTACCCGATCCGTGAATCATTCGCGGCTCGGTGAAGCGCTGCTGACCATGAAGGATCCACCCCTCCGCGCGCTGTTCGTCGCCGCCAACAACCCCGCGGTGACCTGCCCGGACGCGGCGGCGGTGCGTCGCGGACTTTCGCGCGAGGACCTCTTCACGGTCGTGCACGACCCGTTCCTTTCCGACACCGCGCGCTACGCGGACATCGTGCTGCCCGCGGCCACGCACTACGAGAGTGAAGACATCGTCCGCGCCTACGGCACCTACTGGATGCAGTTCATTCCCCAGGTGGTGCCGCCCCAGGGCGAAGCCCGGTCCAATCGTCACCTCGCCCAGGAGCTCGCGCGCCGCCTGGGCGTGAAGGATCCGGTTTTCTCCATGGATACGGATGCGATGATCCGCACCCTCTTCGGGAACGCGAAGAGCCCGGCGGCGGCGACCGTGGACCCGGCGAGGCTACGGACCGCGGGCTCGATCAAGGTGAAGGATCCCGTCGCGGTGGGGCCGGGCCAGCCCTTCGGCACACCGTCCGGCAAGCTCGAGTTCTACTCGGAGTCGCTGGCCGCGGAGGGGCTACCCGCCATGCCCGACTGGGTGCCCGAGCCCGGCGACGCGGCCGCGGCGCGCTACCCGCTGCGGCTCCTCACCGCGCCGGGCTACTTCCAGGCCCACACCGCCTATTCGGGTGTGACCGCGCTCCGGAAGAAGGCGGGGCCGCCGGAGTGCGTGCTGCATCCCGAAGACGCGAAGGCCCGCGGGCTCCGCGACGGCGAGCCCGTGGAGCTCTTCAACGACCTCGGCGCCGTGATCTTCGCCCTTCGCGTGAGCGAGGAGACGCCCCGCGGGGTGGCGTTCGTCCCCGGCCAGCGTCCAGTGGGCGAAGCCCACGCCGGCACCATCAACATGCTCTGCTCCACCACTTACAGCGACATGGGCGAGGGCGCGACCTACCAGAGCACGCGCCTCGAGGCGCGCGCCCCGCGCCGGGCCTGATCAGTCGAGCACCTGATCCGCCTGCTGGCGGAGGGCCGGCGAGATCGAGAGGCCGAGCGCCCGCGCCGCCTTCTCGTTGATGAGCAGCCGGAGCTTCTGGGGGACCGCCAGCGGGATGTCGCCGGGCTTGCGGCCCCGGAGGATCTGATCCACCTGCTCGGCGGAGATGCGATACAGCGCGGCAACATCGGCGTAGTACGCGATCAATCCGACCTCGTCGGCCGATGGGAACATCGGGAAGTCGTAGATCACCGGGAGCCGGTGTTCGGCGGCGAGCTTGAAGAGGTAGTGCCGATAGAAGTGCGCGGCGCTGTCACCGAGTGTCATCACGGCGTGCACGCCTTCGCGCTTCGCCGCGCCGAATGTGGCGCGGAGGTCTCCGGGGTCGCGCCACTCCAATCGGCGGACGGCGACGTTCGCGCCGGCCGCTGCCGATTCCACATCGGCCAGGTGTGCGACCCAGCTGGAGCGGCCGTGATAGAGCAGGCCGACGCGAGACAGTCGCGGAAGCAGCTCGCGGAGCAGATCCAGCCGTCGCGCGGTGCCGGCAGGTGAGAAGTACGTGAAGCCGGTGGTGAAACCGCCGGGCCGCGCCAGCGAGTCGAGCTCCTTGCCGAAGCCGACGAGGTCGATGCAGCCGGCCACGATGGGGATATCCGGACTGCGCGCCCGCGCCGTGGTGACCGCGGAGCCGCAGGGGAGTACGAGGAGGTCGAGCGGGACGTCCATCAGCGCCTCCACGTGCTTCGGGAACTGGCTGAAATCGCCGTCCGCCCAGCGGTAGGTGGTCCAGATGTTCTGCCCCTCGACCCATCCCAGCTCGCGGAGTCGCTCCTGGTAGGCGCTTAGCATGGACCAGTCCAGGCCGGGGCCATAGGGTCCGAGGAAGCCCACGCGATAGGGCCGGCTCGCGTCTTGTGCACCCGC
This sequence comes from Candidatus Methylomirabilota bacterium, assembly GCA_035281625.1. GTDB lineage: Bacteria > Methylomirabilota > Methylomirabilia > Rokubacteriales > CSP1-6 > DASRWT01. The sequence goes on from DATEDO010000219.1 coordinate 8,473, forward strand.
GGCCGGCGCGCCGAGGAGAATTACGGCGAGCGCAAGGAACCCGACTCGCGCGCCCATCAGTCGAGCACCTGATCCGCCTGCTCGGCGACGGTACGAAACAGCGCGCCGACATCGGCATAGTACGCGATCAAACCGACGTCGTCGGCGGCGGGATTCATCGGGAAGTCGTACATCACGGGCAGTCGGTCGGCCGCGGCCCGCGAGAACAGGGCGTGCCGATCCGCATGCAGCGCCCCGCCGCCGAGGGTGAGAAGCGCCTCCACCCCGCGCTGCCGGGCGGGGAGGAAGGCGGCCGCGGGCCCGTCGGTGGGCACCCACTCGATCCGCTCGAGGTGGAGGCCGACGGCGCGCCCCGCCGCCTCGACCTCCGGCCCGTATCTCGTCCAGCTCGAGCCGCGCTCATGGAGGACGCCGACCCGCGACAGCCTCGGGACCAGCTCCTTGAGCAGCTCGAGCCGGCGGCGGGTGGCGCCGGGAGACAGGTACGTGACGCCGGTGGTGAAGCCGCTCTTCGCGGCCTCCTCGTCCAGGCCCACGAGGTCGATGCAGCGCGCGACGAGGGGGATGGTGGGGCTCACTTCGCGCGCGGCCTTGACGGCGGGGCCGCACGGCAGGACGAGGAGGTCGGGGGACTCGGCCATCACGGAGCGCGTGAGCGCCGGAAACCGCGTGAAGTCGCCTTCCGCCCACCGGTACGTCGTGGAGAGATTCCGGCCTTCGATCCAGCCGAGCTCGCGCAGCCTGGCCTGAAAGCCATGCAGCATCGACCAGTCGAGGCCGGCGCTATAAGGCCCGACGAAGCCGATGCGATACGCCCGCCCGGTCTCCTGCGCCGTCCCCACGACCGGGACGCCGGCGAGCAGCACGACCAGCGCGGCGGCCCGCCACATCGGGCGCCCTAACGCCCCTTGAACACGGGGCGCCGCTTCTCGCCGAAGGCCTTCACGCCCTCCTGGTAGTCCTCGCTGTTGAAGCAGTCGGCGATGAGCTTGTCGAGGAGACCGAAATCGCGCTGGGTCTCGGGCTTCAGCAGCATGTCCACCGTGGTCTTGGCGGAGCGGATGGTCAGGGGCGCGTTGCGCGAGATACGAAGCGCGTACTCGCGGGTGAACGCCTCCAGCTCCGCCTTGGGCACGACCTGATTGACCAGGCCCCACCGGAGCGCCTCCTGCGCGCTGAAGTCGGTGCGCGCGGTGAAGAACAGCTCCTTGGTGTGGGCGGGGCCGATGAGCTTCATGAGCTTCTCCATGCCGCCGTAGTGGTAGCCCAGGCCCAGGCGCGCGGCCGGGATGCCGAAGCGCGCGTCGTCGGCGGCCAGGCGCAGGTCGCAGTGAAGCGCCATGCCCACGCCGCCGCCCACGCACACTCCGTGGATCATGGCGAGGAGCGGCTTGCCGAGCCCGGCGAGGGCCTGGGCCCCCCGCGCGGAGATCTTCCGGTACTCCGCCTCGTCCGCCATGTTGCGCCGCCGGTCCTTGAACTGGGAGATGTCGGCGCCGGACACGAAGGCGGCATCCCCCGCGCCCCGCAGGATCACCACGCGAATCGCGTCGTCCTTCTCGAGATCCTCCACGTACTCGGGGATGAGCTGCCACATCTCCTGGCTCACGGCGTTCCGCTTCTCCGGCTGATTGAAGATGATCCAGCCGATGGCGCCGTCCTTCTCCAGCAATAGCGGGGCGGTGGCGGGCATGGGAAATCCTCCTGAGGGCGAGCATCGCACACTTTGACTTGGCGGAAGGCGCCGCGTAGCATCGGCTCACCGAGAGGGGAGGGGCCATGGCCTTCGACTACAAGCAATACTTCGGCGAGATCCTCACCGCGCAGGATCTCGTCACCCGGCCCGAGGAGCGCACCTGGCGGCTGGCTGCGCCGGGGCGCGATGCCGAGCACCACGACGTGGTCCTCTATCTCGGCTGCAACGTGCTCCGCACCTCCCACATGATCCAGACGGCCACCGCCATCTTCGACCGGCTGGGCGTGGACTACATCGCGGTGGGCGGCCCCACCTACTGCTGCGGCATCGTGCATCACCAGAACGGCGACACCGCCGCGTCGACGGGGATGAATCGCCGCACCGTGGAGCACTTCCAGCGCTACACACCGCAGGAAGTGGTGATGTGGTGCCCGTCCTGCATCTATTTCTACGACGAGGTGCAGCAGCTCGAGCTGCCGTTCCCCACCAGCCACACCGCGGAGTACCTCCTGCGCCGGCTGGGCGACCTGCCGCTGTCGCCGGTAGCGCCGCGGCGCGTGGCGCTCCACGGCCACGGAACGGGGGAGGCGCGACTGCGCGAGGCCGAGGCCGGCCGTCGCCTGCTCGCCGCGGTGCCCGGCATCACCCTGGTCGATCTGCCGCCGGACACGCGCTTCGGCCGGAGCTGTAATCCCGCGCTCATGACCAACCTCGGGCCCGAGGCCTGGCGCGCGCTGGCCCTGGGCGAGATGGACCGGGCCATCGCCGCGGGCGCGGAGACGCTCGCCGGTATGTACCACGGCTGCCAGCGCCAGCTCTGCCCGTTCGAGGCGGAGCGGCCCATCGTGCTCGAGCACTACCTCACGGTGTTCGGACGCGCCCTCGGCATCGAGTTCGAGGACACGTACAAGAAGTACCGCCTCTGGGCCGATCCGGCGCGCATCTTCGCCGACTCCACACCGTGCCAGCAGGCCAATGGCCTCGACCCCGCGAAGGCCCGCGACCTGATCGAGCGCACCTTCGTGCCCCTGGGCGCGGTGGCGCGTATCCCCCCCGTCGGAACGTAGCGCGGTACCTCCCCACGCGCATGGCCACCTTCTTCGTCGCGCACGGCGCGTGGTCGGCCGGGTGGGCGTGGAAGAAGATGCACCCGCTCCTGCGCGAGCGCGGCCACGCCCTCGTCGTGCCGACCCAGACCGGCCTCGGCGAGCGCGCGCATCTCGCGGGGCCGGAGATCGACCTCGAGACGCACGTCGCCGATCTCCTCGGCGCGCTCCACTGCGAGGACCTCCACGACGTGATCCTGCTCGGCCACAGCTACGGCGGCATGGTCGCCACCGTGCTCGCCGATCGCGCGCCGGAGCGCTTCACGCAGCTGGTCTATCTCGATGCGTTCGTGCCCCTCGACGGCCAGGCCCTGATCGACCTCGTCCCGCCCGCGCTCAGCCGGAGCTGGCCGGCCGCCGACTGGCGCACGCCGCCCAACCCGCTGCCACCCGACACGAGTCCGGAGGACGTGGCCTGGATACTGCCGCGCCGCGTGCCCCAGCCGCGCCGCTGCTTCACCCAGCCGGTGAAGCTTACCGGCGCGGGCGGCGCGCTGCCCCGGACCTACATCTTCTGCACGCGCCAGGCGCCGGGCGAGCCCTTCCGTCCCTTCGCCGAGCGCGCGCGGCGTGAACGGGACTGGCGATATCTCGAGATCGACGCGACCCACAGCCCCAACGTCACTGCGCCCGACGCGCTCGCGCGTCTCCTGGACGGGATCGCGCGCGGGGCCGCCTAGCCTCGGCTACCCACGGGAAGGAGCGCACGCTCATGGCCACGCCCAGCCTCAAGATCGACCACGCCCGCTACGTCATCACCGTGGATGCCCAGCGGCGCATCATTCGTGACGGCGCCATTCTGGTGGAGAACGGCCGGATCAGCCGCATAGACCGCGCCGCCGCGCTCGCCGATGCTCGCGCGGATCGCGTCATCGACGGGCGCGATCTGGTGGTGACGCCCGGCTTCTTCAACGGCCACATGCACATCAGCTACGCGCATCCCGTGCGCGGCATCTTCCCCGACGACGTGGGGAGCCCGTTGAAGCAAGTGTTCACGCTGCAGGGCGCCATGACGGAGGAGGAGGAGTATCATGCCTCGCTGCTCGCCCTGGTCGAGCTCGTGAAGAACGGCACGGTGTGCCTCCTCGATCCCGGCTCCACCAAGTATCCCGACGCGTGCCTCCAGGCCTACGAGGACTCGGGCATGCGGGTGATCATGGGTGAGTGCGTGACGGACCGGGACGCGCCGTGGCCGCTGCCACGCTACGCCACCGCGGAGGCGGCCAAGCGCACGGTGGCCTTCATCGACAAGTGGAACGGACGGCTCGGGGGACGGCTCCGCGCCTGGGCCATGCCGTTCTCGCCGGAGACGTGCAGCGCCGAGCTGCTGCAGGCGTGCAAGCGCGCGGTGGACGAGCGGGGCACCGGGCTCACCCTTCATCACGGCAGCGGGACCCAGGCCCGGCGCGAGTATCAGGCGCGCGGGACCAAGAGCCCCACCGAGTATCTCGAGGGGCTCGGCGTGCTGGGGCCGACCACGGTGCTCGCCCATGTCCTCGGGATCGACGACGCCGAGATCGACAGCATGGCCCGCACGGGCACCGCGGTGGCGATGTGTCCCGTCACCGCGGCCAAGGGCGCCCGCGGGGTGGGGGCGAACGGGCGCCTGCCCGAGCTCCTCGCGCGCGGCGTGCGGGTGGCCCTGGGCTGCGACTCGCCCAACAACTCGAACCACCTCGATCTCGTCCGCTCCATGAACATGGCGGCCATCCAGTACAAGGACGCGCGCCAGGACATGGCGCAGATCCCTGCGGAGACCGCGCTGGAGCTGGGCACCCGCGTGGGGGCGGCCGCGCTGGGGCTCGGGGACGACCTGGGCGCCATCGAGGCCGGCCGGCGCGCCGACCTCGTGTGCTTCGACACGCAGCGGCCGGAATGGCAGGCGCTGTGGAATCCGGTGAGCAACCTCGTCTACAACGCCGACGGGCGCAGCGTGCACACCGTGGTCATCGACGGCCGCGTCGTCGTCGACGCCTACCGCCAGACCTTCGTCGACGAGCGGAAGCTCTACGCCACCGTGCAGGAGATCGGCGAGCGCCTCCAGGCGCGCACCGGCATCACGGCCCCGCCCTCGCGCTGGCCGGTGGTCTAGCGCTCGTCGTCGTTACTTGTCGAGCCAGACGCTCATGAGGCGCCCGCCGTAGTCGTTGCCGATGTTGGGCGCGAAGTTCTTCACGTAGGGCTCCCAGGCCGAGATGACCCGGGCGGCCGGACTCACGAAGAACTGGTACACGTTCTGGGCGAAGTGGCGCTGGATGTCGAAGATGATCTCGCGCCGCTTCTTCTCGTCGAAGGTGCGCCGCTGCAGCAGGATCATCTCGTTGAGCTTGGCATCGTTCACGCCGGCGATGTTCTGCGGCCGCCCGGGCAGGAGGTTCATCAGGTAGGGGTCGGGCGTGGTGGCTCCGCCGCGCAGGGTGACGATCATCTTCTCGAAGTTCCGGGCCAGACTCGAGGCGATGAACGCATTGCCTTCCTTCAACTTGAGCTCGGTCTCGATACCCGCGCGCTTCCACTCGCTCAGAATGGCCGCCACGACGTCGGAGAACGCCGTGCCCCAGGTGCCGGTGGACTCCACCGGCAGCTTGAGCCCGCTGTGCCCGGCCTGCGCGAGCAGCCGCCGAGCCCCCGCCGGGTCGGCCTCGTAGATCTGCCGGCCTTCCTGGGTGAGCTGACCGATCGGGATCGCCCACTCGGTGAGGGCCGCGGGCACGAGCGGATTGGCCGCGCCGTGCCCGTAGCCCATGGGGTTCACCTTGATCACCTCGTTGAGGTTCACCGCCATGTGCAGGGCGCGGCGGACGCGAACGTCGCGGAAGGGCTCGACCTCGAGCTTCGGGATGGCGAGGGTGGAGATGAGCCACGTGTACTCGGCGGTCTGGATATTCGGCTTCCGCCGCTTGACGACCTCGAGGTCGGCGCGCTGGAACGTCATGTGGATCTCGGGCGCGAAGTCGTACTGGCCGGAGAGCCAGGCGGCGAGCTTCGAGGCGGGGTCAGTGTCGACGCGGAACTCGATGCCGTCCGCGTAGGGGAGCCCCGACTGGAAGTAGTTGGGGTTGCGCACGAAGGTGAGGCGCACGTTGGGCTCGTAGCGCTCCAGCATCCAGGGGCCGGTGCCGATCACCGTCTCCGGCGTCTTGAACATGCCGTCCTTGTCGGCCGCTTCCTTGGGAAGGATGGGGGCCACCGCCGGGCTCTCCAGGAACCACGCGAACGGCTCCTTCATGGTGAACCGTACGGTGTGGCGGTCGAGCGCCTCCACCTTGTCGATCTCCTCGAAGGCCGCCCGGTTGGGGTTGCCCTTGACGGTGAGCGCCCGCTGGAACGTGAAGACCACGTCCTCCGCGGTGACCTCGCGCCCGTTCACGGGGGGCTTCGCGTGGAAGCGCACGCCCTTGCGGAGCTTGAAGATGTAGGTGGTGTCGTTGGGCCGCTCCCAGGACTCGGCCAGATGCGGCTCGATGGGGAGAGTTCCCGGCTGCACGCTCGGGCCGGCCTTGTGGCGCACCAGCCCGCCATGGGTCAACGACGTGTAGATGAACGTCCACCAGTGCGGCGTCTGATGGGGATCGAAGTGCGGCGGGTCGAAGCCGGCCAGGCGCAGGACCCCGCCCCGCTTGGGCGTCTGCGCGGCGGCGGGGCCGGGACGCAGGAGGTCGAGCGGGCCCACCGCGGCGGCGGCGCCCGCGAGCTTCAAGAGTTCGCGGCGGCTGACGGTGCCGGGATCCTGATCCATGGCGCTTCCTCCCCAGTGAGGATCGATGGCGGTGGATGGGGCGACCGCCGAACGGGCCCGCGCGATTCGCGCGATGAAGCGGGACGTGCGGGGATCCTAGCGGACGTGAGTGGGGGCGTCAAGCCCGGCGAAACCGCGATCGCGTTGCAATCGCCGCGTGACCTGTTCCATACTACCGGCTCCGCGGAGACGGCGCGCGGCGGCGCGCGGGAGGAGCCAATGAGCGACTCGGTTCCGGCTGGACGGTTCAACGCAGGACGCCGCCGGCTGCTCGCCGGCGCGGCGCTGGCAGCCGGCAGTCATCTCGTGCCGCGGCGCGCACGCGCGCAGGGCGCCGCCCCCTGGGGCGCCCGCCCCGCCGGCAATCCCGCGAACGTCACCTTCGTCGTCTGGCAGTACGGCAACATCTACCAGCAGATCGCCAAGCAATTCGAGGAGGATTGGGGGGTCAAGGTCAACCAGATCATCGAACCCAATGTCGAGCCGCAGGTGGCCAAGCTCACCGCAATGTACGCGGCGGGCGATCAGGTGGACGTCTCGCTGTCGCCCATGCAGTACCTGGCCAGCTACATCGACCAGGGCATTGCCACGCCGCTCGACGGGCTGCCTGGGTTGGAGCAGTACGTGAAGGACTTCACGCCGTTCACCCGCGCCATCGCCCAGCGCGACGGCAAGACCTGGGGTCTGCCCTACTTCTCGACCTCGTGGGTGTTCATCTACAACGATGAGTTGCTCGCCAAGGCGGGGTTCAAGGGCAAGCCGTTCAAGAGCTACCCGGAGCTCATCGATCAGGCGCGCAAGGCCAAGCGCGATGGCGTGAGCAAGTACCCGATCCTGTGGATCGGCGGCGCCGGCTTCGAGCAGCTGCCCGGGACCTGGTTCAGCCTCACCTGCAACCGAGGCGGGGTGATCTTCGACAAGCAGCTGCAGCCGCAGCTCGGGCCGGGCTCGGTGGCGCGCGAGACGCTGAAGTGGTGGCAGTCGACCTTCAAGGACGAGCTGGCCGACCCGGCCTCGCTCAACGTCCGCTTCATCCCCGCGGTCAAGGCGTTCAACGCGGGCCAGCACGTCTACCTGGGCACGCTGCACCACTACTACATCAACCTGGTGAACGATGCCGCGCAGTCGCCGCTCGCGGGCAAGGGGCGCGTGGTCGGTCATCCCGGCGAGGGCAAGACCATCGGCTACACCATGCTCTACATCCTCACCGGGGCCACCAAGCAGCGCGAGTGGGCGTGGAAGCTCCTCCAGTACCTGGGCGGGCGCACCAAGAACGGGGAGTACACCCAGGCCAACCGCCTGGCCGCCGACGCCATGCTGGGCAGCGGCTACCAGTCGGTGATGGACAGCGAGCACCTTCGGAAGTCCTGGGCGAAGTGGGCGGACGTCCCCACGCTGCTCGACGTGTGGAAGCGCGCGGTGAACTTCTCGGACGTCGTGCCCGCGGTCTCGCAGAAGTGGTACCCCCGCTGGAGCGACGCCATCAACGTCGAGCTGACCGCGTGCCTTCAGGGCAAGATCACTGCCGACCAGGCGTGCGACAACATGGTCGCGGCGGTGGCGAAGGCGAAGCAGGCCTGATCGCCCGGCGCGCCGTGCGCCGGGAGATCTCCGCGCCGCGCCTGGCCCTGCTCCTCAACGGGCCGGCGCTCCTGTGCCTCGCCCTGGTCCTCGCGTACCCCGTGCTCTACGCGGGGTTCCTGTCCTTTCACGAGGTCAGCATCCGCCAGCTCCGGACCGGAGAGCTGCCGTTCGCGGGGTTGGCGAACTATGCGCGGCTCCTCCACGACGGCGTCTTCTGGCTGGCCCTGGGCCACAGCGCGATCTTCGTGGCCGCATCGGTCGTGCTCGAGGTGGTGCTGGGGCTGGCGGTGGCCCTGGTCATCGACGAGGAGCGCGTGGCGATCTCGCGGGTCACGCGCTTCCTCCTGCTCGTGCCGTGGGCAGTGCCGCCCATCGTCAACGGCCTGCTCTGGTCGTTCATCTTCAACGCGCAGTTCGGCTACCTGAACCGCGTGCTGCACACCGTCGGCCTGATCTCGGCGCCGGTCAACTGGCTCGGCGACGGTCGCACCGCGCTGGCCGCGGTGATCGTCGCCTACGTCTGGCGCACCACGCCCTTCAACATCTTGCTCTACCACGCCGCCCTTCAGGGAATCCCACGCGAGCTGCACGAGGCGGCCGAGGTCGACGGCGCCTCCGCCTGGCGGCGCTGGTGGGCGATCACGCTGCCGCTGCTGCGTCCGGTCATCGCGGTGAGCTTGATCCTGCGTACCACCTTCGCCTTCATGGTGTTCGACGAGATCCTGGCCATCACCCAGGGCGGTCCGGGCAACGACACCTGGGTCGCCGCCTGGTACACGTACCGCATGGCCTTTCAGCCCCCCTTCGACGTGGGCCTGGGCGCGGCCTCCGCGTACGTGCTGGCCCTGATCGTGGGGATGGCCGCGCTGCTCTACGTGCGCCTGGTGTACCGGCGCGTGGAGTACTGACGGTGCGCCGACTCTCGCGTCGCACCCGTCTCGCGCTGGTCATCGCGAACCTCGCCGCGATCGGCTTCTTGATCGGGCCGCTGGTGCCGGTGGTGGTGGGCAGCCTGCAGTCCGAGCGCACCATGCAGCGCGACGTGTTCGCGCTGCTCCCGCGTGAGGTCACGCTGGAGAACTTCCGGCTGATCCTCTCCGGCGGCCGTGACAAGGGCCCGATCTTCGACCAGGTCACCTATCTGCCCGCCTCGGTGGGGCGCTTTCCCTCGGCCTTCCGCAACAGCACCGTCGTCGCGCTGGCCGTCACCGGGCTGGCCCTGGCCATTGCGAGCCTGTCCGCCTACGCGATCGTACGGCTGCCCACGCGACTGACCCGGACGCTTTTCACGGGCAGCGTGGTCGCCCGCATGGTGCCTCTGGTGGTGCTCATCGTGCCGATGTACGTGCTGTTCCGCCGCTACGAGCTGCTGAACACGCTCACCGGCGTGGTCTGCGCCGAAGTGGGCTTCCTCGTACCCTACGCCGTGCTGATCCTCGCTCCCTACTTCGCGGCATTGCCCGCCGAGCTCGAGGAGGCCGCGCGCATCGACGGCTGCACGCGGGTGGGGGCGTTCTGGCGTATCGTGCTGCCGCTGTCCACCCCGGGCCTGGCCGCGTGCGCGGTCGTGCTTTTCATCATCTCGTGGCACGAGCTGTTGATCCCGCTGGTGCTGGCCTCCCGCCCGGAGGTGACGACGCTTCCGGTGATCCTCTCCGGCCTGGTCTCCGACTACTTCGTGTTCTTCACGCTGATGATGGCGATTTGCCTGCTCGGCATGATCCCCACCGTGGTGCTGGTGCTGTTGCTGCAGCGCTTTGTCGTGCGAGGTCTGGTGGCAGGAGCGGTGAAAGGATGAGCGTGCGCTTTGCCCTCCTCGGCCACGGCTTGTGGGGCGCGCACCACGCCCGGGCCATTGCGCGCACGCCCGGCGCCGAGCTGGTGGCCATCGCCGCGCGTACCGAGGCGGCGGCGGCGCGGGCGAGCCATCCCACCGCGGTGGTCGTGGCCGACTGGCGGGCGTGCATCGCCCGCGCCGACGTCGACGTGGTCGATGTGGTGTTGCCCGATGACATGCATGAAGAGGTGGCGGTGGCCGCGCTGGAAGCGGGCAAGCACGTGCTGCTGGAGAAGCCCATGGCCACCACGCTGGCGGGCTGCGATCGCATTCTGCGCGCGGCGCGGGCCGCCGGCCGCGTGCTCTGCGTGGGCCACGAGCTCCGCTTGTCCAGCCAGTGGGGCGCCATCCGCGGACTGCTCGACGCGGGGCGGCTCGGTCGGCCCCTGCATGTGTTCGTCTCGCTATGGCGCCGCCCCTACCGCGGGGGGAGCGAGGGCTGGCGCTACGACCGGGCGCGCGTCGGCTCGTGGCTTCTCGAGGAGACCATCCACTATCTCGATCTGGCCCTCTGGTACCTGGAGTCGCTGGGACCGCCGGTGGCGGTGGTCGCGGCGGGGAACAGCAAGGGGCGCGAGCCCGGCCTCTACGACAACTTCTCCACGCTGATCCGCTGGCCCGACGGCGCCCACGCCACCATCAACCAGACGCTCGCCGGCTTCGGCCACCACCAGGCCGTCCACGTGGTGGGGACGGCCGGCTCGGTGCGCGCCACCTGGTCGGCGAGCATGGACCGCACGCGGCAGGCGACCGCGCTCGTCGAGGTGCTGGAGGGGCTCACCGGCCACGAGCGCTTCGACGTCGGCGAGCCGTCGGTGCTGCCGCTTGCCGCGCCCTCGGGGGAGCTCTACGAGCTGGAGGCGGAGATCGCGGCCATGGTGGACGCGGTGCGCACCGGGCGGCCGTTCATGCCGCCCGAGGCGGCTCGGCGGGCGGTGGCCGTGTGCCTGGCCGCGGAGGAGTCGGCGCGGACCGGCCGCGAGATGGCGCTCGCCGTCTGAGCCGCCGCACGCCGGCCCTACACAGGCATCCCGCCCGGGCGGCGACAGCCTCAAGAGGGCGCGGCCCCGGCGTCTCGACCGGGTCGGCAACCGGGAGCTCGGCCAGCTTACGCCGGCCGGCGGGCGTGACGGTCAGCGCCCGGTCAGGCTCGGGGGGACGAGCGGCCGGTGCTGCACGTCCGGGGACTGTCCGGGCCAGAGCTGGAAGCCGGTCCATCGCCAGTCCCGGAAGCGATTCACGTAGAGGCGGCCGGCCGGATCGATGCCGGCGGCGAGCAGCTCCGCGGGCCCGATGGCCACCATGCCCGCGATCACCACGAGCGGGCCTGGCGGCGTGTCCACTTGCCACTCGAGCGGCCCGATCTCCCCGTCCCGGAGCGCGCGAAGGATACGCGCCGGCGGCGGGCTCGACGAGGTCGCCGAGACCAGGCGTCGATCGCCGGTGGTGAGCACGACGAGGCGCGTCGGGCCGAGCGCGCTCAGCGTGATCACATCGTACGCGTTGCCTCCGATCGGGGCGAAGCCTGGGGGAGCTACCCCGAGCGGACGGAGGCGCCCCGGAAGATCGCTCGGCGCCACGTGGCGATGATACATGCGTCCCTGCGCCTCGTCGGCCACGACGAGATCGACATTGCCATCCCCCCAGCTGGACGCCGCGAGCGACCCGAAGACGGTGGCGCGCACGGGGAAATCGCTCGGCAAGAGCACGCCGGCCGACCACTGCGCATCCGCGAAGCGCCAGCGGTGCACGCGCTGATCGCTCAGTACCGCGAAGAGCTCGAGGCGCCCCGCGCCGACGCCGATCAAGGCCGGCGCCGAGAGCGCATTGTTCGCTCCGGGAATCGCGGAAGGCCCACTCCACTGGCCCTGGCGATAGCGCCAGTGCCTGAGCGAGCGATCGCTGCCCATCGCGACCAGCTCGAGCTGATCGCCGACGGCAACGGCGACGGGACGAGCGGCGGCGGCGATCCCCGGCCGCGGGTCCACCGCCACGTCGATGGGCAGGGCGCCGTCGAGATAGCGGAGATGCCGCAGCCGGTCATCGGCGCCCACGTAGACCACGTCCACGACACCCGGTCCGGTGGCGATGGCGGTCGGCTCGGCGAGGTAGCCCGGCACCGCGACGGCGCGACCGCCGGTGAAGCGCGCCGGGATCCCGTCGCCGAGATGCGCCCGCTGGAGCCCGGCATCCGCCCCGACCACGACGAGGTCGCCGTGACGATCCGTGACGGCCAGCGCGGGCAAGCCCACCATGTCCGGCCACCCCGACCGCTCCCAGCCGCGCCAGTGCACCGCTGCCCACGGCCATCGCCCCCAGCGCGCGGCGCGATAACTGTTGTGCCACATCGGCCGCGCGGCGGACGCCGGAGTATCCCAGGCCTTGGCCATGAGATGCACCTGGCCATCCCGTGTCACGGCCGCCGCGACCCCGCCCGCCACGCGGGGCGCCGGAACTATGCCAGAGCGCTCGAGCGGCAGGCCGACCGCGCTCCAGCCCTGCCACCCTGGGGCCCAGTTGCGCCCGTCGTTGCCGCCGGCGGCCCACGTGAAGTGATTGTGCCGGAGTCTCCGATCGCTCCCGGTGACGAGCAGCTCGAGCCGCCGGTAGCCTGAGCAGGCCAGCGTGGGGTCGCCCGCGCCGGCGAGCCCGGTCAGCGTCGTCGACGGCGACCACGACACCCCGGAGCTCCCCACGTTTGGCCGAAAGACGTCGATTCCCGCCCAAAGCGGTTGATGCACCAGTGTGCCGTCGGTCCGCCGATAGGCCACGTCCACCCGTCCGTCACCGCAGGCGGCCGCCGAGGGGGCGCCGGCCAGGGTGGCGCCCGGGATGTTGAAGGCCGAGCCCCAGAGGCCGGTCTCGAGGTCGAAGGCCATCACGACGAGGCGCGAAGCCTGGTCGGCGAAGATCAGCACGAGCTTGTTGGCCGCCTGCACCAGGATCGGATCGCGAAACGGCGGCGCGGCAACGACGCGCGGGGCCGCGAGCGCGCTCGCGGCCTGCCAGGCGCCGTCGAGGCGCCGCACGTGATGGAGCCGCCCGTCCACCGAGCGCAGGACGACCTCGAGCTGGCCCGCGGCCGTGGTGACCGCGGCCGGCCGGTGCGCGTCGAAGGTGACGCCCGGGGGCGAGGCCGGCGTCGCCACCTGGCTCCACGCGCCGCCGCGCAACGTCGCGTGCAGCAGCCGGCCGCTCGTGCTGACCGCGAGGGCGTCGAGTCGATCACCGCCTGCGCTCAGGAGCGCGGGGTCCCCCGCCATCGCCTGGTCGAGCGGGACCGAAGCGAAGGTGCCGCCGCCTCCGGACTCGCGGCGCCCGTGGTAGAGGCGGCCCCCGCCGCCTCGCACCGCGACGTGCAGCGTGGGCTCGGGGACTTCGGGGCGCGCCAGATACGTGGACCGAAGCCGCGGCGGCGGCGGGGCGGTCACGGCGAACTGCATCACATCGGCTCGTCCGCCGCCGTCGAAGTCGCCGGCCAGCACGACCATGTCGGCCGACGTGTCCCAGCGGGCCCATTGTCGCGTCGAGAAGCCGGTCCCCGTCGAGGCGCCCACCCAGAGGCCGTACTCCGCCGTCCCGCTGAGGGGCACGTCGAACTTCATGACGTCGGTCTTGCCGTCGCCGGTGAAGTCGCCCGCGAGTACCTTCATCTCTCGATAGGTGTCCCAGCGCGCCCACTCGGTGGTGGTGAAGCGGCCCCCGTCGGAGAGGCCGACCCAGAGGCCGAGCTGCGCCACGCCGCCGGAGGGCACGTCGAATTTCATGACGTCGGTCTTGCCGTCGCCGTTGAAGTCCCCGGTGAGCACCTTCATCTCGTGATAGGTGTCCCAGGTCGCCCACGGGGCGGCGGCGAACTGGAAGCTCGCCCCGTCGGACAGCCCCACCCGCAGGCCCGAGGCCCGCACGCCGCTCAGCGGCACCTCGATGGTGAGCACGTCCGTCTTGCCATCGCCGTTGAAGTCGCCCACCACGACCTGCCACGCCTGGGGGACGATGGCCGCCGACCATCGGCTGAAATGGAACGCGCGGCCGTCGGAGAGGCCCACCCAGATCCCCGACATGTACTGGTCCCTGATCAGCACATCGGTCTTCCCGTCGCCGTTGAAATCGCCGGTGTGGAGAACCATCCTCGGCGAGGTCGTCCACGTAGCCCAGCGCGAGAAGGCGAGCTGCTGCCCATCGGAGAGACCGACCATGAGCCCGGCGGGCCGGCGGGCGGTCGGGGCGACATCGAGCTTCAGCACGTCGGCCTTGCCGTCACCGTTGAAGTCGCCCGCGTAGACGCGCGCCTCACCATCGGTGTCCAGCCGACCCCACTCGGCGCCGCTGAAGGACCGCGTGCCGCCTCGCCCCATGGGCCCGCGGGACAGCCCCACCTGGAAGGCGCCCGAGGCCGGCTCCGGCACGAATCCCAGGCGCGGCACGGCGAACCGGCTGTACGAGAGCGTGCGCGTGACGTCCACGGGGGCGGACAGCGGGCCGGCAAGTCGCTGTACCGCGGTGTCCACCACCTCGCGCCGCGCGTTGCCGGAGAGCGAGATGCCGACCGGAGTGGGCTGGGCGCGCAGCCGGACCTGGCTGCCTTGCGCGTGCGGCGTCCCGAACGCCAGGGATCCGCCGACCTGATAGTCGCTGATGGTGAGGGTGACGTCGTATCGTTCGTTGGCCTCGGGGACGAAGATCCGGCCGCTCACGCTCGCCCGCACGCTCAGGCCGAAGTAGACGATCTGATTGCCAGGATCGAAGGTGAAGCGGGGCGCGCCGCGCAGCTCGACGCGAGCCTGAGTGAGGCGCTCCAACCGCGCGTCGAGACCCTGCACCAGGGAAGCGATCTCGGGCCCGATCCAGGTGTTCAGCTCGCGCTCCGCCTCGGCGCCCGCCCGCTCCATCATCTCGGGCGTGAAGCGGAAGGCGCCGCGCTGCCGGAAGACGTCGCGCAGATTGCTCGAGACGATGCGGTTGCTGGCGTCGAACGTGATGACGATCACCGCTCCGTGCCAGGGTGCGAGCGTGTCGTTCGCGCCCTCGGCGGTGCCGAGCTGACGGGTATACGTCGCGACGTCGTAGTCGGTCAGGAAGAACGCCGGAGAGCAACCGCCCAGCGTGACGGCGGCGAGGGCCATCGCCGCGAGTGCCTGTCCAAGACGGCGCCGCCGTCGCCGGCTCATGGCGCCGGCACCAGGGTGAACTCGATCCAGACCTGCTCGCCGGCGGAGGGCAGCGGGAAGCCGTCCTCCGCGCTGAACACGACGCGCCAGGTGAGCGTCGCGCCCGCTTGCGGCTCATCCGAGCGGTAGTTGGGCGTCACGAACACGAGGTTGTGGTTCGGCCGGCAGAGCGACGCCCGATTGTTGGCCGGATCGGGGCCGAGATCGACAGCGCCGTCGGGGGCACTGGCCTCGCCGTGACAGTCCTGGACCGGCACGCCCTGGCTCCGGACCCGCACGTACTGGGGCGCGATCACCCGCTGCAGGGTGAAGGCGGGATCCATCAGGAGATCCCCCCCGCATTCGTCCCCCCGACCCTCCATCGGGGGGACGGCGCACGTTCCGACCAGCACGCGCACCTTGCTGACATGCAGCCGGGGGTCGAAGGCCTCCTTCACGGTCGTGGAGTCGCGGATTCCGCTCCAGAGCCATTCGTCGGAGGCAGCCCCGGGCTGCATGAGGCGAGGAGGCAGCGTGAACTTGCTCGACAGCACGTTGAACCGCACCGAGGTCCCCGGCTGGCTTGGTACCGGGGGCAGGTCGGGGTACGAGACGTGGGCCAGATAGTCGCCGGTTTCCGACGGCGCGAAGGTCGGAGGGTCGGAGGTCCCCGCGCAGCCGCTGGAGATGCTGAACCGGGCATCCTCGACCAGCATGTCGGAGTCGATTCGTCGGTGATTCACGGTGACCGACGTTGCGGTTGGGACGGTGAACCGGCCGGTCGGGCAGCGGTCCTGCGGCAGACAGAAGTTGCAAGACTGACCGAACCGGATCTCGGGCCAGGTGACGGAGACCGGCGGGGCGGGGGCGACCCAGTACCGAACCCGCGCGGGAAGGCTCGCCCGGTCGTCGACGAAAGCCGGGACGAAGGTGGCGTCGGTCAGATGCACGCTGCCCGGCGCGAAGTCGAGCGGCGTCTGCGAAACGCAGGCGATCTGCGAGAGCAGAAGCAGGATGGCGCCGAGCCCGACGACGGCTTCGACCGCGAGGATGCCGCGCGACCGCGCCGGGGATCCGAGCGCGGCGCGTATGCGCGCGACAGCTGCGATCATGCGGCGGCCGCCCGCATCCGCAGCGCGCGACGGCGTCGCGCGGCCAGTCCGCCGAGTCCGATGAGGCCCAGGGCGGCGCCGATGAGCTGCGCTTCGGTGAGCCCGAACGCGATCGGGGGGTTGAGCCGGAGAAACTCGATACCGAAGCGCGCCGCGCTCGAGAGCACGAGATAGAGGCAGAAGACGCTGCCCTCCGGGTGCGATCTCCGGGCCCACAGAAGGAGCGCCGCGCAGATGAGGCCGGCGAGGAGGAACTCGTATACCGGCGTGGGGTGGCAGGGCGTGTCGTCCGGCACCACGCCGTTGGGGAAGCTCGCCACGAGCTCGGGCAGCCCTGCGAACGCCCGCGAGGGCGGTACGAGACCGCCGTCGTATCGCGTTCCCCACGGCAGGTCGGTGGGCCGTCCGTAGTCGCCGTCGCCGGCCAGGTGGCAGCCGAGGCGGCCGATGCCATAGGCCAGCACGAGCGCGGGAGCGCCCGCGTCGGCGATGCGCGCCACCGGAAGCCCCCGAAGCCGCAGGTAGAGGAAGATCGCGGCCATCGCCGCGAGCAGCCCCCCGTACCAGGTCATGGTGTCGCGCCAGGCGCCGGCCCATGCGAGCAGGGACCACGCGCGACCCTCGTCGGCAAGGCTCAGCGCCTTGGATCCGGCCACACCGAAAAGGATGGCGAGGGCCGTGATATCCCGGGCGACCCTCGCGTCCAAGGACCTTTGCCGTAGCTCGTAGGTCAGAAGCGCCGCGCCCACGACGAAGGCGGCGAGCAGCATGAGTCCATAGCCGTAGACGGGGACCTGCCCGATGTGGAAAAGCACCGGCGCCATCTCGGCGGGGAATATCTCACCGATGGCGGCTCAACGCCAGCGCGATGCGGGGAACTATTGAGCGCCGGCTACCAGGCCAGGGCGTACGTGGGGCGCCGCGGGTCCGCGCCGGCGGCCAGTACGCCGGTGGCGGGATCCCGCTGCGTCACCACCGCGCCGATGCCGCAGGCGCCCATCTCGATCACGCGGTGGCCGAGGGCGGCGAGCGCCTCGCGCGTGGCCGCGGGAATGCCCGGCTCCACGTTCAGCACGCCGGGCTTGTAGGCGCGCGGGTAGAACGAGTTGGTGAGCGTCTGGGTGGAGAAGCGCGGCGCTTCCACCGCCTGCTGCGGGTTCATCCCGAAGACGAGCAGGTTCAGCACGATCTGGAGATCGGCCTGCGCCTGATCGTCGCCGCCGGGGCAGCCCACCGTGGTCGTGGGCACGCCGTTCTCGGCGATGAGGTAGCTCACCAGGGTCGTGCGCGGGCGCTTGCCGGGGGCGAGCGCGTTGGGATGCCCCTCCTCGAGCACGAACATCTCGCTCCTCGTGCTCAGTGTGCAGCCGAGCTCGGGAGAGAACGCCGATTTCCGGAACACGCCCCCGCTCGGGGTGAGCGCCACCATGCTGCCGTCGCGGTCGATGGCCGCGATGTGAGTGGTGCCGTCGGGGATGGGCGCGGTGGCGTCCGCGCGGGGCGTGGCGGCCGCGCGAGCCCGGGCGGCGCAATCGGGCCAGAGATCGCCCGGCGCGGGCGCCTCGGGCGCGGCGCGGTCCATGCGGATCAGCGCGGCGCGCTCCCTCGCGTAGGCGGGCGCCAGGAGCTCGGCCATGGGCACCGCGGCGTGCTCGGGATCACCGTAGTAGCGCTCGCGATCGGCGAAGGCGAGCTTGAGCGCCTCCGCCACCACGTGGATGTAGGCGGGGGTGTTGTGTCCCAGCGCGCGGAGGTCCACGTCCGCGAGCATGGTGAGCGCCTGCATGAGCACCGGCCCCTGGGTCCAGGGGCCCTGACCGAGAATCTCCCGTCCCGCGAAGCTCACGCGAAGCGGGGCCTCCAGCCGCGCGCGATAGCCGGCGAGGTCGGACGCGCGCAGCAGGCCGCCGAGCCGGGCCGAGAAGGCGCCGATGGTCTCGGCCACGTCGCCCTGATAGAAGCGCCCCCGCGCGGCGGCGATCTCGGCGGCCCGATGATCGGTTGCCGGTTGTTCCGGCCCGGCGAGTCGGCGAAGCGTCGCGGCGAGGGCGGGCTGGGAGACGAGCGCGCCCAGCGGCGGCACGCGACCGCCGGGATAGAACACGTCGTGGCCGCCCGGCGGGTAGCGATCGAACTGCTGGCGCGACTCGGGAATGGCCAGCATGCGGTGCATGTAGTCGTACATGGGGAAGCCGCGCTCGGCGTACTCGAGCGCCGGCGCCAGCACGTCGCTGACCGAGCGCGTCCCGTGCCGCTCCAGCAGGGTGAGAAAGGCGTCCACCGCGCCCGGCACCGTGAACGAGAGATGCGCGTCGGCGCCCGGTCCGGTGGGGATGCGGTCGAGGCCCCGGCCGCGGAAGAACGGGATGGTCGCGAGCGCGGGGGCCGTGCCCTGGCCGCTCAGGGCCAGCGTCTCGCCGCGGCGGGCGTCGTGGATCATGGCCACGCACTCGCCGCAGAGCGTGTAGGACGCGGTCGGCTCCACCACCGCGGCAGCGAGGCCGGCGGCGGCGGCGGCGTCGAAGGCGTTGCCCCCGGCGATGAGCATGCGCATGCCCGCCATCGCGACGAGGGGATGGCCCGCGCTGACCACACCCTGCGTGCCCGACACGACGGGCCGGGTGGTGGCGCGCTCCGCGGTGTGGTGCTCCATCTCGTGAACTCGAGGGCCGGGAGTCGTGGTCATTCGGGCAGGCGCCTCCTCGCGCGTCCCTCGATCGTAACACCGCCGGCCTTGACAGGGGCGGGCCGCCCGCGTACAAGGGACGGCACCATGTGGTGCCGTTTCAAGCGCGCCCAGAAGAGCCGGCTGGGGTCCCGAAAGGCGGGACGCCCAGCGACGGCGGTGGCGCGCGCCAGAGGAGAGTGCAGTCGAACGCCCTAGTCAGGCTGGCTGACTGATCCTTCTCGAATCCCTGAGGCCCGTGGCCACCCGGTCGCGGGCCTCTTTGCGTTTCACCATCCTACAGCCATGGAGAAGAGCGTCATGACAGACATCTCGGGAATCTGGCTGCCCATCATCACCCCGTTCCGCGACGGTGCGGTGGACCTTACGAGCTACGAGCGGTTGCTCGAGCACTATCTCGACCGCGGGGTGGCGGGGATATTCCCGCTCGGCACCACCGGCGAGAGCCCCACCCTTGACGAGGACGAGATGGAGGCCCTGGTCGATCGCACCGTGACCGTGGTCGCGGGCCGCGTGCCGGTCTTCGTGGGCATCGGCGGCAACGCCACCGCCAGGGTGGTGAAGGCGGTGGAGCGCCTCGAGCGTTATCGCTTCGAGGGGATCGTCTCGGTGTGCCCGTACTACAACCGCCCCGGTCAGGACGGTCTCCACGCCCACTTCACGCGCATCGCGGAGGCCACCGCGCGCGAGATCCTCATCTACAACATTCCGTACCGCACCAGTGTGAACCTCCTGAACGACACGCTCCTGCGCCTGGCCGAGCTGCCGAACATCGTGGGCGTGAAGGATTCCAGCGGCAATCTCGCGCAGTCGCTGGAGCTGCTGCGCCGGCGCCCGCGGGGCTTCGCGGTCATGACCGGCGACGACGGCCAGCTCTACACCACGATGGCGCACGGCGGCGACGGCGGCATCCTGGCCTCGGCCCACCTCGACACCGAACACTTTATCGCGGTGTATCAACGCATGATCGCGAACGACCATCGCGGTGCCCGCGCGGAATGGGCGCGGCTGGAAGCGCTGGTCTCGCTTCTCTTCAAGGAAGCCAATCCGATGCCGATCAAGCATTGCCTCTGGCGCCGGGGTCTCATCGCCTCGCCGGAGTGCCGCCTGCCGCTCACCCGCGTGTCCCCCGAGCTGGCGGAGGCGCTCGACGGGCTCGTGCCCGCGGTCGGGGTTCAGGCGGCCTGATCAGGGCCGTCCGATCGGAGCCAGCGCAGGCGCGACCGGGGGCCGGGATCGAGGACGAGCGCCTCGGGCGCGCGCCGCAGGAGGCCGGTGGCGCAAAGACCGGCGAGGGCGGTGTCGGCGAGGGGAGTGAAGGCCTTCAGAGCCGTATCGTCCTCGACGAGGCCCAGCCACACGAGATGGGGGCCATCCGTGCGCACAGGGTGGCGCGGGAAGTTGTTGGGGACGTCGAGCGTCGCGAGCGCGCCGACCTCTCGCACGCCGGCCTCGCGATAGCGCGCGAAGGCCGTCTCCGCCGCCGGGGCGAAGGCGTCGAGGCGCCCCTCGGCCACGGTGAAGATCTGCGCGAGCGCGACCCCACGGGTGCCCCCCTGCCCGCGGATCGGATCCACGGCGGGCAGCGCGGGAATGCCCTTCTCGGTGCCGCGGAGCGGCCGGAGCAGCAGCACATTGGTGTGATCGAGCAGGCGCGCATTGGCCGCGGCCGCGTGCTCTTTCCAGAGCGGGCCGTCGTAGAAGGCTTCGCAGACCGTGCGGCGGGCCGCCACGTCGGGAAAGCCGCGGAGCCAGGTGACGGTGTCGGGGGTGCGCTCCACGAAGTCGCCCAGGATCATCGCGCCCAGCTGCTGAAACGCCTCGGGGAAGAAGCTCTCGAAGTACCGCGAGAACGCGGGCGCCTCCCCGGCGCGTACCGCGTAGCGACGGAGCTCGAGCACGGGGAAGCGCGGGGCGTCCATCTAGGTGACTTGCCGCGTGCGGGCCACGTCGAGCGGATGATCCAGCAGCGGTTCCACCGTCTCGATGAGGCGAACAGTGTGGGGAAGGGCGGCATGGCGCTCGAAGGCGGCCTCGTCCGGCCAGCGCGAATGGACGTAGAAGAGGCGCGGGTCGCGGAGCGAGCGGTACACCGCCACGCTCAAGCAATCCGGCTCCCGGCGTGTGAGCGGCGTCACCTCCGCGAACGCGGCGGCCACGGCCTCCTCGTGGCCGGCGCGCGCGTGAAAGCGCCCGACTATTACCAACTCCGCGGGCACCAGCTCCATCGGTTACTCCTTCCGCGTCATCTCCATGATCCAGTTCGTCTCCCAGGCGTGGCCGCCGTCGAGGGAGAGGGCCTGTTCCCACCGGCAGGTGGTCGGCGTGATGCCGGACCAGATGAAGCGCGCGTACACCGCCTGCCCCTGATGGAGTTCCTGGTTGTAGAACTCGCCCCGGCCGTCGAGGAAGCGGCCGATCATGGGGGCGTCGAAGATGCCGGCGGCGCGGTTGGCCCAGTAGAGTCGCCACTGTCTACGGCCGGGCTCGTAGAGCCGCACCGTCATGCCGTGGATGCGTCCGAAGGGGGCGTCGGCCTCGTACTCGTCCACGTTGGCGGCGCCGCCCCAGACCGGCCGGGCCACGCAGCTGCCGTCGAACACGTCCCACTCCGTCGAGCCGGCGAGACGCTCCCGCAGCCGGCGATTGCGGATGGCCCAGCTCCCGAAGAAGAAGTCGAAATCCTTCTGGCCGTCGTGGTCCATGGCCCGGAGCGTAGCGGCGCTTTGGTATGCTCACAATGGCCATTCCGGGAAGAGTCACCATGACCACTTCGAGCGCCCAGATCGTTCCCTTCGTGCCGTTCGTGCGGCCGGCGGCGGGGCCGCTCTACCGGCAGATCTACGACGGCTACCGCGCGGCCATCCTCTCGGGACGGCTCCGGCCCGGGCAGCGGCTGCCCTCCACGCGGGCGCTGGCCGCCGAGCTCGAGATCTCGCGGCTGCCCGCGCTGAACGCGTTCGAGCAGCTCCTGCACGAAGGCTACATCGAGGGGAAGGTCGGCGCCGGGACCTACGTGGCCCAGGCCATTCCCGATGACCTCACGCGCCCCGCCGATGGGCGGGCGGCGGAGACGCGCGGGCGCGCCGCCCGGCCCGCGCCGCGTGACGAAGGCGGGCTCGGCCCCTTTCGCGTGAGCGTGCCCGCTCTCGATCAGTTCCCCCACCGGATCTGGGCGCGCCTCCTCTGGCGCCATGCCAAGCGGCCGACCAACGAGCTCATGGCTTACGGGGATCCCGCGGGCCACGTGCCTCTCCGCGAGGCGATCGCCGAATATCTCCGCACCGCACGCGGGGTGCGCGCGGAGGCGGCGCATGTCCTCATCGTGTCGGGATCGCAGATGGCGCTGCAGATCTGCGCGCGGGCCCTCCTCGCCCCCGGCGACTCCGTCTGCATGGAGGAGCCCGGCTATCCGGGCGCGCGCGACGCCCTCGGCGCCGTCCCCGGCGCGCGACTGGTGCCGGTGCCCCTCGACGACGAGGGGATCGACGTCGGGCGCCTCGCCGCGGCGGGCCGGCGCGCGCGCCTCGTCTACGTGACGCCCTCGCATCAGTACCCGCTCGGCATCGCGATGACGGCGGCCCGGCGCCTCGCCCTGCTCCGCTGGGCGCGGGGCGGGGCACGGTGGATCATCGAGGACGACTACGACAGCGAGTATCGCTACGCGAGCCGGCCGCTCGCCGCGCTCCAGGGCATGGATGCCGCCGCGCGGGTGATCTACGTGGGGACCTTCAGCAAGGTGCTGTTCCCGTCGCTGCGCGTGGGCTACGTGGTGGTGCCGCCGGCCCTCTGGGATCGGTTCGTGCGCCTGCGGGAAGGGCTCGACATCTTCTCGCCCACGCTCCCGCAGGCCGTCCTCGCCGACTTCCTCGCCGAGGGCCACTTCGCGCGCCATCTGCGTCGCATGCGCAAGCTCTACCAGGGCCGGCGCGATGCGCTCGTCGGCGCGGTCCGGCGGGAGCTGGGCGATCTCGTCACCATCGTCGGCGCGGAGGCGGGCCTGCATCTGTCCGTTCTCCTGCCTCCCGGTGTGGACGATCGCGAGGTGCTCCGGCGCGCGGCGGCCGGGGGCGTGACCGGCTCGACGCTCACCTCCTGCTACGCGGGCCGGCGGCGGCGCAGCGGGCTCATCCTCGGCTTCGGCGGATCGGACGAGGGCCGGCTCCGCGAGGCGATGGCGACCCTCGCGGGCGTGATCCGCGCCCTCGCGTGAGGGTATGATGCCTCTCGCCATGACCGCCCGCGTGCTGTCGCTCGCGCTGGCCTGTCTGCTCGTCGCTCCTGTCGGCGCGGGCGCGCAGGCCTTCTTCACCGCGACGCCCAGCCCCAACCTCCGCATCGCGCCCCTGACCATTCGCGCCGCGGTCACGCCCGCGGAGGGTCCGGTGTCGATGCGCGTGCAGTTCGGCGTGATGGCGCCGGCCGGCGCCACCGTGCCCGATCTCTACCTGCTCTGGCCCGGCGAGGTGAAGGGTGATCCCTCGCTCGGCGCCCGCCAGCCCGAGCTCGCCGAGCAGGTGACGGCGCTGCGCTACGAGGTGATCGACGAGGGGCGCCTGCCCCTTCGCTCGCGCAATCTGACCGCGGGCGCCGGCCCCGGCGCCCGCGAAGTCGTGCCGGGCGGCGCGCCCTACGTGACGTTCGTCCAGACCGGCGGGACGTCGGGTCTGAGCGCACCCGCTACCTGGATCCGGATCCCCTCCACGTCGCGCCTCGCGGATCCGGACTGGATCACCACGCTGGAGATTCCCAGCCTTTCCGCGGTGCGGGCCAAGCGTCCCACCTGGCTCGAACGCCTCGTGCTCGGCGAGCGCCACCTCTTCACCATGAGCTTCTACGAGGTGCGAGGCCGGCCTCTCCGCCGCATCTATCTCACCCATCGCGACCGCCTCGTTCGCCTGGGCGACGCGCCCGCAGAGATGGTGGTGACCTTCAGCGAGTCGGATCACCTGAAGATCGACAGCGTGGCCCCGGCCACCGCGGTGCGCGGGGTGAGCGAGACCGCGGAGAGCACGGAGACGGTCACGCTGTACCTCGAGACCGGCGAGGGCATCACGCCACAGCGGCTGAGCGTGCAGTATGGCTACTTCTCCCGCACTCAGGCCATCGCGGTGGTGGCGATCCCGCTCGTCCTCCTGCTCCTGGGCTACGCGATCGGGCCGCTGGTGGGGCGCGTGTCGCTACACGTCGCTCAGCGGCTGGCCGGGCGCTTCCACCTCTCGCGCTGGGACGGCCTGCCGCGCGAGCGCAAGGCCGGCGTCGTCCTCTCGCGCGACGTGCTGGCGCGGATCCGGCCCGGCGAAACCACGCAGGACGAGGTGCTTCGCCTGTGCGGGCCCAATGTCGAGGTCCTCGAGCACATCCCCTCGGACGGCCACCGCACGCTCGTCTATCGCGGCCGGCACGTCCGCCCGCAGACCCGCCGCCTCATCGGCATGCTCGCCGCCGTGCGCCACCTCGAGGTGGAGCAGCACGAGGTGAGCATCGAGCTCGCCGACGGGGTGGTGCGGGACGTCAAGGCCGATATCCGGCGCTCGCGCGTCGCCGTCGGGGACGGTGACGGCGCACCCGTGTGAGCCAAGTCAAGGAGACGGAACATGACCAGCGTCGTCACCCCGGAGCGGTTCGCCCGCGGCATGACCTTCGAGGAATACCTCCGCTACGTGGGCTCGCCCGAGAACCTGGCCCGCGAGGCCTGGGGCGGCTACTACCCCGATAGCGGATCCATCGCGACGGTTCGAAAGGACAACAGCGTGGTCTTCCGCGAGCGCTACGCCAGGGCGCGCCTGAGCGAGCAGCAGACCGCGGCCATCACGTGGCTGGTGACCCAGCCCGACGCCCCGGCCAAGATCCTCATGATCTCGGAGGACTGGTCGTCCGACTGCCGGCGGGACGTGCCCATGTTCGCGCGCCTCGCCGAGGCGGGCGGCCTGGAGCTGCGCATCTTCAACCGGGACGGAAAGAAGATCCTGGGCAAGCGACGGCCGGACCCCGCCGCCTATCCCGACGGCAATCACGACATCATGCTGGAGTTCCTCAACAAGAAGGACGGCGCCGAGTGGGCGTCGCTCCCCGTGGCGGTCATCTACACCAAGGACCTGCGCGAGCTGCATCGCTACGTCGAGTACCCCGCCATCTATCACAAGGACCGAGTGCGAGGGTTCCAGCAGGCGGCGAAGGCCGGGGAAAGCGAAGAGCAACGGAAGGATCGCGATCGCCGCGAATTCCTGGGCCTGCAGGCCTCGCCCTTCTTCGACATCTGGGCCTCGGCGGCCATCGACGAGGTGCTGACCGCACTCCACGAGCGCCGCGTGCTCGCGGGCGGGGCGGCGTCCTAGCCATGGCGCGCTTCTGGCGGCTCTACAGCGACCCCGACGGCCAGTCGAAGATCGTGGAGGAAAAGCCCGCCATGCGCCCGTTCACCGACACCGAGGGCGCGCACGGTGAGGGGACGCCCATGGTGCCGGTCACCGGGATCTCCTTCCGCACCTCGCCGCCCGGCTACGTGCTCTCCTGGCACTGCGCGCCCCGGCGGCAGTACTCGATCACGCTCTCGGGCGAGGCGGAGATCGAGGTGGGCGACGGCACCGTGGCTCGCATCCGCCCGGGCGACGTGGTGCTCGCAGAGGACCTGACCGGGCAAGGGCATATCACCCGCGTGGTAGGAAACACTCCCCGCCTATCCGCCCTGGTGCCCCTGGCCTGACGGGGCGACAGGTGGCGCGGGCGGGGCGGGCGGGCCGCCCTCAGCGGCGAATGCTGTACTGAGCAAGCGAGGGCGGCCCGCCCGCCCCGCCCGCGACCGCTAACCCATCGGATCGACGTCAGGGACGCCGAGGAGGATCTGCCCCAGCCGCTCGTACGCCGAGTCCGCCACCATGAAGTGCTGGGCGCCGGCGCTGAGATCGCGGAAGCAGCGCTGGAGCACGCCGGAGCGGTAGAGGGCGCCGCCGCCCGCGGCGCGAAAGAGGCCGGTGACGATCTCCGCCGCGGTCTCGGTGGCATGGACGGCCATGCTCCGCGTCTGGGCCTGCAGGCGGCGATCCGGCATCTGGCCGGCGCTCGCCACGCGCCACGCCTCCTCGAAGAGCTCGATGGCCCCGGCCCGGACGGCGCGGAGACGGATCTCGCTCTCGCCCAGTAGCGCCTGATAGCGGGCGCGCCCGGCCACGGGGTCGGGCTTGGCCCCCATGCCGCGGTGCTTGGTCGCCGCCAGCTCCAGTGAAGCCTCGAGCGCGCGCCGGGCCACGCCCAGCGCGAAGGCCGCGTGCTCGTACGCCACGAACGCCGGCATCCCGAGGCGGAAGAGCGCCCCGCCGCGGCGGGGGCGCGTCGCGACGAGATCCCAGGCGAAGTCGGTGGGGACGAAGAGGTCCTTCACCGAGACGTCGTTGCTGCCGGTGCCCTCGAGTCCCGCCACGCTCCAGTTGTCGTGGATCTCCGCGGCGGAGGCGGGGAACACCGCGACGTGGCGCGTGCCCGGATCCTGCGCGTCGCGGCGCACCCAGCAGCCGACGGCGAGCCATTCGGCATGGCGCGCGCCGCTGGCGAACGGCCAGCGGCCGGTCAGGCGGTACCCGCCGTCGACCGGCGTCGCGACGCCGGCGGGGGCGATGGCCACCGCCGCCGTCGGGACGCGGCCATCGGGCATGAGGGCCTTGACCGCGACGTCGGGAAGAAAGCCGGCGGGCAGGCCGACGGCCGTGGTCGCCACCATCAGGCACCAGCCGGCGGAGGCGTCGAGACGCGTCACCGCCTCGAGCACCTCGAGCTGGGTCACGGGATCAGCCTCGATGCCGCCGAGGGATTCCGGCACCTTCAGGGCGAGCAGGCCGGAGTCGCGAAAGGCCTGGACGGTGGCGGGAGGCAGGGTGCGGAGCCGCTCCCCCTCCTCCGCGCCCGCCGCGAGCACGCCGCCGATGCGCTCGACCGCCTCGAGGAGAGCGGCGCGCCGCGCCGCGCGCTCGCGTGGAAACGCCGGGGTGGTCAACGGCCGGCCGGAACGGAGGCGAGCTCGCGCCACTGCTTGAGCCCGAGGCGCGCGACCACCTCGAAGCCCGTCCCGAGCGGCCGCACCACGTCGGCCTCGCCTTCCTCCAGATACTGACCGCCCACCAGGCTGTAGTAGGGATAGGCGTGGCCGACGATCACCGTGTTGGCGCCGGTGGCCACGGGCTCGGCCATCAGCGCGCGGAGGGCCGCATAGCGCTCCGGCGTGCCGGCCGCTCCCCTCCGCTCCACCACCGCCATGGCCTTGTCGGCTCGCCCGAAGGCCAGCACCGCGGTCTCCACGGTACGACACATGGGGCTCGCCAGCACCGCCCCGATGGGGATCTGCAGCGCCCGGATAGCCTCGCCGATCTGGCGCGAGTGCTCGCGCCCCTTGTCGGCGAGGGGGCGCTGGTTGGCGCAGTCGTCGAAGCCCTTCATCCGGCGATCGTTCTGACTCCAGTCGGTGTCGCCGTGACGGAAGTAGATGATGTAGCCGCCCCCGCGCAGCGCGGCCAGGAGGTCGGCGCCGCCGAGCGGCGGGTTCGCCCTGGTCTGGGCGACGAGCGCGGAGGGCGCGGCGACCGCCAGCGCGACCGCCACTGCTCCCGCGTGCCGCCAGATCCGCATGCGCCGGCTACTGCGTGAGGTCGACCAGCACCTTCATGACGGGCCCGCCCCTGAGCGCCTGCTCCATGCCCTCGCCGAGCGCCTCCAGCGGGATCTTCTTGCTCACCAGCGGGCCCAGCGTGACCGCGCCGGTGGCGCCGAGGCGAATGGCCTCCTCCCAGGCCTCCCAGGTGTAGAGCCGGCTCGCGTGCATGGTGAGCTCCCGCGAGAACATCGCCAGGAGATTCACCGGCATGGGCTCCGAATGAATGGCGACGATGCTGATCGTGCCCCAGACGCGCACCACGTCGGTCATGAGGCGGACGGCCGTGGGATTGCCCGTCACCTCGAAGGCGACGTCCACGCCTTCGCCGTTGGTCCACTCGGGAATGACCTCGAGCACGTTACGCTCGGGGCCGATGACCTCGAGGCCTAGTCCCTTCAGCATGTCGACGCGGAACGGATTGATCTCGGCCACCGCGACCCGCGCGCCGCGATGCCGGCACACCATGGCGATGAGCGCGCCGATGGGCCCGCCGCCGAACACGAGCACCGCGTCGCCGGGCTTCACCTGGGCGCGGGTGACGTCGTGCGTGGCCACGGCCAGGGGCTCGATGAGGGCGGCGTGGTCGTCGCTCAGCGCGTCGGGCACCTTGAGGAGTCGGTCCACCGGCACCGGGTAGAGCTCGCGCATGCCGCCGTCCACGTCCACGCCGCGGACCTTCAGGTGGTAGCAGACATAGGACGCGCCCATCTTGCACGCGCGGCACTCGCCGCAGGACACCACCGGATTGATGACGACGCGGTCCCCCGCGCGCACCGTCGCGCCGGCGGGCGCCTCCACCACCTCGCCGAAGGTCTCGTGGCCGATGATGCGGCCCTTGCCCACGCGGGCGTCGAGATGTCCCTCGAAGATGTGGAGATCCGTCCCGCAGATGCCGACCCGGCGCACCCGCAGCAGGGCCTCGCCCGCGCCGGCCGTCGGGGCCGGTGCGGTACCGGACACGAAGTGTCGGGCGCCCTGATAGAACTGCGCGCGGATGGTCTTCGCCGGGGTCGCCGTCATGACCGGGCCTCCTTCACGCCGCGGATCTCCGCGTTGTGCTCGCCAAGCGTGGGCGGCGCGCGGCGGATCCTCGGCTTCTCGCCGTCGAAGTTGAGCGGCAGGGCCACCAGGTCGAGATTGTCCGCGCCGGGCACGGGCTGGAGCATGCCGGTGGCCTTGGTCTGCGGGTGCTCCACGATCTCGGGCAGGGAATGAATGGGCGCGCAGGGCACGCCGGCCGCCTCGAGGATGTCCACCCACTCGCCCTTGGTGCGAGTGGCGATGATCTCGCGGATCCTGCCGAGCAGCTCGGCCTTGTTGGTGGAGCGCCCGGTGTTCTTCGCGTAGCGCGGATCCGTGGCCCATTCCGGGTGTCCCAGGGCGCCGGCGAGCTTGGCGAAGAGGCGGTCGTTGCCGGCGGCGATGATGATCTCGCCGTTCTTCGTCTCGAAGCCCTCGAAGGGGATGAGGCGGCTCGAGCCGGTGCGGTGGCGCACCGGCACCTCGCCGGAGATGCGATACGAGGCATAGTGGCCGGTGAGCCAGCCCAGCGCGGTCTCCAGCAGGGAGGCGTCCACCACACAGCCCTTGCCGGTGCGGCCGCGCTGGATCAAGCCGGCGAGCGCGCCCATGGCCGCCCACATGCCGGTGCCGAAATCGAGGATGGAGGTCCCGATGCGGGTGGGCGGACTGTCCTCGTCGCCGTTCATGGCCATGAGGCCGGAGAACGCCTGCACCATGGGCTCGAAGCCGGGGTTGAGCTTGAGCGGGCCGGTGCGCCCGAGCGCCCAGATCGCGGCATAGATCAGGCGCGGGTTCTTCTGCAGCATCACGTCCGAGCCGAGGCCCAGCTCCTCCATCGCGCCCGGCCGCATGTTGTGGACGAGCACGTCGGCGCGCGTCACCTCGTCCAGGAGCCAGGCAACGTCCTTCGGGTCCTTGAGATCCAGCGTGATTCCGCGCTTGTCCGAGTTCATGGCGAGATACGCGGGGGACACCCCGTTCCAGAAAGGCGGCCCCCAGCCACGCGCGTCGTCACCCTCGGGGCGCTCGACCTTGATGACGTCGGCGCCCATGCGGGCGAGAATGCCCGCGGCGAACGGCCCCGCGAAGGCGCCGCCCAGCTCGATCACGCGAATGCCCTCGAGCGGCAGGGCCATGGGCTCAGGCCTCCGGCGCCGGGGTGAAGCGGTGGCCGCCGTCCTTCTTCACGATGAAGCCGGGGCGGGGAAAGTGAGCCGCGCACACCAGCACGCCGGAGTCCGCCATCTGCTCCACGAAGGCCTTGCGCGTGCGCGCGGCGTGGGCCATGTCGGTGCAGAACCGGCTCGACCACTGGGGCTCGGCCACCTGCACCACGCGGTGCATGAGGTCGCCGGAGAAGACGGCCTCGCCCGCCGTGGTGGTGAGGCGCACGCAGGAATGGCCCGGGGTGTGGCCGTGCGAGGGCTCGAAGCGGAGATGCTCGTCCACCCTGAACGTCTCGTCCACGAGCAGGGCCTTGCCCGCCTCCATGATGGGCGCCACGCTGTCGGTGAAGCAGCCGGAGGCGTCACGCCCCGCCTCCTGCTCGCGCTTCCAGTATTCGAACTCGGAGCCCACCATCACGTACTTCGCGTTGGGGAAGGTCGGTACCCACGTGCCCTCGACGAGGCGCGTGTTCCAGCCCACGTGGTCCACGTGCAGATGGGTGCAGAGGACGAAATCCACCCCCTCGGGGCGGACGCCGGCGGCGCGGAGGTCGTCGAGATAGGTGCCGTGCTTCTTGTTCCAGGCGGGCACCTCGTGGCGCTCCTTGTCGTCGCCCACCCCGGTGTCGATGACCACGGTGTGCTTCGGGGTCTTCACCACGTAGGACTGGATGCGCGAGCCCATGTCGCCGGTGGTGTCGTCCCAGAAGTCGGGCTTGAGCCAGCCGTGATGCCGCGCGATGGCGTCGGCGCTGGAGTCCGGGAGCATGGACGGCGTGGGGTTGTACGAGCGCGGGATCTCGATCACGCGGGTGATGGTGACGTCGGCGAGACGGGTAGTCGGCATGCATTCACCTCATGGGTCGACAAAACAGTCGGTGGTCACCGTGCCGTCAGCATCGGCCAGAGGGCCTGCGATCCCCGCGCCGCCACCTCGCGGCCCAGGCGCTCCGCCCAGTGACCCTCCGCGCCGAACTCCGCGCGCCACGACCAGAGCCGTCGCGTGACGAAGTGCAGGGTGTGCTCGTAGGTGAAGCCGATGGCTCCGTGGGCCTGATGCGCGATGCCGGCGCCCAGCCCCGCCGCCTCACCCACGCGGATCTTGGCGCAAGCGATCTCGAAGGCGGCGTCGCCCTTCTCCATGGCGTGGAAGGCGGCCTGAGCGGCCATGCCCGCCGCCGCGGTGTGGCCGGCGAGCAGCGCCAGGTTCTGCTGAATCACCTGGAACGTGGAGAGGGGCTTGCCGAACTGCTTGCGCTCACTCACGTACTTGACCGACTGGGAGAGCAGGAACTCGAGGCCGCCCGCCATCTGCGCCGAGCGCGCCAGGGCCCCGCCGAGCCAGAGCGAGTCCGGCTGCAGGCTGTCGGAGGCGCCGGCGGCGGCCACCGCGGCGTTGGACCAGGTGAGGGTGTCGCGCGGCTCGAGCGCGAGATTGGTGTCGGGCTCGACCTTGGCGGCGCCGCCGGCGACGCGCGCCACCATGAGCTTCCCGCCGCTCTCCGCCAGCGCCACCACGTGCTTGGCGCTGCGCCCCCACGGCACGCGCGCCGCGGTGCCGCTGAGCGCCCAGCCGCCACCATTCCGAGAAATGGACAGGCGCTCGCCCGCCTGCGTCGGCGCGACCGTGATCGGCCCCATCGGTACGTCGAGCCCGGACGATGCGAGGAGCCACGCGCCCAGCATGGTCTCCGCGATGGGCAGGGGAACGGCGAAGCGGCCCGCCGCGCTCAGCACCACCTGGGCATGGTCCCAGGTGCCGCCGGCGCCCCCGTGCGTCTCGGGGATCTGCGGCAGGGTGAGGCCGCCTTCCTCCACCGCCTGCCAGAGATCGTCTGGCCACTGGCCCTTCTCGGTGGACTCGATCAGCGCGGGCGTCACCCGGTCGGTGAAGAGCCGCGTGCAGGTGTCCGCCAGCAGCGTGCGCATCTCGTCCATGTCAGGACCTCTCCCGTAGTGCAACGCGGTCATTTACCATGTTCGCTCGCCTCGCCTTCGGCTGCGGCTCGCCAAGCTATCTCAGACCCAGCCCGCGGGCGATGATGCCGCGCAGGATCTCGCGCGTGCCGCCGCGGAGGGAGAAGGACGGGGCGTGCTGGACGAGATAGCCGAGGGTCTTCTCGAACTCGCTGCCGGTGTCGAGATGCGGCTCGGCGCCGATCAGCGCGTGCACCAGCTCGGGGATCTCCTGCTCGAACGTGGTGCCGACGTCCTTGACCACGGACGCCTCGAGGTTGGGGCTCTTGCCCGCCTGGAGCATGGCCGCTACCGACAACGACATTTGACGAAGCGTGTTGAGGTGCGCGGTGAGCCGGCCCACCAGCACCGCGGCGCGCTCGCCCGGCTCCTTGCCGACCTCGTTGATCAGCTCCAGGACCAATCTGATCGAGGAGAGATACCGCTCGGGGCCGCTGCGCTCGAAGCCCAGCTCGGTGGTGACCTGCTTCCAGCCGTCGCCCTCCTTACCCACGCGCGCGTCCTCGGGGACGAAGGCGTCCTCGTAGTGCACCTCGTTGAAGTGGTGCCCACCCGCGAGGTCGTAGATGGGCCGGATGGTGATACCCTTGGTGTTCTTCAAGTCCACGAGGAACTGCGAGAGGCCCTCGTGCTTCTTGTCCGGCACCACCTGGGTGCGGAACAGCGAGATGGCGAAGTCGGAGAGATGCGCGTTGCTGGTCCAGATCTTGGTGCCGTTGACCTTGTAGCCGCCCGGCACCTTCTCGGCGCGGGTGCGGATGGAGGCGAGGTCCGACCCGGAGTCGGGCTCGCTCATGCCGATGGCGAAGGACAGCTCCCCGCGCGTGATGGGCGGGAGGAAGCGCTGGCGCTGCTCCTCGGTGCCGAAGCGGAGGAGCAGCGGGCCGGACTGCCGGTCGGCCACCCAGTGGAAGCTGACCGGCGCGCCCGCGGCGAGCGTCTCCTCCAGCACCACGTAGCGCTCCAGGAACGAGCGCTCGTGGCCTCCGTACTTCTTGGGCCAGGTCATGCCGATCCACCCCTTGGCGGCGAGCTTCTTCGAGAACTCGGGATGGTGCCCGCCCCAGGTGCGCGGCCGCTCCTCGGTGGAGAGCTTGGGCAGCTCGGTGCGGAGGAAGTCGCGCACCTCCTGGCGGAGCGTTTCCGCCTCGGGCGGCAGCTCGTGCAGCTCGAAGTTGAAGGTGGCCATGGACTCTCCTGCGGGCCTAGCGGCCCTTGAAGGCGGGCTTGCGCTTCTCGAGCATGGCGGCGGCGCCTTCCTTGGCGTCCTCACTTCGCTGAGCTTGGCGCGCCAGCTCGTCGATGTCCTCGTGGGGGATCTGCTCGCGGAGCGAGATCATGCGCCGGATGGCGAGCTTCATGCCGGCCAGCGACAGGGGGGCGTTCTCGGCGATCTGCCGCGCCAGATCATCGGTGACCTTCTCGATCTCGGCCGGCGGCACGAGCTGGTGCACCATGCCGATCTCGTAGGCGCGCTTGGCGTCGATGAGCCGGCCGGTGAAGAGGAGATGCCGCGTGTGCGCAGGGCCGAGGACCTCCACCAGCTTCTGGCCGAGCGCAAAGGGGACGAGCAGGCCGATGCGCGCCAGCGGCATGCCGAAGCGCGCGCCCTCGGCGGCCACGCGCAGGTCGCAGTGCAGCGCCAGCTCACAGCCGCCCGCCACCGCGTCCCCGTGCACCATCGCGATGGTGGGGTGCCGGGACCGTTCGACCCGCTGAAGCACCTGCGTGACTCCGCTCTCGGGATCGCCCTTGGGGTCGTCCTGACGCTGGCGCATCTCGCGGAGGTCCATGCCGGAGCAGAACGCCGGCCCCTCGCCGCGAATCACCACCACGCGCACGTCGGGGTTCTTGTCGAGCGCCTCCATGTGCTCGACCAGCCCGTTGAGCATGGCGCGATTCATCGCGTTGCGCCGATCGGGGCGGTTCATGGTCAGTGTCGCGACCCCGGCTTCGACTCGCAGCTTCAGCTCTTCGGTCATGCGACGCCCTCTGTTGTCTGGAGCTGGGGGGGAGCGGGGGCCGCTCCTCCCCCAGACCCCCCCACCCACTCCTGTGCTGGAGACGAGAGGCGACGGAACATCCGCCCGCGTGTCGTCATCGCAGCAACTGCCGCGCGATCACCATGCGGTGCACTTCGCTGGGCCCCTCGCCGATGCGGCGCACGCGCGCCTCGCGGTACCAGCGCTCCAGAGGGAACTCCTTGGATACGCCGTAGCCGCCGTGGATCTGCACGGCGGCGTCGATGACACGGCCAAGCACCTCGCTCGAGTAGAGCTTGGCCATGGAAGCCTCCACGCGCGCGTCCTCGCCGCGGTCCGCCTTCCACGCGCCCGACCAGATGATCCAGCGGCAGGCGCGCAGCTCCACCTCGGCGTCCGCGAGCATCCACTGGATGGCCTGGCGCTGGGCCAGGGGCTGCCCGAAGGTGGAGCGCTGCTTGGCATGCGCGATGGCCATGCGATGGGCCGCCACCGCCACGCCGAGATTGCACGCGGAGTAGGGGAAGCGGTTCTTCACCAGGAGATCGAAGGCGAGATCGAGGCCCTGGCCCTCGGCGCCGACCAGCGCGTCCCCGGGCAGCACGCAGTCCTCGAACACCACGTCGTTGGGGCGGGCGGCGGTCCGGATGACCTTGATCTCGCTGGCGTGAAAGCCCGGCGTGCCATGCTCCACCACGAAGCAGGAGATGCCGGCGCGGCCCTTGCCCTTGTCGGTGCGGGCGAACACCACGCCCCATGGCGCGTCGTGGGCGCGCGAGATGAAGACTTTTCGCCCGTTGAGCACCCACGTGTCTCCGCGCTTCTCCGCGCGCGTCTGAATGGCGCCGGCGGGATCGGAGCCGCCGGAGGGCTCGGTGATGGCGAAGAAGGTCTGCCAGCCCTCGCGAATGGTGGGGATCGCGTACTTCTCGATCTGGGCCTTGGTCCCCGCCCAGATCGCCGGCGGCGGATAGCGGCCGAACACACCGCAGCCGGGCACGTAGAGCCCCATGCGGTGCTGCGACATCTCCTCGAGCGCCACGCACATGCCGAAGGTGTCGAGCCCGCCGCCGCCGTACTCCTCGCGCGCGCCCAGCGCCCAGAGGCCGGCGGCCTTCGTCATGTCGGAGAGGCGCTTCTCGTCGTCGGGCGCCAGCTCCTCGGCGTCGGGATCGACGCGCTGCTCGGCGGGGATGATCTCGTCCTGGACGAATCGGCGGATCTGCTCTGCGAGCATCCGCAATTCGTCGGGAAGGGTATAGCCGGGGAACGACGGCATCGGACGCTCCGGAGCGGAGGGCTAGTCGTACGGCTCGCGGTGACGCATCTCCACGAAGAGCCCGTGGCACTCCCGCGGGTGCACCCACGCGATCTTGTCACCACGTTGATCGACGCGCACGCCTTCCTTGCGGAGATGAGCGGACGCGGCCGCGACGTCTTTCGTTTCGAAGCCCACCAGGTACACGCCCTCGCCGTGCTTGGCGAGGAAGCGCCCGGCGGCCTTGTCGGGGTCCGTGGGCATGAGCAATTCGATGTGGCCGGCGCCCAGGGGGAGGATGGCGCTCTTGAAGCCGAACTCCTTGGAGTCCAGCCGGTGATGCTCTTTCAGGCCGAACAGGCGCTCATAGCGCGCCACGGCCTCGTCGAGGTCGCGAACGACCACGGTCAGCTCGATCACGTCGCCCAGCACCGGGGAGGCCATATCCACTAGACTGTGCAGGGACTTTACCCGAATCACGACACGCCCACAACCCCGCCGGGTTCGCCCCGGCGAACCGGAGAGAGGACGCCATGGCCGCCCGGACGCGCTGGTCCCTGTCGGTGCCGCAGGACGGTTTCACCCTCGCCGAGCACGCGGCTCTCGCCCGCGAGGCGGAGGGATGGGGCTACACGGACTGCTGGTCGTTCGAGTCGGACGGCCTGGACTGCTTCTCGCCCCTCGCCGTCGTCGGCGCGGCCACGAATCTGCGCCTCGGCACCGCCATCGCCAATGTCTACACGCGCGGTCCGGCCACCCTGGCGCAGTGCGCCGCCGGCCTCGCCGAGATCGCCCCCGGCCGCTTCATCCTGGGCGTGGGCTCCGGCTCGCAGGTCATCATCGAGAAGTGGAACGGCGGCCGCTTCGAGAAGCCCGCCACCCGCGTGCGCGAGATGGTGCGGTTCCTGCGCCAGGCCCTCGCCGGTGAGCGCGTCGTCTTCAAGGGAAAGACCTTCGAGGTGGACGGCTTCCGCCTCACGAAGCCGCCGTCGAAGCCCGTTCCCATCTACGTGGCCGCCCTCCGTCCCGGGATGTTGAAGGTCGCCGGCGAGGTGGCGGACGGCGTCATCCTGAACTGGCTCGCGCCCGAAGACGTGCCGAAGTCGGTGAAGGTGGTGCGTGAGGCGGCGGAGAGGTCCGGGCGCGATCCCCATTCGATCGAGATCACCGCGCGCATCTTCGTGAACCTCGACCCCGTCACGCCGGATTCGGAGCTGGCGGTGCGCCGCCACGTGGCCGGCTACCTCAACGTGCCCGTGTACCGTCACTTCCAGGAGTGGCTTGGCCGCACCGAGGCGCTGTCGGCGATGTGGCGGGCATGGGAGGCCGGCGACCGGAAGGCCGCCGTCGCCGCCATCCCCCAGGGCCTGCTGGACGATCTCTTCACGCGGGGCCCGCTGCCCGAGATCCGCACGCGGCTCATTCGTTACTTCGACGCGGGGCTCGAGACCGCGTTCCTCGCCCTGTCGACCACCGAGCCCGACCCCGCGCGCAAGCAGGCCATCGTCCGCGAGGCCCTGCGGGTCATCGCATCCTAGCCGTGCGTTCCGCCGCGGGCGAATGACGGGCCCATCCATCGCCCGCGGCATCATCGGACAGGCGCAGCCCATCCTGGTGGGCCAGCTCGCGCTGATGGCCTACGCGGTGGTGGACACCGTGCTCACCGGCCACGCCTCCGCGGTGGATCTCGCCACGATGGGGCTCGGGCTCAGCGTGTACTCCACGGTGTTCGTCGGACTGCTCGGCGCGGTGAACGCGCTGAACCCCATCATCGCCCAGCACTACGGCGCCGACCGGCAGGCCGCCATCGGTGTCGCCTTCGTCCAGGGGATCTGGATGGCGCTGATCCTTTCCGCGGTGGGCTGCGCCGTGCTCGCGGCGCCGCAGCTCTGGCTCCACTGGCTGCGGGCGCCGGCGGAGGTCGAGCCGCTCGTCACGCGCTATCTTCACGTGCTCGCCCTCGGCCTGCCCGGCTCGCTCCTGTTCCGCGCCATCTATTCTCTCAACACCGCCGTTTCTCGGCCGCGCGTGGTCATGGCGCTGCAGCTGGTCGGGCTGGTCCTCAAGGTCCTCCTGAGCTACACGCTGATCTTTGGCGCCCTCGGCCTCCCGCGCCTGGGCGCGGTGGGCGCAGCGGTCGCCTCCGTGATCGTGTTCTGGACGCTGTTCGGCATGGGCCTCGCCTACATGCGGCGAGATCCGTTCTATCGGCGGTTCGGCATCCGGTGGACGGGCCCGCGCTGGCCCATCCTGCGCGAGCTGTTCGGGCTCGGCATTCCCATGACCCTTTCCTACACCCTGGAGGCGACTTCGTTCACCGTCATCACCCTGCTCGCCGCCCGCCTCGGCACCACGGTGATGGGGGGACATCAGGTGGTCGCGAACCTCGCCGCCCTCTGCTTCATGGTCCCGCTGTCGCTGGCCATCGCCACCGCGACCCTCACCGCCCAGTCCGTCGGGGCGGGCGACCTGCGGCGGGCCCGTCACACCGCGCTGACGGGGATGAGGATCGGGGCGGTGGCGGCGGCGGGCACGGTGGCGCTCCTGTGGACGCTGCGCGGCGGCATCGTGCGGCTCTACACCGGCGACCCCTCGGTGGCGGCGATGGCGCTCACCCTCGTCCCCTTCCTGGCCGCCTTCCACTTCTTCGATGCGCTCCAGACCGTGGCCACGTTCGTGCTGCGCGCGTACAAGATCGCGCTGGCGCCGACGGTGGTGCACGCGGTGGCGCTCTGGGGAATCGGCGTGGTGGGCGGCTATCAGGTGGCCTTTGGCGGCGCATGGGGCGCGCCGTGGGGGCTCTCGGGGATGTGGATGGCGCAGGCCATCGCGCTGGCCCTCGCCGCGGTGCTCCTCGTCACGTACTATCTCGCCTCCTCGCGCTTCCGCCGCGCGGGGGCCGCGGGCGCCGAAGCCCTCGGGCAGCGGAGGCCGGCGTAGGCCCATGTCCGCCGCCATCGCCGAGCACGGCGCCGCGCTCGCCTACGCCGCCCTCGTGCTCTTCCTGGCCTACTTCGTCCGCGGCATGGCGGGCTTCGGCTCGGGCCTCATCGCCGTGCCGCTCCTCACGCTGTCGTGGCCGCTGCCCGTGATCCTGCCTCTGGTGGTCGCGCTCGACTACATCGGCTCGGCCGGGCAGAGCGTGCGCAACGCGCGGCACATCGCGTGGCGCGAGCAGCTCGTCCTCGTCCCGTTCATGATCGTCGGCGTGGCCCTGGGACTCTACGTGCTGCGCGCGGTGCCGGCGGCATTGCTGGCCCGCGTGCTCGGCGGCTTCGTGCTCGTCTACGCGGTGTATCAGCTGCTCCCGCGGCCGCCCCTGCGCCGGTCGCGGATGCTCGCAGGAGTCTGCGGAGTGCTGGGCGGGCTCATGGGCACGGTGTTCGGCACCGGCGGGCCCTTCTACGTGATCTATCTGAACCTGCGCCAGCTCGACAAGACGGCGTTCCGCGCGACGTTCGCCTCGAACTTCCTGCTCGACGGCGGCGTCCGGCTCGTGGCCTACGTCGTCGTGGGCCTCTTGCGCGTCCAGACCCTGGTGGCGGTGATCGCCGCCCTGCCCGTCGTGTCCGCGGCGCTCTTCGCGGGCGGGCGCCTCCAGGCGCGGTTCTCCCCGCGGACCTTTCAGTGGTTGATCAGCGCGCTGCTGTTCGGCAGCGGGCTCGCCCTGCTGCTCCGGCGCTGAGCGAGGCTACTGCGCGCGGCTCTGCTGGTCCTGCCAGCCGCCGCCGAGCGCCCGGTAGAGGCGCACCACCGCCTGCATCTCGCTGAGCTGTATGCGCACGAGCCCCAGCTCCGCGTCGAACTGCTGGCGCTCGGAATCGAGCACCTCGAGATAGGGGCTGACGCCGTTGGTATAGCGGAGGTTGGCGAGGCGGGTGGTGTCGATGGCCGCCACCACCAGCGCTTCTTGCTGGAGGCGGGACTCCCGCTGCTTCTTGTACTCCACGAGCGAGTCGGAGACGTCGCGGAACGCCCCGATGACGACCTGCTGGTACTGGAGCAGGGCCTCGTCCGCGCGGGCGTAGGCGGCGTCCACCCCCGCCCCGACGCGGCCGGCCGTGAAGATCGGGAGCGTGAACGAAGGCAACACCGAGAAGATGCCCTGCGGACCGAACATCTGCCCGTTGACCATGAGCCCGCCCGCCTGCACCGCGCCGGACAGGAACACGCGCGGGAAGTAATCGGACTTCGCCACGCCGATGCGGGCCGTCGCCGCGGCCAGCACCTGCTCGGCCTGCTGGACGTCGGGGCGCCGCTCGAGCAGTCGCGCGGGAACGCCCGCCGGCAGCGCGGTGGCCGCGACCTGCTGCCCGAGATCACGACCCCGCGGCACGGGGGCAGGCGCCCGGCCCAGCAGGATGCTGATGAGGTTCTCGGTCTGCTCGATCTGCCGCTCGATGTCGGGAACGGTCTGGGCGGCTCCCGCGACCAGGATCTCGGACTGCCGCACGTCGATCAGGCCCGCCACCCCGCCTTCCTCGCGGACCCGGACCAGCCGGAGCGACTGGGTCCGCGAGTCGAGGGTGCGGCGCGCGATCTCCAGCTGCACGTCGAGCGCGCGCAGCGAGAAGTAGGCCGAGCCGAGGTCCGAGATGAGCGTGGTGATGACCAGGCGACGGCCGTACTCGGTGGCGAGGAGCTCCGCGCGCGCGGCCTCGGTGCCGCGGCGGAACCGGCCCCAGAAGTCGAGCTCGAATCCGAAGTCGAGGCCGCCCGCGGGCGCGAAGGTCTCGCGCGCCTGCAGGGGGGAGAGATCGCCCTCCACCCGCTGATACGGCGCGCTGCCGATGCCCCGCACCTCGGGGAACTGGAAGGAGCGGGCGATGGTGACCTGGGCGCGCGCGTCGAGGATGCGCGCCGCCGCCACCCGCACGTCGTAGTTCGCGGCCAGCCCTTCGCGGATGAGGCCCTGGAGGGTCTCGTCGGCATAGACCTGCCACCAGCCGAGATCGCCCAGCGAGGGCTCCGACGGGGGCGCGAGGGCGCCGCGGAAGTCCGGCGGCGTGTCCACGGCCGGGCGCGTGTAGTCGGGGCCCAGGGTGCAGGCCGCGAGCAGGAGGGCGGGGGCGACGAGCGCGAATCGTCTCATGAATGCTCCGCCGGCCTGACCACCGCCGGGGGGGCGGCCACCACCGGTTTCCCGCGGCCGCGGCCAAGACTTTCCACGAAGGTGAAGTTGCCCGGGATGATGAACACGCCCAGCGCGGTGGCAATGAGCATCCCCCAGAACACGGACGTGCCCATGACGTTCTGGGCTCCGGCCCCGGCCCCCGCCGCCAGCATCAGCGGCACCACGCCCAGGATGAAGGCGAAGGCGGTCATGAGAATGGGCCGGAACCGCAGGCGGGCGGACTCGAGCGCCGCGTCGCCGTAGGACATGCCTTCCTCGTTCTTGAGCTTGGCGAACTCCACGATGAGGATGGCGTTCTTGGCGGCGAGGCCGATCAGCATGATGTTGCCGATCTGGACGTAGACGTTGTTGTCGTAGCCCATCAGCCATACGCCGAAGCTCGCGCCCAGCACGACCATGGGCGAACCGAGCAGCACCGCCCAGGGCAGCCGCCAGCTCTCGTACATCGCGGCGAGCAGGAGGAACACGAAGATGATGGCGAGGATGAACGTGGGCGCGGCGGGCGGCGCCACCTTCTCCTGGTAGGACAGGGCGGAGTAGGCGTAGCCCATCTCCTTCGGCATGTTGGCGCGGAACACCTCTTCCAGCGCGGCGAGGGCCTGGCCGGAGGTGTAGCCGCGCCCGGGCGCGCCGGAGACTTCCACCGAGCGGAAGAGGTTGAAGCGCGTGGTGATCTCGGTGCTCGCGACCGGCGTGATCGTCATGAGGGTGGACAGCGGGATCATGGTTCCCGTGGCCTGGCTCCGGACATACACTTGCCCGATGTCCTCGGGGCGCCGCCGATAGTCGGCCTCGGCCTGGACGTACACACGGTAGAGGCGGCCGAAGCGGTTGAAGTCGTTCACGTAGGCCGCGCCCATGGCCGCCGACATCGCCTGGAAGACGTCGTTGATGGGGACACCCAGGCTCCGCGCCTTCTCCCGGTCGAGGTCCACCTTCACCTGCGGGTAGTTGGGATCGAACGAGGTGAAGAGATTGGCCAGCTCGGGGCGCTCGCGGGCGGCGGCGAGGAACTTGCGCGTCTCGGCGCCCAGCTCGTCCACGCTCAGCGTGCCGCTCCGATCCTGGAGGAGCATCTTGAAACCCGACGAAGCCCCGAAGCCGGAGATGGTGGGGATGTTGAACGGGAAGATGATGGCTTCGGGGATCTGGGCGAACTGGGGGCGCAGGCGCGCCATGATGCCGTTGACGTGGAGCGCGGCCCCGTGGCGCTCCTCCCATGGCTTGAGGCGCACGAAGACCGTGCCGAAGTTCGGCTGATAGGTGCTGGTCACCACGCCGTAGCCGCCGATGGTGGTGCTTGCTTCCACGCCCGGCGTCTTGGCGATGATCTCCTCCACCATCGTCAGCACGCCGGCCGTTCGCTCGAGGGATGCGCCGGGCGGCAGCTGCACGTTGACGCCGAAGATGCCTTGGTCCTCGTCGGGGATGAAGCCCGCGGGCAGCGCGCCGCCGAACAGCGCGGCGCCTACCGCCACCACGACGACGAGGAGGATGGTGAGGATCGACCGGCGGACGAGCAGGCCGGCGATGCCGATGTAGCCCTTGGTCGCCCGGTCGAACAGCCAGTTGAACCCCCGGAAAAAGGCGCCCAGCGGCCCCCACGAGATGCCGTGGCTGCCTGGCTTCAGGAACATCGCGCACAGCGCGGGGGTGAGCGTCAGCGCGTTGAAGGCCGAGAGCAGCACGGAGATGGCGATGGTGAGCGCGAACTGCTGATACATCTGTCCGGTGAGCCCGCCCAGGAAAGCGACGGGGATGAACACCGCCGAGAGGATGAGGGCGATGCCGATGACCGGAGCCGACACCTCTTTCATCGCCTGCTGGGTGGCCTCGCGCGGCCCGAGTCCGTGCTCCATGTGATGGATGACCGCCTCCACCACCACGATGGCGTCGTCCACCACGATGCCGATGGCGAGGACGAGGCCGAACATCGAGAGCGTGTTGACCGAGAAGCCCAGCATCGGGAAGAAGATGAACGTGCCGATGATGGACACCGGGATGGTCAGGAGCGGGATGATGGTCGCCCGCACGGACTGGAGGAAGATGAAGACCACGAGGGTCACGAGGATGAGGGCCTCGACGAAGGTCTTCACGATCTCGTGGATCGAGGCCTGCACCGCGGGCGTCGTGTCGTAGACGATCTTGTAGTCCATGTCGGGCGGGAACTGGCCCTGCTGGCGCTTCATCGTCTCGTAGATCTCGTTCGCCGCCTTGAGCTGATCCGCCCCGGGCAGGAGGTAGACCGCCATGGAGCCGGCGGGCTTCCCATTCATCCGTCCGAAGGAGTTGTAGTCCTGCGAGCCCAGCTCGGCCCGGCCCACATCCCGGATGCGCACCTGCTGCGCGCCCTCCGTGCCCCGGATGATGATGTTCTCGAAGTCCTCGGGGTTCACGAGGCGGCCGGGCGCCGCCACGGTGTAGGTGAATTCCTGGTCCTTGGGGGTGGGCGCCCCGCCGACCTTCCCCGCCGGCGCCTGGAGGTTCTGCTCCTTGATGGAGCTGATCACGTCGGCGGGCGTGATGCCGAGCTTGGCCAGCTTGTCCGGCCGAACCCACACGCGCATGCCGTAGTCGGCGCCGCCGAAGAGGTCGACCTGAGCGATGCCGGGGATGCGCAGGATCTGGTCGCGAATGTTGATGCCGCAGTAGTTGATCAGGTAGTTGGCGTCGTACGAGCCGTTCGGGGAATAGACGGAGATGAGCATGAGGATGCTCGGGCTCTGCTTCTTCACCGTCACGCCCTGCGCGTTGACCTCCTGGGGAAGCCGCGCCTGGGCGGAGGCCACCCGGTTCTGGGTCAGCACGTTGGCGGTGTCCTGATCCACGCCGACCTGGAAGGAGACGTCCAGCAGCATCCGGCCGTCGC
This sequence comes from Candidatus Methylomirabilota bacterium, assembly GCA_035281625.1. Lineage (GTDB taxonomy): Bacteria > Methylomirabilota > Methylomirabilia > Rokubacteriales > CSP1-6 > DASRWT01. Next base: position 51,436 of record DATEDO010000219.1, read on the forward strand.
TCGTGTTCGAGGACTGCATGAAGATCATCCGGTCCACGCCGTTCACTTCCTGCTCGATGGGCGTGGCCACCGACTGCTCCACCGCCACCGCGGAGGCGCCGGGATAGGTAGCGGTGACCCGGATGATGGGGGGAGCGAGGAACGGATACTGCTCGAACGAGAGCTTGCTGAGGGTGTAGACCCCCATCAGCACCATCAGGATCGAGATGACGATGGCGACGATGGGCCGCCGGATGAAGAACTGGGCCACCGGCTACCCTCCGGACGCGGGCTTGGGGGGAGTCGGCGCCACGGACTTGGCCGGCGCCGGTGCCCCCGGCGAGCCCGGCGCCGGCGCGGCGGCCGGGGCCGGTCCACCCGCGGGGACCGCGGGCCTGGCCATCGCGGCCCGCTCCGGCTTCACCTGCATGCCCGGCCGCACCTTCTGCATCCCTTCCACGATCACGCGCTCGCCGGCGGCGAGGCCCTTGGTCACGATGGTGGTGTCGTCGATGCGCTCGTCGAGGGCGACCGGCTTCAGCACGACCTTGTCGTCGGCGCCCACCGCGAACACGATCTTCGTTCCCTGCTGGTCCATCACCGCGCGCTGGGGCACCAGCACCGCGTTGGGACGCTCCTCCACCACGCCGCGCACGCGGGCGAACTGACCCGGGCGCACGACCTTCTCCGGGTTGGGGAAGGAGGCCCGGATGTTGATGGTGCCGGTCTTGACGTCGACCGCGCGATCCACGAAGACGACGCGCCCCTTGTGCGGGAACGTGCGGCCATCCGCGAGGATCAGCGTGAGCGCGGGTCCCGAGCTCTGCACGCGACCCGACGGATCCAGCTGGATCCGCGGCGCGAGCTTCAAGTAGTCGACTTCCGCGAGCGGGAAGTCGGCGTAGATGGGATCGATCGCGGACACCGTGGCGAGCAGGGTCGGCTCGCTCTTGCCCACGAGGTTGCCGCGGTCCACCTGTACCTTGCCCACCACGCCGGTCACGGGGGACTTCACCGTGGTGTAGTCCACGTTGAGCTGCGCCTGGGTCACTGCCGCCTTCGCCGAGTTGACGGCGGCCTCGCCGAGCTGGATCTGGGTGCGCTGCGCCAGCTCGGCGTCCTTGAGGGCCGCCTCCGCCGCCTCCACCCCCGCGATGGCGACCTGCTCCTGGGAGAGCGCGGTGTCGAGATCCTGCTGCGGAATGGCCCGCGCCTGGGCGAGCGGCCGGTAGCGGTTGACGTCCTGCTGGGCCTTGCCGAGATCGGCCTTGCGCTGGTTGAGCTGGGCCTTGACGCGATCGACCACCGAGGTGTCGCGCGCCCGGATCAGATCGGCCTGGGCCTTGGCGAGCTGGGCGCGCGCCGACTCGAGCTGGGCCGCGTACTCCTCGCGCTGAATGGTGAACAGCGTCTGGCCCTGCTTGACTTCGCTACCTTCCTGGAACAGCACCTCTTCCAGCACGCCGGCCACGCGCGCGCGGACTTCGATCGTGGGTACGCCCTCCGTCCGCGCGGTGTACTCGCGGACGATGGGCACGGACCGCTGCACCACCTCCGCGACGATCACGGGGGTGGGGGGCGGCGGGGGAGCCGCCACCTTCGCGCTGTTGGCGCGGTCGCACGCGGCGGTGGTCGAGAGTATCAGGAGCGCGAACAGCCATGCCGCCGCGCGGCGCTCCCGCTCAAGCCGGTTGTGTTGTCTCATGCCCGCTCCTGCGTGATGGAATCTATTGGCCGCCGTTGACAGTAAACCGCACCGAGGGCAGACGTCTACCGGCTGGCCGAGGGTCGCATCGCGGGCCCGCCCCGCGCCATAGGACCTTGGTCCACCCGGCGGCGGGGCGGGCGGGTGGGTCTTCCGCGACGCGTCAGGCCAACAGGGCCACGATGACGGGCCCCCAGGCGGTGAGCAAAATGTTTCCCACGGCATAGGGCACGGTATAGCCAAGGGCCGGCAGCTTGCTCTGGGACTCCTCCTGGACGGCCCGCAGAGCGGCGGTGATCGTCCCCGCTCCGGTACACGCGCCCAGGAGGATGAGGGGGTTCATCCGGAGCACGTATCGGCCGAAGAGAATGGCCGTGACATGGGGCAGGATGGCCACCACCAGGCCGACCAGGACCAGGCTCACGCCGGACTTCTGGAGGCCCGACACGAAGCTCGGACCGGCGCTGAGCCCCACCACGCCGATGAAGACGGTCAGGCCCACGGTGTCGAATACCCACATGGCCGGCTCGGGGATGCGCCCGAACGTGGGATGCACGGCGCGCAGCCAGCCGAAGACCAGGCCCATGATGAGGGCGCCGCCGCTGGCGGTGAGGGTGATGGGAAGCCCCCCGAGCGTGAGCGTGAGCAGGCCCACCAGGCCGCCCAGGAAGATCCCGAGGCCGACGAAGATCATGTCCGTGGTGATGGTCGGGCGGTCGGCGTATCCGACCTCGCGGGCGGCTCGCTCGACGTCGGCCTTGGCCCCGACCAGGTTCAGCACGTCACCGCGATCGACGCGGGTTGCCGCGGAGAACGGCATGGGCTGCCCCACTCGCGTGAGCTGGCGCAGGAACACGCCGCGAGCGGCCTCCATGGTCGCCAGCTCCGCGATGCTCTTCCCGATGACGTCGCGCCTGGTCACGACGACGTCGAGCACCTCGACCGGGAAGTCGAGCAGCTCCCGGTCGTCCTCCTCCGGGCCGATCACCGTGCCGCGCGCCATCAGCGCCTCGGAGCGAGTCATCACCGCGACCACGTCGTCCTTCTGAATGACGGTGTCGGGGCGGGCCTCGACGATGACTCCGGCATGCCGGACGCGCGAGATGAAGACGCGCACGTCCTTGGGGAAGGCCTCGATCTGGCCCACCGTCTTCCCGATCATGCGCTCGTTGGCGACGCGATAGGCGCGGACGCCGAAGTTCATGAATGCGGAGCGGACGCCGGGCTCGGGCTCCTCGGTCGCCCCGCTCTGGCTCTGGTACTTCCTCGCCTCTTCCTTCAAGTTCACGCGCATCAACCGGGGGCCGATGCTGGGAATGAACCAGACGATGAAGGCGGTGCCGATGAGGTAGGTGACCGCGTAGGCCACCGGGATGTTGTTGATGAGCGCGGTCCTCTGATCCTGAGGCAGATCGAGCCGGTTGATGGCATCCGCGGCCGTGCCGATGACGGTGGATTCCGTGAACGCCCCCGCGAGAAGCCCCGCGGCGGTGCCCACGTCGTAGGCGAAGAGCTTGGCCGCCGTGAACGCGGCGATCAGGCACGTGACGCAGAGCACCACGGTGAGCGCGAGCTGGGGCAGCGCGTCCTTTTTCAACCCGCGAAAGAATTGCGGCCCGACCTTGTAGCCGGTGGTGAAGAGGAAGAGATCGAAGAAGACGTTCTTCACGATGGCGGGGACTTTGATATCGAGCTGACCGATGATGACTCCCGCCAGCAGCGTGCCCACCACGGTGCCCAGGCTGAACGAGCCGATCCTGATCCGTCCGATGGCGAAGCCCACCGCGAGGGTGAGGAAGATCGCCAGCTCCGGGTGCTCACGCAATGCGCTGACGAAGTAATGCATGCCGCGCCTCCCGTCCGCCGGATTAGCTCTTGGGCTTGGTCTCCGCCCCGCCCCCGGGAGCCGGGGGCGGAACGCCGAAGTAGCGCCCCGCGGCCGGATGGACCGGGATCGTGATGCCCCGTAGCCCGGTCCGCTTGGAGATCTTGGCGCCCTGGGCCGCGCCCCGGGAGACGTAGTCGGTGTTCTCGAATACCAGCTTCAGGACCACCGCGGCCTCGCCTTCCGGGACGTCGGCATGCGTCACGAGCAGGGCGGTCGCCGCGACCGTCGTCACGCCGTCCTGTTGTCCCGGGTAGGTGTTGGCTGGGACCATGAGGCGGACGAGGCCAGGGCTCTGGCTGACCAGGCCCGCCACCGTGTCCACGTCCAGCGAGAGCAGGCGGATCGGATGCCGGGTCGCCAGGCGCTGTATCTCACGGGCGGGCGCGCCTACCGTCGCGAAGAAAGCGTCCAGGCGGCCACCTCTGAGCCGGGCCGGGGCGTCCTCCAGCCCGTCCTCGCGGACCTCGGCGAGGTCCTTCGGGGCGAGCCCATGCGCGGCGAGCACGGCGAGGGCGTCGGCGCGGGTACCTGAGTTCAGCGGGCCCAGGGCGACGCGCTTGCCGCGGAGATCGGCGACGGTCCGTATCGGGGACTTGGCGGAGACGACGATGTGCAGGGGCTCGGGAAACAGGCTTCCCAGGGCCCGGAGAGAGGTCACGGCGCCGCCCTGGGCGAACGCGCCCTCGCCGGCATACGCCATCGCGGCCACGTCGGACTGGACGAGGGCGTAGTCGGCCTCCTTGCTGGCGATGAGCCGGACGTTCTCCAGGCTGCCGACGGTCTCGACGTTGCGGACCTTCACCGTCGCGTTGATCTGCTGCGCGCGGGCGACCACGGCCTCCGAGATTGGATGGTATTCGCCTTCCTCGGGCCCGCTGGCGAAGGTGTAGACGTGCTTGCGCCGCGCCCGGCGCGCCGTGATGGCCTTGAGCGCGTGATCCAGCTCCTCGGAGATCATCTGATCTTCCTGGTTCGGGACGCCCGGCGGGGGAATGTCGACCATGGCGGCGAGCCGATCGATGAGCTGCTTCGCCTTCGAGGCGGGAGCGGCGTCGCCGGGCGCCGACGGCCGTCTTACCCCGGCGGCGGCGCTCTCCACGCCTTGCCAGCGGTTCCCCACCCACTCGTAAGTGGAGCTCCCGTACACCCGGATCTCCTCGCCCGGCTTGGTCTCGCCGGGCTTCACCCCGAAGATGCCCTTCTCGGTCGCGCCGAGCACCTGGGCCAGGGTCCCCGGGCTCAGGCCTTCCCAGTCACCGAAGTCGTAGGTCTGGGCGAGCTTCAGGGTGGCGTTGTAGTAGACGGCGAGCCGGCTCGCCCCGCTTTCCGCGTCGGGCAGGGGAGAGCTGCCCTGGCGCCGGAGCGCGACCAGCTCGAAGAGCCCCGGCTTGAAGCGCTGATCGAGCTTCGTCTTCACCTCGGTGCGCAGCGCGGTGGCGTCCGGCCCGCGCGAACAGCCCAGCGCCGCGACGGCAAGCGCCAGGAACAAGGCCAGCGCGAGACGCTTCATGGATCAGAACCCGAACATCGGCAGGGCCAGGTAGGCCTGGATGATGAACGCGTTGGTGATGTCGATGAAGAAGGCGCCCACCATGGGCACGATGAGGAAGGCGAGTGGGGAGGGCCCGTGGCGGTCGGTCACCGACTTCATGATGGCGAGCGCGCAGGCGGTGGACGACATGCCGAAGCCGATCTGCCCCGCGGACATGATGGCGGCGTCGTAGGTTTGTCCCATGACGCGGAACGTCACCTGCGTGGCGTAGAGCGTGATGATGATGGTCTGAGTGGCCAGGATCACCAGCAGCGGGCCCGCCAGGTTCACCAGGTCGAGCAATCGCATGGTCATGAGCGCCATGACCAGGAACATGGACAGCGCGACGTTGCCCACCACGTCCACGGTGGCGTCGCTCATCTGGAACAGACCGGTCGCCGTCGAGGCATTCCGGATCACGACCCCGAGCAGGAGCGAGAACACGAAGTCCGGCAGGATGAATCCGGTGCCCGCGACCAGGCCCACGAGCAGCTTCCCGCCGGCCAGGCAGAGCAGGATGACGAAGAGCGTGGTGAGCAAGGACTGCGAGGTGACGGAATCCGCCTCGGCGGCGTCGGGCGTCCCGTCGGCGTCCGCGTCGGCGCCGGGCGCCGGTCCCTGCAGCTTGTGCCGCCTGAGGAGGTATTCGGCCACGGGACCGCCCAGCACGGCGCCGATGACCAGGCCCGCGGTGGCGCACGCCATGGTGAGCTCCATGATCCCCTGGAGGTTCATGGTTTCGCCGAGCCGGCCCGCATAGGCCGCGCCCGTCCCGTGCCCGCCGACCAGGGTGATGGATCCTCCGAGGAGGCCCACCACGGGATGCATGTCCATGGCGCGCGCCGCGCTGATCCCGATGAGGTTCTGCACCACGATGAGCACCACGCTGATCCCGAGGAATATGGCCAGCCGCGGGCCACCCTTGACCAGCATCCGCGCGTCGGCGGCGAGGCCGACCGTCGTGAAGAACATGAGGAGCAGGACGTCGCGCAGCCCCAGGTTGAAGCCCAGCCGCACGTGCAGGACGCCGTCCACCACGGCGAGGAGTAGGGCCATCAGGCCGCCGCCGACGACGGGCGCGGGGATGTTCAACCGCGACAGCAGGGGCACGTGGGCCACGAGGAGGCGGCCCAGGAACAGCACCGCGATGGAGACCAGCAGCGTGGAGATGAGATCGAAGTCTATCGTCCGCACGCGGCGTCTCCGGGCCCCATGCTGTCGCGATTCATCGGCCGATCATACGTCCGACCCCCGTCTTTCCTGTCACCTATTGGATCAGAGGCTAGGCCTTCGGGGCCTTCTTCGAGGCCTCGTAGGCGTCGCGGTAGCCGCGGGCGATGGCGCGCACGCCGCGTCCGATGTCGTCGTACACGTCGTCGCCGAGATTGGCGAGGGAGACGCGCAGGGACCAGTCCGGCGCCTCGAAGCCGCCGCCGTTCAAGAGCACGATCCCGTGGGTCTCGGCGAGCCGGAACGCGAGGTCCAGGGGATGGACGTTCTTCTTGAGATAAGCGACCGCATCCTCGCCGATGTTCTTCCGGGCCCAGAACTCGAAATCGATGAGCCCGTAGTAGGCATTGAACAGCGGGTTGGGGGCGACCTCCAGGCCCAGCCCGTCGAGGAGCGCGCGGGCCCGTCGGTGCACGATCTCCATGCAGGCCTTCTGATAGCGCTTCTCCGCGTCCATCAGCTCGGACAGGGAGAACATCGTCATCATGACCTGCTGCGGGAGCGAGAGGCCGGCCGTGTGGTTCAGGCCGACGTCGCGGCTGTCCGCCACGATGCGATCGATGAACTTGATCTTCCTCGGCTCGAGGGTGAGCGCGCCGTAGCGCTTGTCGAGCGCCTTCAGCGTGTCGCCGGTGTGCTTGGCGATCATCGTGTCGTAGATGTTGTCCTCGTGCAGCGCGATGACGCCCAGCCGCCAGCCCGTGCAGCCGAAATACTTCGAGTAGGAGTAGACGCCGAGAGTGTTCTGCGGCAGCTCGCCCAGCAGTGACCGGAAGCCGGGCACGAAGGTCCCGTACACGTCGTCGGTGAGGAGCATGAGGTCGGGGCGCTTGGTCTTCACCAGCGTCGCGATCTTGCCGATGGACTCCTTGCTGAGCGCCACCCCGGTGGGATTGCCGGGATTGACGAGGAAGAAGGCCTTGACCTTCGGGTCCTCGAGCTTCTTCAGCTCCGCGTCGGTGGGCTGGAAGCGGTTCTCCTGCGGCGAGGCGATATTGACCACGTTCAGCGCGTAGTCCTCGAGGTGCGTCATCTCGAGGTACGGCGTGAAGATGGGCGTGCCGAGGGCGATGGTGTCGCCCGGCAGGAGCAGGCGATTGGCCTTGAGCGACTTGAACAGGTAGCACATCGCCGCGGTGCCGCCTTCCACCGCGTAGAGGTCGAACTTTCCGGGGGGCCGCGGATTGCCGCACACCGCCCACTGGATGTACTCGTGCACGATGCGCTCGTTGTGCACGAGCATCCGGTCGGGCACGGGGTAGTTGTCGCCGATGATGGAGTCCACGATCTCGTGGACGAAGGCGTCCGGCTCGAACTTGAACTCCTTCACCGCGAACGGAACCATCTTCTTGAGGAAGTCCGCGCCGAGCATGTCGGAGTGCTTCGCGAGCCAGGCGTCCAGGCGCCCCGCGATGCCCTGGGCCGCGGGCATGCCTCCGACCCCCGCGGGATGCTCCATCACGCGCCGGCTCTCGGTCAACGCGAACTGGCCCAGCAGGAAGAACGCGTCGCGCGGGTCGGTGGCGATCCAGTTCGGGTTGCCGCGGCCCGCGTTGAGGAAGGGAGTCTGCGTGGTCCTGGACGTCTTCTTGGCGAGCTTCGCCAGCTCGTCCTTGATCTCGAACGGCCCCATCTTGTCGAACTGCGTCAGGTCGATGGCCATGGTGTTCTCCTGAGTGGCGTGATGGCTCGTCGTCACGACAAGAGCATGATGAGGACCATGCCCCAGATCGTGAGCAGCGTGTTGCCGACCGCATAGGTGACGGTATAGCCCAGGGCGGGAATCTGGCTTTGCGCCCGGTCGCAGACGAGACCGAGGGACGCCGTGGTCGTGCGCGCGCCGGACAGGATGCCGAGGAGGATGGCGTCGTGGAAGCGGAAGATGTACTTGCCGACGAAGAGCCCGAGGATCAACGGCACGGTGGTGGCGACCGCGCCCCAGAGGAAGAGGCCGATGCCCTGGGTCTTCAACCCATCGACGAAGCCGGGGCCCGCCGAGATGCCGACGATCGCGATGAAGATGTTGAGGCCCACGGAGTTCATGAACCAGACGGTCTGGGACGGAATGCGCCCGAAGAACGGCTTGGTCGAGCGCAGCCAGCCGAAGACGAGGCCGGCGATGAGCGCGCCGCCCGCGGTCGAGAGCGTCAGGGGCACGCCCGCCACCTTGAGCACCAGCGCCCCGACCAGCGCGCCGAGCGTGACGGCGACGCCGACGAACGCCATGTCGGCCACGTCGGACGGCCGGTCGGGCACGCCGATCACCTTGGCGGCGGCGGACGTGTCCTGGGTGCGGCCGACCAGGGTGAGGATGTCCCCACGGTAGATCTTGGTATTGGGCAGGATCGGGATGGACGTCGCGACGGCGCCGCGGACGATCTTCGACAGGAACACGCTGCGCGCCACGGGCAGCGTGGCCAGCTCGGCGAGGGTCTTGCCGTCGACCTCCTTGCTCGTCACGTAGACGTCCACGCCCTCGACCGGGACGTTCAGCAGCTCGGGGTCGTCCACCTCCTGCGCGGCCTCGCCGATCACCTTCACGAGGACCTCTCGCGCCCCGGCGACGGCGACGATGTCGCCTTCGCGGATCACGGTGTCGGCCGCCGCATCCTCGATGGTCCCGTTGGTCCGGCGGATGCGCTCGACGAAGACGCGGGCATCCGGCACCATGGCTTCCGCCTCGACGGCGCGGAGGCCGATGGCCTTGCCGCCCGGCCGTACCTTGAACGCCCGCAGCTCCCACTTGTGCCACGCCGACCCGGCGCCACCCATGGCGGCGGTGCCGCCCTGCATCCTCTCGTACTCCTTGCAGGCGGCGACGAGGTCCATGCGAACGAGGGCGGGACAGACGAGGGCGATCACGATGGCCGAGCCCACCGTACCGAACATGTAGGTCACGGCGTAGGCGATGGGCATGTTGTCGAGCAGGCCCTTCACCTGGTCGGGGGGGAGGCCGAGCCGGTTGATGGCGTCGGTGGAGAGCCCCATCGCCGCGGAGATGGTCTGGGAGCCGGAGTAGAGGCCCGCGGCATACCCCAGGTCATAACCCGCCGCCTTGGCGATGGCGACGGGAACCAGCAGGCTGAACACGCACTGAACCACGGAGAAGATCGCCTGCGGCAGGCCGTCCTTCGCCACCCCTCTGACGAACTGGGGGCCCACCCCGTAGCCCACCGCGAAGAGGAACATGAGGAAGGCGAAGGCCTTCAGCGGCTGATTGATGGTGATCCCGAGCTGGCCGATGATGACGCCGGCGAGTAGGGTCGCGGTCACCGAGCCGAGGCCGATGCCCTTGAAGGTGAACTTGCCGAAGTAGTAGCCGAGACCGATGGCGAGGAAGATCGCGATCTCGGGGTACTGACGGAATGTCGCGGCGAACCACTCAAGCATGGTTCCCTCCGTTCTTCTTCCGGGCGGCGAGCACGTCCGGCTTCAGGAGCTTGAGCCCCTGTGAGGCCTGGTAGCCGTGGATCTCCTTCACGTCCAGCTTCCGCATGAACGTGATGGTCTCCCCGGTGATCACCTGGCCGGGGACCATGATGGGGAAGCCCGGGGGGTAGGGGATCACGAAGTTGGCGGACACCATCTCGGGCCCACTCTTCAGCCGCTTGTCGATGTCCGGGCTGGCGAGCTTCACGAACTCGCAGTTGGCCTCGTCGTAGGCCATGAAGAAGGCCGGACGCACGTGGCCCTCGTTGCTCGCGCCCTTCGGGTTGTCGCGGAACGCGTCCTGGAAGCGGCTGAAGTTCGGCAGGTCGGGCACGTCGGTCATGAGCGACTTCACCCGCGCCGCGAAGGTGGCCTGCTCCGCGGGGCCGCCCTGAGCCAGGCGCTGCTCGATCTCGCGCGAGAGGTCGGCCAGCACCTTGATGAGAAGGGCGGCGTCGCTCCGCGTGTTGTTGATGTTGGTCTGGACGAGGATGCTGTTGCGCGAGGTCTTGTTGATCTGGATGTCGAAGCGCTCCGCCAGCATGCCCTTGAACTGGGTGCCGTCGAAGCCGGCCGAGCCGCAGATGATGGTGAGGCGCGTGGGGTCGAGGGCGAACTCGTCTTCGTCCCAGGCTTCGATGGCCTGCCGCCAGGTGGAGTGGGGCGGCCCGTAGTCCTTGATGCCGGAGGCGCGGAACTCCGCCGGCACCATCTCCTCGGGCGTGGCCACGTGGAAGTACTTGGAGATGAGCGGGTGGGTGTTGATCTCGCGTCGGAGGCGCAGGGCGAGCTCGGTCATCTTCATCGTGAGCTCGTACCCCTCCAGCTCCATCTGGCGCCGCGCCACGTCGAGGGAGGCGATGATCTGGAGATTCGGCGAGGTGGAGGTGTGGGTGAGGAACGCCTCCTGGAACGGCCCCTCCACGTGGTGGAAGTCCTCGTCCCAGACGAGGATCATCGAGCCCTGCCGGAGCGCGGACATCGACTTGTGGGTGGAGTGGGTCTGATAGACGCGGATGCGCGCCTTGTCCGGGTCGGGCAGGAGGTGCGTGTCGAGGAGCGAGCGGTCATTGGGATCGAGCGTCCCGTGCTTCGCGGCGAACGCCTTGTAGCGCTCGCGGTAGGCGGGGTCGCGATAGCGCGCCGTGAGCGTGGCGGCGGCGCCCATGGCGGTGCGCCGCCGATGGAAGGCGTTGAAGCGAGCGAAGCCGAACCACGCCTCGTCCCAGAGGAAGATGAGGTCCGGCTTGATGGCCAGGCATTCCTCCATCACCCGGGTGGGGTTGTACATGTGGCCGTCGAAGGTGCAGTTGGTGAGGTCCACCGCCCGCACGCGCGAAAGGGTGCCCTCGGCCTTGCAGGCGAGGAGCGCCGCCTTGATGGTCCTGAGCGGCACCGCGCCGTACATCGAGTACTGCGTCAGCGGGTAGGCCTCGACGTAGTAGGGTTGGGCACCCGCCAGCACGAAGCCGTAGTGGTGCGACTTGTGGCAGTTGCGGTCGACGATCACGATGTCGCCGGGCCGGCACACCGCCTGCACCACGATCTTGTTCGAGGTCGAGGTGCCGTTGGTGGCGAGATACGCGCGCTTGGCGCCGAAGGCGCGGGCGGCGAGATCCTGGGCCTTCTTGATGTTGCCGGTGGGCTCGAGCAGGCTGTCGAGGCCGCCGGTGGTGGCGGAGGACTCGGCCAGGAAGAGATTGGTCCCGTAGAACTGGGCCATGTCGCGGATCCAGTTCGAGCGGAATACGGACTTGCCGCGCGCGATGGGGAGCGCGTGGAAGGTGCCGATGGGCCGCTGCGCGTACTTCTTCAAGTTGCTGAAGTAGGGCGTCTCGAAGCGGTCGCTCACGCCGTCGAGGATGGAGAGGTGGATCTCCATCAGCTCCTCGACCTGGTGGAAGACCCGCCGGATGGGCGCCACCTCGGCGCTGCCGGCCAGGTGCTCGACGGCGCGGTCGGTGAGGAGGTAGAGGTCCAGCTCCGGACGGTAGCCCTTGATGGCTCGCGCGAGGGCGCCGGCGAGGGCGCCCGGCTCGATGCTCGCGGGGTCCACGCGGAGGTTCCGCAGGAGGGTATCGCGCAGCGCCGGCATCTCGTGGCGGGAGCGGAACTGGAACCCGTCGTAGATCACCACGGCCTGCACATTGGTGTTGAACATGGCGCCGATCGCCGCGTCCTCGAAGCTGCCGACCTGCACGACCTCGTAGACGAAGGAGTCTTCCGGACGGCGCAGCCGGCGCAGATCGGCGCGGGACCGCTCCCAGCGGCTCGGGTCGTTGGGCGTGACGATGAGGACCTCGAAGTAGGGCTTGTGCCCGTTGCCCGGCTGTACGTCGGGGGGCAGCACGTCCGCCACCCGGCTCTCTCCTTCCTCGAGCGGGTCCCACGCCTTGGTGTCATGACGGTAGGCGCCGGTGACCAGGGCCGTCGAGATCTTGCCCACGAGCCGGGCGAACACGGCGGCGTTCCGCTCCTTGAGCGCCTCCGCCACCGTCCCCATGAGGTGGGGGCCGGGGTAGGCCCAGTAGTCCTCCAGCGCGGACAGCTCGGTGAGCAGCCGGGAGGCGTCCGGGTGCGCGGACTCCGCCGATGATCCGCGCGATACCGCCGCTTCCCACGCTCGGCCGATGGCGCCGAGCTCGCGCCAGCGGTCGATCCGCGCCTCCGCCGCCGAGAAGAAATCCTGAAAATCCTGCGCCTTGCGCTCGCCTTCCGCCTTGGCCATGGCTAGATAACCTCCCCGGCTTCCCAACACGAGATCACAGAAGATCTCGCTCCCAGTTGATGATGAAGCGCACCTGATACCCGGTGGCGCGCGCGTCTTGCCGATCGAGAATCGCGCCGCGCGCCCGGAACCACAGCCCCTGCAGGAAGGCCGGCCACTTGAAGGGCGGCCGGTAGTCGACGGTGAGATCGTATTCGCCCTGGTCCGGCGCCGGCCTCCCGTTCGACGGGTTGATGGCGTCCTTGCCCCACGCCATGTTCATGGTGGCGCTGAGCCCCTTCGTGAGCACGCTCGAGAAGTCGTAGGCCGCGCCGATCAGGAACGCCTTCTCGTTGGCGCGGTCGAAGTCCTGGTCGATCAGGGAGAGATAGGACGGAGAGCTGCCCCAGGGCTTCTGGATGTTGTTCCCCTTCGCGGTGAGGGTGAACGCGCCGGTCAGGGTGAGATCGCCGATGACGAGCTGCGCCCGACCGCCGCCGTGCTGCGTCGCCCAGTGCCGGCCGTCGATCGTGGGACCCAGCAGGGCATCCCCCACTCCCCGCTGATCCGTGAACTGGGCGCCGAGGCGCATCTTCATCGCCTGGTTCAGCGGGATCTCGTAGGCCACCTCGGTGTAGAAGGTGTTGATGGTGTCGACGCCGTAGGAGTCGTTGATGTCGACCCGGAGCCCCGGGAGGGGGGTGAGGCGGACGCCGCCGAACCCGGCGCCCTCGTTGGTGTCCCGCGCCCCCGCCTGCTCGGACATGCTGATGAACTCATCCGCGTTCCGCGGCTTGATCTTCCAGAGAAAGCCGCCGAGATACTCCACCCACGCCACCTTGCCTCCCACGGTCACCCCCTGGAAGGTATTGGGCGTCATGCGGTTGTCGGCGGGGTTGATGTAGCCCTGGTTCACCTGCTGGCGGTAGCCTTTGACGATGACGTAGTCCTCGTACTTCAGCGCGCCCCAGGCCTCGCCCGGCACGTAGTAGCTTTCCTGACTGGGCTTGAGAAGGAGGGTGCCGTCGCGGTCCTCCGGCCCGTAGAGCTTCAGCGAGCCGTAGAGCGTGGCGCCCATCGCGAAGGTGTCCGCGAGCCAGCCCGACTGATACGTGATCCACCCGCCGGTGGCGAGCGCTTCGTTCTTCGAATCGTCGGTGTTGTTACGGTTGAAGTAGTAGATGCGGAAATGCACCTTGAGATCGGTGTCTTTGATGAACTTCGGCAGGGCGCTGGCCTGCAGCGCCTGCTGCAGGGGGTCGAAGAGCCGCTCGATCGGAGCCTCGTGGTGGGGTGGCGGCGGCGGCGCGTCCTCCGCGGACGCGAGGCCGGGCCACAGCGCGAGGGCCATCCCTGCCAACGCAATCACGGACCGTCTCATCGGCAAACTCCCTCCCCAGTGCGACGACGTCTTGCGTGCGGGGAGAATCTACCCTCGGCCCGACGCACCCCTCCATGGGACGAAGGTCCCATGGGGTTGGGACGGAGGCGGGCTTCGTCGCGGGGGCGGCGCGATCGGCCTACAGCACGACCTGGAGGAGGCGCTGCATGAGCTCCTCCAGAGAAATCATGGTGAGGAGGAGCGGGGCCACGGGAAGGAGCGTGATCACCGCCAGCTGCACCACGGTCTGCCTGGTGAAGGGCACCATGCTCATGCTGCGGATGACCTCGAAGCTATTGGCCAGGTCGGCCAGGGACTGGATGTCGGCGCTGCCGACCAGCGGCTCGGCCGGGGGCGTCCCGCGTAGCCACTTGGAGTCGAACTCCCGGACGTAGCGGCCGGCGAGGGTGCCGTACTCGCGCAGGCCCACGCGCCGCGCGGTGGCGAGGTGAGGCGTGAAGAAGAGCAGAGGCCCCACCACGATCAGGAGCAGGAAGAGGACCACCGCGGCCAGCTCCAGCTTGAAATCCGTCAAGACGGCGCTCTGAAAGAAGATCCGGTTGGCGAGGAAGCCCGAGAGGAGCACGCCGTGGGCGGCCAGGAGCGGTGCGAAGGCCACGGCGGTATTGGTGAGGAAGCCGAGCCCCCCGGCGCGGTCGGGATGGGTGGGCACGAGCTTCAAGCGGCACCGCGCGACCTTCGAGAGGAAGCGGATCCAGATGAAGATGCGGAAGTACCAGCGGAAGAGGAGGAATTGGAAGATCGGCACGCTCACATAGGCGAGCCACCATCCGGCGGGGGTGAGGCGGTAGCCGCCCTCGCCCGGCAGGGAATACCAGGTCGAGGCGTGCAGGATGGCGTAGTGGGGCCAGAGGAACACGATGCCCACGTACACGAAGGCGATGAGGAGCAGCTCCGCCACGATCGAGTTCCGCAGACGCAGGGCCGAGGCCACCGCCGCGTCGAAGCGCGCCCGGGACTCCTCCGCGATGAGGTCGCGCTCGAGGAATTGCCGGATCAGGTGCCGCATGCGCTGATGCACCACCAGCTCGGCGACGATGAGGAGCGGGACGGCCAGGAGCAGTCGCGTGTGCACCTCGACGTCCATGACGAACGGCACCTGCACCGCCGACCCCCACGCGCGTCCCGCCACGACCGACAGGAGGAAAGGGGGAAGCCAGGCGAAAAGCGCGATGACGACGATGCGGCGCCGCAGGTGCTCGAGCGCGTCACCGGAGAGGTGCGCGCGCCGGACGAGCTGATAGAGGGGCCCGCCCAGCACGAGCGAGAAATCGTAGGGATCCGACGCCTCCGCGGTGGTCATCGGGCGGTCACCTCGAACACGTGGTATCCCCAGGCCGGCAGGTCCAGGTAGAGTCCGCGGGACACGAGCTCGTGGCCGTCGCGATCGTACCGGGCGGGGCCGAGGAGATCCTGGAGCCGGACGGATCGTCCGGCGAGATCGGGATACGGCAAGCGGACATAGCACTGGGCCTGATGCCCCGCGTAGTTGACGGCGGCGAGCCGCCGCTGGCCGCTCGCCCCGTCCCAGGCCGAGACGATGAAGCAGTCCCAGGTCCAGTTGCCGTCCCACGCGGGGGAGGCTTCGAGCAGGCGCCAGTCGCCTTCGCGCACGACGGGCTGGGCCAGGACGGTGAGCAGCCTCAGATAGAACTTGTGCCGGGCGTCGTCCAGGGGCTCCTGCGGGGCCCGGACGAGATGCGGCGAGATGCGCTTTCGGCGGCCCTCGAGCTGGCCCTGATGGAAGAACCGCAGTCCCGGGGACAGGAACGTGACCACCGCCGCCGCCTCGTGCATGCCGGGGGAGAAGGTGGCGGCGGCCCGTGGCTCATCGTGGTTCTCCAGGAAGCGCGCGAGCCGGGCCTGGTAGTCGAGCCCGGCGTGGAGATGCTCGCGTGCCGGACGGGCGTGCCCGTCGCGGAGGCGGTCGTAGAGCCGCTTGTCGTACGCGTAGTCGAAGCCCCGCTGGAGCATCTCCCACTCGAGATCCCAGTAGACCTCGGCCATGAAGCGGAAGCCGGGCAGCCGCTCGCGCACCCGCGCGGTGGCCTGGGGCCAGAACGAGACCGCGCGCCGCCCCCACGTCCGCTCGAACACGTCCGGCAGGACCAGCATGGCCATGTCGCAGCGCACCCCGTCGCACTGCTGGGAGATCTTCAGGAGCTCGCCGGTCATCGCCTCCGCGGTGGCGGGATTGCTGTAGTCGAGCTGCAGCGTGTCCGGCCACCCCGAGAAGTACGGGTCGCGGCCGTGGGCGAGGAGGAGCTCGCCGTGCGTCCGTTTGATCCAGACGTAGTTCTGCGGCGCGCGGGCCTGGTCCATCTCGGTCCCGGCCACGTAGTGGGCGGGATGGCCCTCGACCCAGGGATGGTCCAGGCCGGTATGGTTGGGGACGAAGTCGAGCATCAGCCGGAGGCCGCGGCCGCGGAGGCGCTCCCGCAGCCGGGCGAGCGCCCCGTCGCCGCCCAGGGCGGCGTGCACCGTGTAGCCGGTGATGGCGAATCCGGATCCTCCGATGTCCTCCTCGCGGAGGTCGGGCAGCGTGGCCTCGAACTCGTGTCGCCACTCGGGATTGCTCCGCGAGACCTGCTGGCCCGCCTCGCCCGTCTGCCACACGCTGAGCAGCCACACCCAGTCGAAGCCCATCGCGGCCACGCGGTCGAGCTCCGCGTCCGGGATGTCGTCGAGCGTGGCGGGGCGGCCCAGCGCGCGCGCCCGCTCCGTGAGCCACACGCGGGTGTTGATCTGGTAGAGCGAGGGATGGCGTGGCTCAGCCACCGGACCGTCTCCGGCCGGGCGCCGCGCCGGCGCGGGGCTTGACCGGCTCCGTCTCGACGGCGGAGGCGACCTTGCCGAGCGCGAGGAACTCCTCGGCGGTGCTCGTCGCGAAGAGATGCATGCCGCGGGCGATGACGCCGGTCCAGCCGGTCTGATGGCTCGCCCCCAGGCCCGCGCCGTTGTCACCGTGGAAGTATTCGTAGAAGTGGAGGTAGTCGCGCCAGTGCGGATCCTCCTGGAACTTCCGGCTCCCGCCGTATACCGGCCGCCGGCCTTCGGCGTCGCGCAGGAAGATGCTCGAGAGCCGGCGTGTCAGCTCCTCGGCGACCTGATAGAGCGTCATGCGCCGTCCGGAGCCGGTCGGGCAGTCGATGGTGAAGTCGTCGCCGTAGAACATGTAGTACTGGAGAAGCGCCCGGATGAGGAGCGCGTTCACCGGCATCCAGATGGGCCCGCGCCAGTTGGAGTTACCGCCGAACATCCCGCTGTCGGATTCCGCGGGGAGATACGACACCCGATACTCCTGCCGGCCCACGTGAAACACGTAAGGATGCTCCTCGTGGTGGCGGGACACCGCGCGGATGCCGTAAGGGCTGAAAAACTCGTTCTCGTCCAGCATGATCGTGAGCACCCGGCGGAGGCGCGCCTCGTCCAGGACCGCGGCGAGCCGCCGTCCGGAGTGGCCGAGCTTCACGGGGTCGTGGATGAAGGACCGCAGCTCCTGACGCGAGGCGAGGAAGGCGCGCAGCGGCTCCTGGAGCTCCGGATATTTGTCCAGCACCTTGCCCTCGAAGACCGTCACCGCGCAGAGGGGGAGGAGCCCCACCATCGAACGCACCTTCAGCCGCTCGGCCCGGCCGTCGGGCAGCCGGAGCACGTCGTAGAAGAAGCCGTCTCTTTCGTCCCACATCCCCACGCCCTCGCCGGCGCGCATGAGGGCGGAGGCGATCCAGAGGAAGTGCTCCACGAATTTCACCATCATGTCGGAGTAGACCGGACGGTGCAGCGTCAGCTCCCCCGCGATCTCGATCATGTTCTGGCAGAAGAGCGCCATCCATGCGGTGCCGTCGGCCTGCTCGAGGTATCCCCCGGTGGGCAGCGGGGCGCTCCGGTCGAAGACCCCGATGTTGTCCAGCCCGAGGAAGCCGCCCTCGAAGGCGTTGTTCCCGGCCCGGTCCTTGCGGTTGACCCACCAGGTGAAATTCAACAGAAGCTTGTGGAAGGAGCGCTCGAGCCAGTCGAGATCGCCGCGCCCGCGGCGGGCGCGCTCGAGCGAGTAGGTGAAGATGGTGGACCACGCGTGCACGGGGGGATTCACGTCCCCGAAGTTCCACTCGTACGCGGGGATCTGCCCGCTGGGGTGGAGGTACGGCTCCCGGAGCATCAGGTCGAGCTGATGCTTGCCGAACTCCTCGTCCACGAGGGTCAGCGCGAGCACGTGGAAGGCGAGGTCCCACGCCGCGTACCACGGGTACTCCCACTTGTCCGGCATCGAGATGATGTCGGCGTTGTACACATGGTGCCAGTGCTCGTTGCGGGGGGCCCGGCGCCGGTTGGGATCGGCCACGCCCGCCCCGCGCTCCTCGAGCCAGCGATCGACGTCGTAGAAGTAGAACTGCTTGGACCAGAGCATGCCGGCCAGCGCCTGCCGCATCACCCGGGCGGCGTCGGCGCTGAGCGTCTTCGGGATGACGGTGGTGTAGAAGGCGTCCGCCTCCTCACGGCGCGTGGCCATCACGGCGTCGAAGTCGCCGAAGGGGGTCGCCACCGCCGGATCGTGCAAGCGGAGCCGGATCGTCCGCGACTGTCCGGCGCCCACGGTGACCTGGTAATGGGCGGAGGCCTTCGTGCCCTCTTGCCGGGGGTTCACCGCGTCCCGCCGTCCGTGGACGACGCAATTCCCGATGCCATCCTTGACGTACGGCGTGCGGTTGGCCGTATTGAAGAGGCGCTCGGTGTTCGTCTCGTTCTCGGTGAAGAGCAGCGGCGGCGCGCCGTCGCAGGAGAGGCGGCGGGCGCCGAGGGTGGCATGCGTGGCGTCGATCACCCCGGTAGCGCTCTGCCGGAGCAGAGGGCGCGTCGCATCGCCGCCCCAGGACCACGTGTTGCGGAACCAGAGGGTCGGCAGCACGTGCAGCGCGGCCGCGTCCGGCCCCCGGTTCTCCACCGTGATCTGGACGAGGATGTCCTCGGGAGAGGCCTTGGCGTACTCCACGAACACGTCGAAGTATCGATCGTCGTCGAAGACGCCGGTGTCGAGCAGCTCGTACTCCATGGCGAGCCGGCCGCGCTTGCGATTGGTCTCGACGATGTCGGAGTAGGGATAGGGCGCTTGCGGATACTTGTAGAGGTACTTCATGTAGGAGTGGGTCGGCGTGGAATCGAGGTAGAAGTAGTACTCCTTGACGTCCTCGCCGTGATTGCCCTCGCTGTTGGTGAGCCCGAACAGCCGCTCCTTGAGGATGGGATCCTTGCCGTTCCAGAGGGCGAGGGCGAAGCACAGGCGCTGTCCGTCGTCCGAGACGCCGGCGAGCCCGTCCTCCCCCCAGCGATACGCGCGCGAGCGCGCCTGGTCGTGGCTCAGGTAGTTCCAGGCGTCGCCCGAATCACTGTAATCTTCCCGCACCGTCCCCCACTGGCGCTCCGACAGGTAGGGGCCCCACTTCCGCCAGGGGATCGTGTGGCTGCGGGCTTCCTCGAGACGGTCGGATTCAGCGCTCATGGGTCACCTCGCATCGACGGGCTCGTGCGGAGGGATGCTAGCGTCCCGCGCCCGGCCTGTCTAGCGCGTGGCGAAGACGGTGGTGCGGCCGGAGCGGTCGAACGTGAGCACGCGATAGCGCTCGGGCTTCTGACCGGGCGACTCCATGCCGGGCGAGCCCACCGGCATCCCCGGCACGGCGAGCCCGAGCACCTTCGGCCGCTCCTTGAGCAGGCGGTCGATCAGGTCCGCGGGCACGTGACCCTCGATGACATAGCCCTCGACGAGCCCGGTGTGGCAGGAGTCCAGCGCCGCCGGCACCCCGAGGCGCCGTTTCACCGGCGCGACGTCGGTCTCGTTCCGCTCCGTCACCGTGAAGCCGTTCTCGCGCAGGTGGCCCACCCACGCCGTGCAGCAGCCTCAGGTGGGAGAGCGGTGGACGGTGATGGTCGGCTTCCCGGCGGCGTGCGCCGGGCGTCCGATGAGGGCGAAGGCCGCGAAGGCGAGTCCTCCGAAAACGAGCGCGCGTCGAGACGTCATGCCGATGCCTTCCTCGCGCGGAGCGCCGCGGTGGCTGCCGCGTCCACCACTCCGGTGGCCGGGTCGGCGACCACTCCATGCTCGCGTCGCGCGTACTCGGCGGTGATCTTACCATTGGCGACGTCGGCGGCGATCCGCCCGGGGTCGCGCGAAAAGGGGTCACCATGGCCGCCGCCGCCGGCCTGCTCGTGGCGGATGCTCTGCCCACGCCGCAGCGTGCCCGTGAGCTTGGCGGGGAGCGGGGTGGCCTCGCCCGCGGGATTCAGGACGTTGCGCGTGGGCGCGGCGGGTCCGCCGCCGGCCAGGCCGTAGGGCCGGAATTTCATCCGGTCGGAGCGGAGCTGGAGCGTGGCCTCCTCGGCGAGGAGGGTGTACTGGCGGGCGAGGCCGAGCCCGCCGCGCCACTTCCCCGCGCCGCAGGAGTCGGGCACGAACGCATACTCGTCGATGCGGATGGGATGCTGGGCCTCCAGGACCTCCACCGGCGTGTTCGACATGTTCTGCGAGGGATTGGTCACCGCCTCGATGCCGTCCTTGTCGGGGCGCCCGCCCCAGGCGCCGCAGATCATGTCCACGATGATGAAGGGCTCGCGGTTGCCCTGATAGCCGCCGATGCAGACCACGGTGTTGCCGCCCTCGCCCGCCGCCGGCACCTTGTCGGGCACGATCTGGGCGAGGGCGCCCATCATGACGTCGAGGATGCGGTAGCCGGTGAGGGCGCGCGCCGCGCAGGCCGCCGGCAGCACGGGATTCACCACCGAAGCCTCGGGCGCCCGCACCTCGATGGCGCGGAAGACGCCGGCGTTGTTGGGGATGCCCGGCTGCAGCACCGAGCGCACGGAGAGATACGTGCACGACTTGGTGAAGGACAGCGTGGAGTTGAGCGCGGCCTTCACCTGGGGGGACGTTCCCGCGTAGTCCACGGTGAGGTGGTCCTCGTGCACGGTGATGGTGGCGGTGATGGGCACCGGCGTGTCGTCGAAGCCGTCGCTGTCGAGATAGTCGGTGAAGGTGAAGGCCCCCTTGGGCCAGCGCCGGATCTCCGCCCGCGTCATGCGCTCGGCGTAGTCGAGCAGCTCGTCGACATAGCCGCGCGTCGCGTCCGCGCCGTAGCGCGCGATGAGCTTCAGGAGCTCCCGCTCGCCCACCCGGCAGGCCGCGTACTCCGCGCCGAGGTCGCCCACCACCCGGCCGGGCACGCGCACGTTCTTCTCGATGATGCGGAACACCGAGCGGCTGGGCACGCCGCGCTCGTAGAGCTTCACCACGGGGAGCCGCAGCCCCTCCTGGTAGATCTCCGTGGAGTCGCTGGCGTTGGAGCCGGCCACACGGCCGCCCACGTCGGTGTGGTGGGCGATCACCACCGCGAAGCCCTCGAGGCGGCCGTCGAGGAAGATGGGCATGAACATGAAGATGTCGGGCAGGTGCATGCCGCCCTGATACGGGTCGTTGACGATCATGACGTCGCCGGGATGGATGTCGCCGGCGAGCTCCGCGAGCACCGAGGCCATGGCGTCGGGAATGGCGCCGAGGTGCTGGGCGATGGTCTTGGCCTGGGCGATCATGCGGCCCCGCGCGTCGCAGAGCGCGGTGGAGAAATCCATCACGTCCTTCACGATCTCCGACCGCGCGGTACGGATGACGGAATAGGCCATCTCGTCCACGATGGCGTCCAGCGCGCTCTTCACCACCGCGAAGGTGATCGGGTCCATCGCCGTTGCCGGGGGGCCGCTCATAACGTGATCACGATGTTACCGCACGCGTCGAGGGCGGCGGTGGCCCCGGGGGGCAGCACGACGGTGGAGTCGTAGGACTCGACGATGGCGGGGCCGCGGAGCCCGGCCGCCACCGCCTCGCGCGGCACCACCGGGGTCTCCACGGGGGCACCGCCCCGCGCGAAGGAGACGGGCCGGCGCGCGGGGCGCGCGGCCCCGTTCCGCGGCGCCACCCGCACCGCGCGGAAGTCCAGGCGATCGGGCCGCACCCCGGCGGCCACGAGGCGGACGTTCACCAGCTCGAGCGTCTCACCGGTCGCGTAGCCGTAGGTGGCGCGGTACTCCGCGTCGAAGGCCGCGGCCAGGGCGGCGAGGGCGTCCGCGTCGAAGCGGCCGGCGGGCAGGGGCACCGTCAGCTCCGAGGCCTGGCCCGCGTATCGAAGGTCGCAGGCGAATTCCAGGCGCATCGCGCCCTCGGCGTAGCCCTCCTCTCGCAGGGCCGCGCGCGCCTCCGCGGCCATCTCCTCCGCCAGCCGATTGGCGGCCGCCGCCTCGAGCTGGGGGAGGAGGGCGGCGTGCGCCCGCACGAAGTGATGCTCCACGTCGCTCGCGAGCATGCCCACCGCGGTGAACACGCCGGGCGCCACCGGGACCAGCACGCGGGGAATCTCCAGCGCCCGCGCCAGGTCCACCGCGTGCACCGGG
Source organism: Candidatus Methylomirabilota bacterium (assembly GCA_035281625.1). GTDB lineage: Bacteria > Methylomirabilota > Methylomirabilia > Rokubacteriales > CSP1-6 > DASRWT01. Next base: position 73,746 of record DATEDO010000219.1, read on the forward strand.
CCGCTGCCGCCGAAGGCGACCAGGGTGAAGTCACGGGGATCGCGGCCGCGCTCGATGGTGACCGAGCGGATGGCGCGGGCCATGTTGGCGTTGGCGACTTCTCGGATCCCGTGCGCGGCGTCACGGACGGTGAGCCCGAGGGGCCGGGCCACGTGCGCGCCGATGGCGGCCTCCGCCCGCCCCGCGTCGAGCTTGAGCTCGCCGCCGGCGAGATAGGCGGGATTGAGGAAGCCGAGCACGACGTTGGCGTCGGTCACCGTCGGTCGCGTGCCGCCGATCCCGTAGCACGCGGGGCCCGGCGCCGCGCCCGCGGACTCCGGGCCCACGCGGAGGAGGCCGCCCTCGTCGATCCACGCCAGAGAGCCCGCGCCCGCGCCGACCTCGGCCACGTCGATGGCCGGCACCTTCAGCATGTAGCCCCCCGCCTTGATGAAGCGGCTGGGCGTGCTGATGCCCTCGCGGAACTCGTATTCGGAGGTGAGGGACACGCGCCCGTCCTCCACCAGCGAGGCCTTCGCGGTGGTGCCGCCCATGTCGAAGGCGATGAGGTTTCGCGTGTCGGCCACGCGGCCCAAGCGCGCCGCCCCGGCCACACCGGCCGAGGGGCCGGACTGCACCGCGTACACCGGCTTCTCGCCCGCCGCCCGCGCCCCGACCACCCCGCCGTTCGAGGCGATCACGAGGAGAGGCGCGCGGATGCCGATGCCGGCCAGCCCCTGGGCGAGGTGGTCGAGATATCGGCGCATGATGGGCAGGAGATAGGCGTTCACCACCGTGGTGCTGGTCCGCTCGTACTCCTTGATCTCCGGCAGCACGCGGTAGGAGACGCTCACGGGCAGGTCGGGGAAGCGCGCGTGGATGAGCCGCTCCGCCTCCCGCTCGTGGGCGGGGTTGACGTAGGAGTTGATGAAGCAGAGGGCGATGACCTCCGCGCCGTCCGCGCGCAGCCGCTCCACCGCGGCGAGCACGCTCGCGGCGTCCAGGGGGCGCACCGGCGAGCCGTCCGCGCCCATGCGCTCGTCCACCTCGAGGCGGCGGCGGCGCTCGACCAGGGGCACCGGCTTGTCCCAGGTGAGGTCGAAGAGATCGGGAGTGCGGATGCGCCCGATCTCGAGCACGTCGCGGAAGCCGCGGGTGGTGAGAAGCCCGGTGCGCGCGCCCTTCTTCTGGAGAATCGCGTTCGAGGCGACGGTGGTGCCGTGGACGATCTCGGACACCGCCATGGCGTCGATGCCGGCAGACCGGAGGAGATCGGCGAGGCCGGTCACCACCGCTCGGCCGGGATCGTCGGGGGTGGAGGAGGTCTTGTTGACGAGCAGGGTGCCATCGGGGCGGGTGAGCACGATGTCGGTGAAGGTGCCGCCGATGTCGACTCCCACGCGGACCGTGGACGGCGAAGGGGGTGTTCCGGCAGCCGAGGGCATGTGATCGGGAGGAATGATGGTCTCCTGTCGTCAAAGATTCTACACGGCCGTGACACAAAGGAGCCTCCGGGACTCATACTGGGCGGCAAGGAGGGCCCCCCCATGAAGACAGACGGCGTTCTCGTCCGGGCGTCCTATCACGTCGGCCGGCGGCTGTTCGGCCAGGTCCCCACTCCTCAGAAGCTGATGGCCGAGCGGCCCGCGCTCATGCTCGGCCTCGGCGGCCTGTGGACGGCGATCGAGTACGGCGGCGCCCTGGATCGCGAGCTGCGCGCCCTGCTCCAGCTCCACGTGGCCGCGCTCTACGGCGTGCCCTACTGAATGGACATCCGCCACGCCGTGGGCGTGAAGGCGGGTGTGCCCGAGGCAAAGCTGGACGCGCTGGGCGAGTACGCGACCAGTCCCTGGTTCACCGCGCGCGAGCGCGCCGCCCTCGCGTACGCCGAGGCCATCGTGCGCGACGAGCGCGAGGTGTCCGCGGCCCTCGAGGCCTCCGTGCGCGAGCACTTCTCGTCGGCCGAGCGGCTCGAGCTGACCTTCGTGGTGGGCTATCAGGTCTTCGCGAGCAAGTTCGCGAAAGCCTACCGCCTCGAGCCTCAGGGCTTCTCGGCCGGGCGTCTAGGTTAGGCGCGCCAGCCGGCCCAGCGGCCGTTCTCGACGGCGGCGAGGAATTCGGCCACGTGGGTGTTGAAGAGGCCGGGCTCCTCGATGTTGGGGGTGTGCCCGCACGCGGGCAAGACGACGAGCCCCGCGTGCGGGATCAGCGCCCGCATCATGAGCGAGGGCTCCACGCAGGGGGCGTCCTGATCGCCCACCATGATGAGAGTGGGCACGCGGAGCGCCCGCAGCGGAGCCTCCAGCTCGCCCACCGTCTTGCGCTTCGCCATCACCTCTCGCGCCAGATGCGCGCAGGCCTGCGCGTCGTGCTCGCCGGCCTGGCGCGCGAACTCGGCGAAGCCTCGCGGGTCCTTGGCCTTGAAGCTCGATCGCGTGCCGCGGGCCTCGAAGTCGCGGAGGCGATACGCTTGACCCTCGCGCTCGAGTCCCGCCGCCATGTCCGCCTGGCCCTTGAGGAACTGCTCGCGGTTCACCGAGCCGGCGCCGGCGCCCACCATGATGAGGCTCCGGAGCATCTCGGGGTGGGCGAGGGCGAAGTCGCGCGCCGCGTTGGCGCCCATGGAGCAGCCGCCCAGATGCACCGGCCCCACGCCCAGATGCTTCAAGAGCCGGAAGAGATCGCCCACGAGGAGATCCTGCGAGTAGGACGCGGCGCCCTTCGGCACGCTCGAGGGCGGATAGCCGCGGTGGTCGTAGGTGATCACGCGGTAGCGCCGCGAGAAGTAGCGGACCTGCGGCTCCCACGAGCGATGGTCGCCGCCGAACTCGTGGCTCCAGACCAGGGGCGTGCCGGTCCCCGTCTCCTCGTAGTAGAGCTCGACCTCTCCCAGCTTCGCGGTGGGCATCACCAGGTCTCCCAGTGGACCAGTTCGGTGAGGGGCTTGCGCTGGCGCGACACCGACGCGGGCGCGGCGGCGCGCTCGGGATCGACATAGCCGAAGGCAATGACCCTGTTGATCAGCACGCCAGGCGGAGTGCCGAGGAGCGTCGCCACCTCGGGCTCCGGCAGATGCGCGGGACAGGAGCCGACACCCTCGCCCCAGGCCGCCACCATCATGTTCTGGGCGCAGCGCCCGGCGTCGAACTCGTGCTTGTGGGTTTGCGCGATCACGATGGTCGCGGCGGAGCGGGCGATGAACCTGGCGTAGGGGCTGAGCCCGGCGAGGGCGGCGAGCCGCGCCCGGTCGCGCACGACCACCAGGCGATTCGGCTCGCTGTTCTTGCTGCTCCCCGTCATGCGCGCGGCCTGGAGGATGCGGCGCAGCGCTTCCTCGGGGAGCGGACGGTCCAGGAAGAAGCGCTGATCCCGCTTGTCGACGACGGCGCGGTACGCGTCCATCACTGAGGGTGACGGCGGCGGACGAGGTACTTCTGCTCGCCCTCCATGCAGAGCTCCCGCCGCTGATTGTGCAGGGTGGACCGCACCGTGATGACCCCGGTGGTGCGGCCGGGGGTGAGCGCGGTCACGGTGAGCAGGGGATAGACGGTGTCGCCCGCGTACACCGGCTTCAAGAAGCGCGACGACTGCTCGATGAAGCCGATGAGGGACTCGCCGATCACGTGGGGGAAGATGCCCGCCCCGGCCGCGGTCTGCGCGAGCACCTGGAAGCCGTGGGCGAGGAGCCCGGGATGGCCGTGGCGCCGGCAGTACTCCACGTCGTAGTGGATGGGGTGATTGTCCCCGGACACCGTCTGGAACGCCGCGAAGTTGGCCTCGGTGAGGGTGCGTGAGGGGAGGTAGAACTGCTCCCCGACCTTCAGGTCCTCGAAGTAGCGCGCCTCCCCGAAGCGATGCGCGGCGGGATCGAATGGGGACGGGTCGGGGGCCACGGGCGGACGGCTAGCGCGCGGTGTAGCCGCCGTCCACGGGCAGCGCGACGCCGGTGATGTAGCTCGCTTCGTCGGAGGCGAGGAACAGGCCGGCCTGCGCGACCTCCATCGGAGTGCCCACGCGTCCGAGGGGGATCACCTGCTTCATGCGGGCCAGGTTCTCCGCCTTGTTCGACTCGACGTCGGGCCGGCCCATGAAGATGTCCAGCATGGGCGTGTCGATGGGGGCCGGGCAGACGCAATTCACGCGGATGTTGTCGGGGGCCAGGCGAATCGACAGCGACTTGGTGAGCCCGGTGACGCCGAACTTGGCCGCCGAGTAGACGGGGCTGAAGGGCGAGCCGTAGATGCCCGCGATGGAGCTGGTGAAGAGGATGCTGCCGCCGCCGCGCTTCCGCAGGGCGGGGATGGCTTCCGCGGTGGTGATGAGCACGGTACGGAGGTTGAGCGAGAGCGCGAGGTCGACATCGTCCAGGTCCACGCCCTCGACGCGTCCCGGCCCGGGATGGCCGACATTGTTCCAGACGATGTCGAGGCCGCCGAAGGCGGCCACCGCCTCGCGGACGACCTTCTTGCTGTCGTCCTCCCGCGTGAGGTCGCAGGGAATGCCGTGGGCCCGGCCGCCCGCCTTCACGATCTCGTTGACGGTGTCGCCGATGCGCCCCTTGTCGATGTCGGCCACCGCGACGGCGGCTCCTTCCCGAGCAAAGAGCACCGCGGCGGCGCGCCCGATGCCCGAGGCGGCGGCGGTGATGAGGGCGGTCTTCCCCTTGAGGCGCATGGCTTACCCTCCCGCGATCTTCGTCCCCGCGCGTCCCGTCTCCATGGGCAGCGAGGGGTCGGCCGTCCACTCGCCGAGCGAGCCGTCGTACACCGCCACCCGCGGATAGCCCAGCATGGTCAGCACGAAGGCATCGGTGGTGGCGGCGATGCCCCCGCCGCAGTAGGTGATGATCTTCTTCTTCGGGTCCGCGCCCACGTCCGCGAACAGCTCGCGGAGCTCGGCGGGGTGGCGGAACGTGCTCGGCTTGCCCGCCTGCAGCCGCGCGAAGGCCACGTTGACGCTGCCCTTGATGCGACCCGGGCGGCCGTAGCTCACGCCTCCCTCGCCGGTGTGCTGCTCGGCGGACAGCGCGTTGATGGTGCAGGCGCCCTGATCCGCGATCTTGGCCAGCACCTCCTCGCGCGTGGCGATGAGATCCGGGCGCGCCCTCGGCACGAAGGGCGCGGGCGCGTACGTCGCGGGCTCCGTGGAGACGGGGCGCCCCTCGGCCACCCACTTCTCCCAGCCGCCGTCCAGGACCGCCGCCTTGTCGAAGCCGAACGCGCGCAGCATCCACCAGATGCGCGTGGCCCACATGACGTTGCCCGCGCTGTAGAGCACCGCGCGGGTGCCTTCGCCGAGGCCGTGGGCCGACATGACGGCCGCGAACTGATCGGCTGACGGCATGGTGAAGCGGAGCGTGCTGGACTTGTCCGACAGCTCGCCCTGGAGATCGAGATGGTCGGCGCCGGGGATGTGCCCCTCGGCCCACCGGGGCCGCCCGCTCTCCGCCCGGAACGTGGTGACGGGATCCGGGACGAGAAACGTCGTGCAGTCGTAGACGCGGAGGTCCGGGTCGCCGAGGTGGGCGGCCAGCCACTCCGTCGTCACCAGGTACTCGGGGTGGACGAAGGCGTCGCCGGCCGCCTCCATGGCCCTAACTCCGCTCGGAGCCGACGACGGACACGAACGACACGCACTCGCCCGGCGCGCCGCCGAGGTTGTGCGTGAGGGCGAGCTTCCGGCCGCGCGCCACGCTGGCGATCTGCCGCTTGCCCGCCTCGCCCCGCAGCTGCAGCCACGCCTCGAAGAGCATGCGCAGGCCGGACGCGCCGATGGGGTGGCCGAACGACTTGAGGCCGCCGTCCGGGTTCACCGCCAGCTCGCCTTCCAGGTCGAAGGTGCCGTTCAGCACCTCCTTCCAGCCGGTGCCGCGCTGGGCGAAGCCGAGGTCCTCCATGAGGACCAGCTCGGTCGGGGTGAAGCAGTCGTGCACCTCCGCCATGGCCAGCTCGGCGCGCGGGTCCTTGATGCCGGCCTGCGCGTAGGCGTCGGTGGCCGAGGCGACCACCTCGGGGAAGGTGGTGTAGTCGTAGTCGGGATCGATGGGCCCGGTGGCGGGACCGGCGATGAAGGACAGCGCCTTCACGAACAGCGGCTTGTCCGTGTACTTGTGGGCGTCCTCGGCCCGCACGATGACCGCGGCCGCGGAGCCGTCGGACACGCCGGAGCAGTCGAAGATGCCGAGGGCGCCCGCCACCAGCGGTGAGCAGGCGATGGTCTCCTTGGAGACTTCCTTGCGGAACTGGGCGCGCGGGTTGAGCGCGCCGTTCTTGTGGTTCTTCCACGCGATGCGCGTGATCACTTCCTTCAGCTGGGCGTCGTCGAGCCCGTACTTCTTCGCGTACGCCGGTGCGAGCAGGCTGAACGACGCGGGGGCAGTCGTCGTCGGATGGGTGCCGTCGTCCGCGGGGCTGCCGACGACGAGACCCGAGTAGCCGCTGTCCTTCAGCTTCTCCACGCCGATCGCCATCG
>DATEDO010000220.1:0-104498 GCA_035281625.1 Candidatus Methylomirabilota bacterium
GACGAGGTGGGGCTGACCGGCACGAAGTTCGGCTGCGGGATGGCGCTCTGCGGCGCCTGCACGGTGCACCTCGACGGTCAGCCGGTGCGCTCGTGCATCACGCCCCTCATGGCGGCCGCGAACAAGAAGGTCGTCACCATCGAGGGTGTCGGAGCCCAGTCGATCGGCTCCGCGCTGCAGGCGGCCTGGGTGGATGCGGGAGTTCCGCAGTGCGGCTATTGCCAGGCCGGCCAGATCATGGCCGCGGCCGCGCTCCTCAGGCGGACGCCGAAGCCGAGCGATGCCCAGATCGACGAGGCGATGAGCGGCAATATCTGCCGCTGCGGGACCTACACGCGGATCCGCGCTGCCGTCAAGCAAGCGGCGGCGAAGCAGGGAGGGTCGCGATGAACCCCCTGGTCGTGACCAACGTGAGCCGCCGGCGGTTCGTGCGCGGCCTCGCCCTCGGAGGGTTCGTGCTCGCGGTGGGATACCCGTCCGCGGCCCGTGCGCAGGGCGCCAAGAAGTACGGCGCCGACGGAATGCCGAATGGCTGGGTCGACAGCCCACTGGCCTTCGTGTCCATCGCCGATGACGGCGTCGTCACGATCGTGTGCCATCGGTCGGAGATGGGCCAGGGAGTCCGGACGAGCATGCCGCTGATCGTGGCCGACGAGATGGAAGCGGACTGGAAGCGGGTGCGCGTGGTGCAGGCCCCCGGCGACGAGAAGCGCTTCGGCAATCAGGACACCGACGGCTCCCGGAGCACGCGTCACTTCTTCGAGCCGATGCGCCGCTGTGGGGCCGCGGCGCGAGCCATGCTCGAAGCGGCCGCCGCGGACCGCTGGAAGGTGCCTCTGGGCGAGGTGGAAGCGCGGAATCACGAAATCGAGCATCTGAAGACGGGTCGGCGTCTCGGGTACGGAGCGCTCGCCAAGGCGGCGGCCGCGCAGCCGGTGCCGGCACGGGAGTCGGTCGCGCTCAAGGATCCGAGGCAGTTCCGCTACATCGGCAAGGGCCAGACCAAGCTGGTCGATGGCCGGGACATCGTCACGGGGAAAGCGCAGTACGGCATCGACACCCGCTTGCCAGGAATGCTCTACGCGGTCGTGGCACGGCCGCCGGTGTTCGGCGGAAAGGTCGCGAAGTTCGACGCCGCCGAAGCGCTCAAGGTGCCGGGCGTCGAGCGTGTCGTGGAGATCGAGGCCACTCCGCCTCCGGCGCACTTCAACCCCCTGGGGGGCGTGGCCGTGCTGGCCCGGAATACCTGGGCCGCGATCCAGGGCCGCCAGGCGCTCAAGATCACATGGGACGACGGACCGCATGCCGGCTACGATTCGGCGGCGTTCAAGGCCTCGCTCGAGGAATCGGCGGGCAAGCCGGGCAAGGTCGTCCGGAACGACGGCGATTTCTCGACGGCGGTGGCGGGCGCCGCCCGTCGGGTGTCGGCGGAGTACTACATCCCGCATCTCGCCCACGCCACGATGGAGCCCCCGGCCGCGACCGCGCGCATCGCGGGCGGCAAGTGCGAGGTCTGGGGCTGCTTCCAGTCACCCCAGGCCACGCGCGACCTCGTCGCCAAGCGCCTGGGGATGTCGCCGGATGACGTGACGGTGCACGTCACGCTGCTCGGTGGCGGCTTCGGCCGGAAGTCCAAGCCGGACTTCGGCATCGAGGCGGCGGCGCTGTCCAAGGCGGTGGACGGCAAGCCGGTCAAGGTGACGTGGACGCGCGACGACGATCTGCACAATTCCTATTACCACACGGTCTCGGTGGAGCATCTAGAAGGCGGCCTGGACGCGCAGGGCAAGACGGTCGCCTGGCTGCACCGCAGCGTGGCGCCGACCATCCTGTCGATCTTCGATCCGACGGCGAGGCACCAGATGCCCATCGAGCTCGGCTTGGGTGTCATCAACGTGCCCTTCGCGATTCCCAACGTGCGCATCGAGAATCCCGAGGCGACGGCGCACACCCGGATTGGGTGGTTCCGTGCGGTATCCAACATCCCGCATGCGTTCGCGGTGCAATCGTTCGTCGCCGAGCTGGCGGCGGCCGCGGGTCGTGACCCGAAGGAGTTCCTGCTCGACATCATCGGTCCGGCCCGACAGATCAACCCCGAAGCGCTCGGGGACACCTGGAACCATGGCGAGTCGCCCGAGCGGTATCCGGTCGACACCGGCCGGCTGCGGCGTGTCGTGGAGACGGTGGCCTTCGAATCGGGCTGGGGTCGGCCGATGCCGAAGGGCCGCGGGCTCGGTATCGCCGCGCACTACAGCTTCGTCAGCTACATCGCGGCGGTCGTGGAGGTCGCGGTCGATGCCCAGGGCGCGCTGACCATCCCGCGAATCGACATGGCGGTGGATTGCGGCGCGACCGTCAATCCGGACCGCGTGCGCGCGCAGATGGAGGGGGCGTGCATCATGGGCCTTGGTGTCGCCACCCGAGGCGAGATCAGCTTCAAGAACGGACGCGTGGAGCAGGACAACTTCAACTCGTACGAGGTCCCGCGCATCACCGAGGCCCCGCGGGTCATCCGCGTGCATATCGTCCCGGGTGACTATGCCAAGCCCCTGGGCGGGATCGGAGAGCCGGGCGTCCCGCCGATTCCCCCGGCCTTGTGCAACGCGATCTTCGCCGCGACCGGCAAGCGAATCCGTCGCCTTCCGATCCGGGATCAGCTCAAGGCCTGAGGCGCGCGGCCCTCACTCGGTCGCGTCGCGCACGCGGGGCGCCGCCGTCGCGGCGCCCCGCGGGGTGTATGCCGGCCACAGAAAGTCCTTGACACGCCCCTCATCGCCGCTGTACGTGGGGCGGAATGGCTACCGATACCCGGGCGCGGAAGCGGATGCCGCCCCGCGGCTACCTGGCCGTTATCCGCACGATCGACAAGTTCACCGTGGTGACCAGTTACGCCTTCGTGATCGCGATCGTCCCCCTCGTGTTCGCCAATGTCGTCGAGGTCTTCGCGCGCTACGTGCTGAGGGCTCCGACCGTCTGGGCCCTGGACGTGACCACTATGTCCTACGCGACCCTGTTCATGCTGGGGGCGACGCTGGCCCTCCTCAAGGGGGCTCACGTGCGGACCGACATGCTGTGGGAGCGATTCTCGGACCGCAAGAAGGGGATGATCGACAGCCTGGCCCTTCTGCTGTTCTTCCTGCCGACCATGGTGGTGCTGTTCGTCATCTCCTGGGACGATTTCCTCTATTCGATCTCGATCGACGAGCGCTCCAGCTCGGGCGCCTGGACGCCGATCTTGTGGCCGTTGCGCGGCGTGATTCCGCTGACGGCCTTCATGCTCTTCCTGCAGGGCATCTCCGAGCTCATGAAGAGTCTCTGGGCCTGGCGAACCGGCGAGTTCCTCACCGTGCACGAGAAGATCGAGGTCTGAGGAGCATGGGGGTCAACGAGGCCCTGGGATTCTTCATGCTCCTCAGCATGATCGGGGTCATCTTCATCGGGTTTCCGATCTCGTTCACGCTGCTGTTTCTCGCTCTGGTGTTCGGCGGAGTCGGATTGGGCTGGGAGCAGACGTTCAATCTCGCCTATGTCCAGATCTGGGGCACGATGAAGGACGAGATCTTTCCCGCCGTGCCCCTCTTCATCTTCATGGGCTTCATGACGGAGCAGGCCGGCCTCATGGAGCGGCTGTTCGGCGCGCTCCGGAGCCTGCTCGCCGGGGTACGCGGCTCACTCTATATGGCCGTCATCCTGACCGCGACCATCTTCGCCATGGCCACGGGCATCGTCGGCGCGGCGGTGACGGTGCTCGGCATCATGGCCGCCCCGATGATGCTCAAGGCCGGCTACGACGCCCGGCTGTCGGCGGGCGCGATCGCCGCCGGCGGCACGCTGGGCATCCTGGTCCCGCCCAGCATCATGCTGGTCGTGATGGGGCCGGTCATGGGCGTCCCCGTCAATTTGCTGTATTCGGCGTCGTTCGGCCCCGGGTTCTTGCTCGCCAGCTGCTATATCGGATACACGCTCCTCCGCAGCTTCATCGACCCGAAGCTGGGGCCGGCCATGACCATGGAGGAGCGCAAGACCGCCTACGACCAGATGACGACGGAGCGGGTCCGCGTTCCCGTGGTGGTCCTGGGTCTCGTCTGCATGCTGGCGATGGCCTATCTCGTCGCCGACGCCGCCTTGAGCCGGCTGGGGGTTCCGTCGCTCACGGTCGCGGTGGGCCCGCTCGCGGTGTCCAGCTCCGCCCTCGTGCCCGCGGCCGCGACGACGTATCCCTTCTTCCGCAGCTCGTACTTCCGCGCCATCGTGCTGGGCATCGCGCCGCTGAGCGCGCTCATCGCCTTCACCCTCGGGACCATCATCGGGGGCCTGGCCACGCCGACGGAGGCCGCGTCGTGCGGGGCGTTCGGCGCCACGCTGCTGGCGCTGGTGTATGGGCGGCTGAGCTTCAAGGCGGTCCTCAACGCCTCCATGGGCACGATGGTGACCGTCGCCATGGTCCTGTTCCTCGCCGTGGCGTCCACCGTGTTCGGCTCCGTCTTCACGAAGCTCGGCTCGGCGAACGTGATCACGGAGACCCTCCTCGCGATCCCGGTGGGTGACTGGTGGAAGCTCGCGCTGATCATGGCCATCTTCTTCATCCTGGGCTGGCCGTTCGAGTGGCCCGTGATCATCCTGGTCTTCCTGCCGATCGTCATGCCGGTGATCGAGAAGCTCCAGCTCGGCCTCAACCGGATGGACCTGCTGCTGTGGGTCGGCACCGTGATCGCGGTGAACATGCAGACCGCCTACTTGAGCCCCCCGGTCGCCATGTCCGCCTACTACCTGCGAAACGTGGTCCCCCAGTGGAGCCTGGGCACGATCTACAAGGGCATGGCCGACTACATGGTGATCCAGGTGTTCGTTCTCATCATCCTGCTGCTTTTCCCGATGATCGCCCTGTGGCTGCCGCAGGTCATCCGGTAGGAAGGGCGAGGCCGCGGCGCGACCAATGAAGAAGGGCGGCCGCGGGGCCGCCCTTCTCGTCCGCTCGATACCGTCAGCCGATCAGCGCTTGGCCGGCCAGTAGTGATCTGCCTGGAAGCTATAAGGCGGGAACATGAAGCGCTTGGCCGGCACGACCTTCGACGCATAGGCGCGCTGGGACTCGTAGACCTTCTTGAAGAACGGGTTCTTGGCGGACTCGGCGGCGGCGAACTCGTCCCACGTCCTGAGAAACGCCTTGTTGACCTCGGCGGGCGTGGTGAGTAGCTGCACCTTGTGCTTCTCCACGAACTCGGCGATGGCGTCCGCGTTCTGACGCTGCCACGACGCCCACCAGCGCAGGAAGGTTTCCGAGGTGGCCGACCGGATCGCCTCCCGCTGCTGAGCCGACAGGCTGTCCCAGACGTCCTTGTTGATGGCCAGCTCGGCCACCGAGGCGCTCTCGTGCATGCCCGGCGTGTAGTGGTACTTCCACACGGTGTGGAGTCCGAGCCGCTGATCTTCGACGCCACCGACCCACTCGGCGCAGTCGATGGTGCCGCGCTCGGCGGCGGGCAGGATCTCGCCGCCGGGCATGTTGACCACCGCCATGCCCATCTTGGAGTAGAGCTCGGCCACGATCCCGGTCTGGCGACACTTCATGCCCCGGAAGTCGGCCAGGTCCTTGATCGGGCGCTTGAACCAGCCCATGGCCTGCGGGCTCGGCGGAATGCTCGGGAAGGCAACCAGGTTGAGCTTCAGCTCCTTCTGATAGAACTCGTTCCAGAGATCGAGGCCGCCGCCGTCGTACACCCAGCCGATGAAGTCGATGGCGTCCATGCCGGCGATGCCGGCCGGGGTGTTCGCGAAGAGCGTCGCCGCCTTGTTCTTGCCGAACCACCAGTACGAGATGCCGTAGGCGCCATCGATGACCTTCTTGTGGGTGGCGTCGAGGATCTCGAACGGCGGTACGATGGCCCCGCCCGGCAATGCTTCGATCTTGAGCTGGCCGGCGGTCAGCTTGTCGACGCGGTCGGCGAAGAAGCGAAAGGCCTCTTGGGTCGTCGAGGACGCCGGCACCGCGGACTGCATCTTGAGCACTCGAGGTTGCTGGGCCTGCTGGGCGAGCGCCGGGGGGGCGAACGCCAGAGAGCCGAACACCACCATGGCGATGGCGGCTCTCCCGAGGGCAGTCGTGACCATTGGTTAGCCTCCTCCTGTGGGTGGAAGTAGGGCGGGCCGCTCGTCGGTCCCGCGCGCCGGGCCAAGCTTACCTCGGAGCCGGTGCCTTCAACCAGAGGGTCCGTTCGCGCTCCGCGACGCCGGATGGCCCTCGGGGCACCGCTTGGCGGGCAGTGTACCGTGAAAGCCGAAGGAGGAGGCAATGGCAGACACAGTCGAACGGATTGACCCGGCGACCGCACGCACCGACACCGTAGCGGGAAGGGCCGTGCTCGTGTGCAGCTATGACGATGACGCCAAGTGTCGCAAGGGCCGCCTGGAGGGCTCGATTCCGCTGGCGCGCCTCGCGTCGATGGCGCCCACGCTACCGAAGGACAAGGAGATCATCTTCTATTGCGCGTGACCCGCTGAGGCGACCGCTGCCGGTCAGGCAGCGCGCTATCTGGGGCAGGGGTTCACGAACGTGAAGGCGCTTCGCGGTGGCGTCCAGGCGTGGATGCAGGCCGGCTTCCCGACCAGGGATACGTGAGGACGCGCGACCGTTGCGGACGCCCTACCGCGATCCGGACGCGGGCCGGTAGCGTTCCGTGACGGAGACCTTCACCGGCCAGCCCGCCTCCAGCTTCCGGTCGAGGGAGACCCCATTGGCAACCGCGGCCAGGGGCGGAGGCCACGTGGAACCGCTCCGGGACACGACCTCCGCCACGCTCTCTCCGGCGCGCGCCGACCGGACGCGGAGGCGATTCTCGACGATCCGGGGTCGGTCCTCCGACGTGAGCGGACGGAACGTCGCCGCGGTTTGCTCGAAGATCGGGCGATAGCGTCCCCGGTCGCTCTCGTGGCACACGCCGGTCACGCGAAAGATGCGCCCGCGGTGGGCGATCCAGGTCAGATCCGCGTACATGCGGTCGCGGGTGGTCGCGGCCAGATCGGCCGCCGGTAATCCCGAGATCTGAAATCGCCGGAGCTTGGCGACCTGGGGCTCGGTCAGACCGTCCGCTCGCGCCCCGGCGACCGGATCATTCCCGCGGCCGACCGCCTGAAGCAGGACGGCCGCGGCCTGCTCCGGCGCGACGGCGCCGGCCGCTTTCGGGGTGTTGGCGGTCGTCCAGCCGGCGGGCGTCTGGAGCGCCAGGTCGAGATCGGCGTGGAGGAAGAGGGGGCCGACGAAGACTCCGTGGGCGGCGTTGTCGCCGATCACGAGGCCTTCGAGGCGCCCGAGGAATGCGGCGCGACTCGCGGCCATCGCCGCCTCGGAGACGCGGGATGCCGATCGGGCGACCGTCTCGATGGCGGCCATGCGCTCGGGCGTCGACGGATGGGTGGCGAAGAAGCTCCGGCGTCCCGACGCGGTCGCCCCCGACAAAGCCTCGGCACGCTCCATCACGCCGAGAAACTCACCGAGCGCGCCGGGGTCCCAGCCCGCGCGCGCGGCGAGCCCGACCCCGATCCGGTCCGCCTCGCGCTCCTGCTCCCGGCTGTACGGCGCGAGCGTCAGGCCCGCGACCAGGCGTCCGGTCCCGCCGACGATGCCGCCCAGCGTCGGGCTGACCACGCCGAGGATGCCGCTCGGCACTCCGAAGAGCACGGCCAGCGGCGTCGCCGCACCGGCCTGCCGCACCGAGTGGCGCTCGATGACGTGGGCCATCTCATGGGCGAGGACCCCCGCGACCTCGTCCTCGCGATTGGCCAGCGCCAGCAGCCCACGGGTCACGTAGACCCAACCGCCGGGCACCGCGAAGGCATTGGGCGCGGGCTCGTCGGCCACGTTCCACTGCCAGGCGATGTCCGCCCGGCCCGCCGCCCGGACGAGGCGCTGGCCGATGGCCGCGATGTATCCCGTGACCCGCGGATCGCGCACGAGGCCGACGGTCCGTTCGACCTCCTCGGCCTCCTCGCGGCCGATTCGCTGCTCCTCGCGCGGTGACACCGTCGCGCAGCCGCCGGTGGCGAGTCCCCCCAGCAGGGCGATGAGGCCGGCACAGCACTGGCGCCGGGTGAGATCGTGCGCGTCGGGGAGGGGCACGAGGAGTCTTTTAGTACAGGATGGGCCCTGAAGGAAGATAAAGCTCGTGGCGGCCGAACAGTCGCGAGGCCATGAACAGCGTGGGGCTGCCGATGCGAAAACCGCAGCCGACCAGGGCCTGGAGCAAGCTCGCGCAGGCGCCGGGGACGCGCATGGTCACGCGGCCCGTGCGGGCCGCACCTGTCACCGCTGCGGCCGCCACCGCCCGGAGGAGCGCCGTCTCGTCGCGCCCAGCCGCCGGTCCGATCCGCTCGCCCCGCCGGTAGGCAAAGGCTGTGATCTCGCCGCCGCGCTCGATCGCCATCGCCGCGCCGCCGTCGCCCCGCCAGTGAGCCAGATCCTCGGCGCGGCCGTCCCCGAGGACGTCGGCCATCAGCTTCTCGGCGGCGCCGGGAGGGCACGGAAGCTCTCCCTCTCGCGGGGCGAGCCCGACCTGCGACTCGAGTCGGGCTACCGCCCCGGCATCGCCGTCCAAGGGATAGATGGGCCAGCGGGGCACCATCCCGGCCATCACGTAGCGAGATTGCGCGCGCGGGTCCAGCGTGGCCCAGGTGAAACGCACGTGGGCTCCCCGCGCCTCGCCGTAGTCCAGCGCCTGCTCGAGCAGCGCCCGACCGAGACCTCGCCCCTGCTCGCCGGGAAGCACGAAGAACATCGACAGATACCACAGCCGGCCGCGAACGAGCGCCGAGACCATGCCCCGGATCCGCCCCTCCTCGACGGCGCAGAAGTAGCCGTCCGGATCGCTGGTCAGCCCTCTTCGCGCATCGCTCGCCACCGGAGCGTCGGCCGGCCGCGCCACCGCCTGGCCGCTGCGTGCCAGGCCTTCATTGCTCGAGGCGACGTGCACTCGCCAGACCTCCTCGAGCTCATCCGGTCGAACCTTGCGGATGTGTGGCTCGCCGCTCACGAGCGCGTCCTGCTGGATGCCGGCTGGGGCCAAATCTCGTCACCGGTCGCGAGCGGCCACAGATAGCGGTCCCAGGCGAGGCCGACCACGTTCATCTGGCCGGCGAGGCGCGCCCCGGACCGCTCGGCGACGCGCCGCGAGCGGGCGTTCTGCGGAAGGATGGCCGAGATCGCGTACGGCAGCCGCAGTACGTCCCGGGCATAGTCGCGGACGCAGCATGCGGCTTCGGTCGCGAAGCCCTGACCCCAGACCGCGGGGTCGAACGTATAGCCGAGCTCGCACTCGAAGGTCAGCTCGATTCCCGGGGGGGCCTCTTCGCGCCCGAACCATCCCTTGCGAAGTCCGCGCTCGGGCGGCGGGGATTCCATGGCGAGGTCCATCATTCCGCACCGCCCGATGAGCGCTCCGTCGCGCTTGCGGAGCACGGCGAGATAGCCGAGCGCGAGCCGCTCGTAACTCGTGAGCGTCGCCTCCAGCCACTTGGCCGTCTCCTCAGGGGTGCGCGGCCGCCCTCCGGGGTAGAGATTCCGCGCGACCTCTGGGAGAGCGTGGATGCGAGTGAAGAACGGCAGGTCGGCCGAGGTCATGCGCCGCAGCACGAGGCGAGGCGACTCCAGCCGCTCCGTGCCGTGCGCCAGGGTCATGCGGCCCCCTCAGGGCCCTTTCGGGCTCCGGCTCGGGTCGGGATTCGTCGCGACCCACGCCATGAAGATCTGATAGCCGAGCGCCAGGAGTGTCGCGCCCACGAACATGCCGAGGATACCCGCCGTCGCCATGCCGCCCAGGGCCCCAAGCAGGATGACGGGCATCGGGGCATCGACCCCGCGGCCCAGCATCAGCGGCTTCAGGACATTGTCGGCCATTCCCGCCACCACCAGCGCAATCGTATAGACGACCGCCGCGCCGGTGCCGTAGTCACCACTCGACCAGATGTAGCCGATCGCCGGGAGGGTGACCACGAGGGCCGGCACCTGGGCGATGCTCAGCACGAGCGTGATGGCGGCCAGGACGCCGGCCCAGGGGACGTGAGCCACCAGGAGCGCGAGGCCGACGAGGAGCGCCTGCACGAACGCGATGCCGATGACGCCCTGAGCCACCGCGCGGATCGTCGCCGTGGAGAGCCGAGCGAAGGCCTCCCCGCGAGCCCCGCCGGCCATGCGCTCGAAGATGGCGCGCGCGGCGCGCGCGCCCGCCTCACCGTAGGCCATGAGAATCCCGGCGATGATGAAGGACGCGAGGAACTGCAGCAGCCCCACGCCGATGCCCGCCACGATCGCCACCGCCTTCCGGGCCAGCTCTCCGATCTTGGGCTGCAAACTCTGGACGAGGCCGGGCAAGTCGGAGTGGGCCTGGGACCAGAAGCCGTAGATCTTGTCGCCGACGATCGGCCAGCCTTTGATGCGCTCGGGCGGGCGAGGAACTTCCACGGTGTTGGCCTGCACGGCCCGGATGAACTCGTGCAGGGAGCTGCCGAAGGAATTCAGCAGCAGCGCGGTGGGGGCGATGATGAGGACGCAACCGGCGATGACGACGATTGTCGCCGCGAGGCCCTGGCGCCCACCGATCCGGCGAGCGAGCGCGACGTGCAGGGGGTACAGCGTGACGGCCAGGATGATCGCCCAGACCATCAGCGTGAGGAACGGGGCGAACACGACATAGCACAGCGCCGCCAGGATGGCGATGAAGCCCGCACGGATCAGAAGATCGAGCGGACGGGACGCGATAGCCGTCGGAAGCTCGTCCTCGGGGGGCCGTGGCGGGCTCATCGCCTACGGCTTGTAGCTCACCTTCGCGGGCAGCACCTTGCGCATGAGGTCCGGGTAGATGAACCCGCTCCACTCGACGGGCTTCGCCAGTTTGCCCTGGCTCTTGAGCTGTGCCTCGGCGAGGCGGAAGAGATTGACGGTGAAATCGCTGAGCTCCATGTCGAACGTGAGCTTGGTCATGAGCTGCTCGACCATGGGCGGGTCCAGGTTCTTCAAGAAGTCGGACACGTCCTTGGCCGCGCGCGGCCGGTCGCGATTGATCAGGTCGGTGGCCTCGGCGAGGGCGCGGATGAAGGACTCGGCCGGCGCGGGATTCTTCTGGATCCAGCCGCGGTTCATGTAGATGTACACGCCCTGCTCGAGAATGCCCTCCTGGGTGCGGAGCACCTTGGTGTTCTTGACCGCGCCGAGGCCGCGCGTCACCCACGGCTCCCACACCGCGTAGGCGTCGATGTTGCCACGCTCGAGCGCGGCCACCATCTCCGGCGCCTCCACGTTGACCACCGTGTAGTCGGCGGGATTGAGCTTGAGCTTCTCGATCATGGCGAGCCAGAACACCTCGCCGCCCGAACCCCGAGCGATCCCGATCTTCTTGCCCTTGAGCCCGTCGAGCGTATCGATGTTGCGGCCCACCACCGCGATCCAGCGCACGAGGCGCGTGGCCTGGGCCACGACCACGACGTTCGGGTCGAGATTGTGGTTGGCCACGCCGGCGATCTCGGAGCCGAAGGCCGACTCGATCTGGCCGTTCACCAGGAACGCGACCATGGCCGACCCCGAGGGGCCGGTGTTGATACGGACGTCGAGGCCATGCTTCTTGAACAGCCCCGCCTGCTGGGCCACGTAGTAGGCTGAGAAGACCGGGTCCACCCCGGTGGCGATCGTCATCTTGGTCTGCGCCGCCGCCGGCCCCACCCCCAGCAGCGCCAGCCCCAGCAGGACCCCCATCACGTATCTCAGCATGAGCGCTCTCCCTTATGGCGGCCCCTCAGGTCGCCGGCGAGTACTTTCCTGCGAACGTGTAGATGCTCCAGCGAAACATCCGGTCCACCGCGAAGCCGAGCAGCCCCAGGCACACCAGCGACACGAAGATGTCGTCCACCAGCATGAACATGCGGCCGTCCCACAGCATCTTGCCGAGGCCCTCGTTGGCGGCGATCAGCTCGGCGGCCACGATGGTGGTGAAGGAGTTGGCCATTGCCAGCCGCATCCCGGTGAGAATGTACGGCACCGTGGCCGGCAGCGCCACGTGGAGGAAGATCTGCCCGCGCGACGCGCCCAAGGCTTGCGCGGCGCGGATCTTGTTGGGCGCGATGGCCGATACCCCCGCCGCCGTGTTCAGGATGACGATGAAGATCGTGGTGTAGATGATGAGGAAGATCTTGGACGCCTCGCCGATCCCGAACCAGATCACCGCCACCGTGATCATGGCCACGGAGGGGATGAAGCGCAGGAACTCCGTGTACGGCTCGAGGAGCTTGCGCAGGGGCCGGAACGAGCCCATGGCCAGCCCGATGGGAATGCCGAGCAGGGAGCCGGCGATGAAGCCGGCGAGGATGCGCTGGATGCTCGCCCAGAGGTGCTCGATCAGCACGCCGTTCCTGAGCAGCACCAGGCCCTTTCGGAACACCACCGCGGGCGGCGGGAACAGCACCGAGCTGACCAGGTAGACCGAGGCCAGATGCCAGAGGGTGAAGAGGCTGGCGAACCCGATCAGATACCCGCCGTAGCGGCTCCACAGACCGCCCATCCGCTACTCCGCCCGCGCGTTCGACTTGGCGACTTCGTCCCGGATCATCTCGTACACCTGACGATAGTACCGGAGGAACACGTCGTCGGTCCGGTCACGCGCCCCGTTCAAGGTCACCTCGAGCACGCCCTTCACGTCCGAGCGTGGCCCCGCCCGCATCACGCCGATGCGGGTGCCCAGGGTCACCGCCTCGTCGATGTCGTGGGTGATGAAGAGCACGGTCCGCCGCGTGGCCCGCCAGATCGTCGCGAGCTCCTGCTGCATGAGGGCCCGGGTCTGGGCATCCAGCGCCGCGAAGGGCTCGTCCATGAGGAGCATCTTGGGTTCGTTCGCGAGCGC
This sequence comes from Candidatus Methylomirabilota bacterium, assembly GCA_035281625.1. Lineage (GTDB taxonomy): Bacteria > Methylomirabilota > Methylomirabilia > Rokubacteriales > CSP1-6 > DASRWT01. The sequence continues at coordinate 12,882 of DATEDO010000220.1, forward strand.
TCGGGCGATCTGGATCCGCTGCTTCATCCCACCCGACAGCTCCGCCGGGTACTTCTGATGCTGGCCGTGCAGGCCCACCAGCTCCAGGTACTGGAGCGCGCGCTCGCGCCGCTCGCGCTTGCCCATGCCGCGCATGCGGAGCCCGAACTCGACGTTCTCGACCGCGGTGAGCCACCCGTAGAGGGAATCGTCGCCCTGGAACACCACGCCCCGATCGCGGCTCGCGCCCGTCACGGGCTGCCCGTCCATCAGGATCTCGCCCGCGGTCGGACGTTCGAACCCGGCGACCATCTTGAGCACGGTTGTCTTGCCGCAGCCGCTGGGGCCGAGGAGACAGAAGAACTCACCGGGCTCGATGGCGAGGTCGAACCCCTCGACGGCGACGTAGTCGGCGCCCTGCAGCGAGCGGTAGGTTTTCTGGACGTCGCGGAGGCGCACGAGGGACATCGGGCGCGAGGGTAGCACAGGCGCGCGGCCCGTCGCGTCGGGCGGATTGACCGTGCGGGAGTCCTGTGCGAAGAAGGCGGGCAGTGGAGGAGGGGCGCCATGGCCGAACTGCCCGGATGTCTGTTGATCGTGACCGCCGAGGTCGATGCCGAGGTCGACGCGCAGTGGAATCACTGGTACGACACGGTGCACCTGCCGGACGCGCTGAAGTGCCCGGGCGTGCGGCACGGGCGGCGTTACGTGTCGTCGGGCGAGATCTCCGAGACGACGCGGGGCAAGACGGAGAAGACGACGCGCCGCATCTACACGACGATCTACGAGCTCGACGGCCCGAACGCCACCACCACGCCGGAATTCCAGGCCATGCGGGGCTGGTCCCATTTCGCCCCGCATATCCGTTCGCGTACGTTCAGCATCGTGCCCGCAGGGTGATTCGTCGATTTGAGATCACGTGCCCATCCGGCGCAGGAGATCGTCGATGCTGGCTTCGAGCTGGTCCCCGTCCGGCTCCTGCCCCCCGGGCGTCACGCGATCGACGACTTCGGGCAAGAGCTGCGACAAGCCCTTTGAGGTCTGCTCGGGCGTGAGGTTCGCCTGTCGCGCGATCGCCTCGAGGCCGCCCGCGCCGAAGATCTGACTGAGCGCGTCCGGCGAGATCGGCATGTTCTGCCCCGTGCTGACCCAGGACCGGGCCTGGTCCCCGAAGCCGGCACGCTGCATCTGCGCGAGCAGATCGCCCAGGCCACTGCCGGCCCCCGACGGAGTACCGCCGCCGAGCACCTGACCCAGGAGGTCGCCGAGACCGCCGCCCCCGGCTCGCGATCCGCCGCCTCGACTCGCGAGCATCGAGAGCACCACCGGTAAGAGCGCCATCATGATGCGGGCCCCGCCGCTCCCGGTCGCCGCCGAGCCCTGCGCCGGACTCCACCCGCCCGGCTGACTCGCGCCACCTCCCACGATGTTCCCCAGCAGATCGTCGAGCAGTCCCATCCTTCCGTCCTGCTTCTCAATCGCCCTTGGGCATCACCTGGCGCATCCAGATCCCGACGATGAGGACCGCGTTGGGCGGAATCAGGCCCGGGATTCCCTTCTCTCGATACGCCAGGTGCGGGCCGATCCGGACCTTCCGGTATCCACCGGGCTTCATCCCGATGAGCGCTCTTTCGATTCCCGCCACCGCTTCCCGTGACCCTAGCACGATCGTGTGGTCGATGAAGACACGACCATCTTCGTGTCTGAGCAGGTGCGGAGGCAGAGCCGGCGCCTGCGTCTCGTTGAGCGGCACTTCATCGCCACGATTGAGAAAGATTCTGACGTTGTACACAACGCGATCGCCGCGCGCCGCCGCGCCGCCGGCTCCCGCGTGATCCTCGATCACCTCGAGTCCGGAAGAAAGCCGCATCCCGATTGCCTCAGCGATCCGCAACGATCTCGAAGGTGGCGACGAGCCGTTCCATGGCAGCCTCGACGTCGGTCCGCGGCCAGCTCCGAACCGTGAGCAGGACGACCTCCTCCCGGATAACCGCCGCGACGATCGTGATGCGCTCCGGCTCCACGGGGCTGTCACCGCGCGTCAGGCCGTCGCGTCGCTCGGAGCGTGATGCCCCCGGCACATGACAGGGGCGGTGCTCCACGCTCGCGGCGCGAAGACCCGCGGTGGCCCGCTCCACGATGTGGCGGAGATGGCGATCGGCCAGGGGAGTGAGATTCACGGCGACCACCGCGGGCACGTCGCCACAGAGCGTGCCGCGCCACACCTCGACCGTCCGGGACTCCTCGGGGATATGCCGCGCTCCGCTGCTCGCGAAGCCCTGGGGGAGCGCCAGGCGGTATCGTGGTCTCTCGACGGTGTGCCAGGCGACCAGCTCGGATCGCAGAGCCGCCGCGCCATCGGGACCGGGGCGGTGGCGGGCGCCGGGCAGCCACCATTCCTCCAGCGCCTGCTGGGCATCCTCCTGCAGGTGGGCGAAGCCGTCGCCGAGCGCGAGCTTCTCGAGGAAGGCGACCACGACCGCTTGCTGCTCGCCGGTCAGCGTCGCCAGACGCGGTGGGTACCGATCAGGTGGCCGGAGCGAGCGGACCAGCGCTTCCACGGCCATCCGCGGATCACCCGGATGCCGGAAGGCGTAGCTGATGAGTCGAGGGAGATAGTGCCGCCACGACTGCGCGTCGAGGTAGCCGAGCCCCCAGAACGCGAAGCCCTCGAGGTAGGCCTCGGTGGCCTCGTCGCGCGCGGGGTCGAACGGCTCGGCCTCGTCGTAGCTGTCCACGGCGCATCCGCCACGGAGGCTCAACGGAGGGGGAGCGTCCGCGTCGGCGCGAAACACCTCGAAGGCCTGGCGCACGATCTCGTCGGGTGTCATGGCGGGCCGCCTCCGGTCACGATTGTACGTCCTCCGTTGGTCGCCTTGCGCGCCGGGCTGCCGGTCGCGCTCGGGTCGTGGAGGAGGCGGAAGCCGCCGTGAGCGCGGGGCAGGCGCCGTTCGGCGCCGTGGTCGTCAATCGTCGAGCGATCGTCGTAGGGGGCGCGTAACCGCCGGCCCCAGCCTCCGCGGATACGCCGGATACGGCCAGTCGCCGTAGATGATGCGGGGATCGTACGTCGGCACGTACACGATCTCGGGATTCACCGGCTCGTGCAAGTCGTCGGGCGGCCAGGGGGTGCTGATCGTCTCGCGCCCATCATCGATAGACGTTGTTCGAGGCGTGATCGCCGCGTAGCCAGCGCGCAAGGGTGGAGCGCGCATCGGCCCTGCGCTCCTTCGCGATCCGACCGGCCCTGGGCGCGTCGAGCGTGAATTCGAGCAGGAGGCCGTTCGGGTCCTTGACGTAGAGCGAGCGGCAATACCCGTGCTCGAGGACGAACGTGTCGGGATTCTTGAAGCCAGCGGCCTTGATCCGCCGGGCAATCGCACCCTGCGTCGCCTTGCTCACCTTGAGCGCGATGTGATGAAAGGGAGTCGCCGGGATCCGCGGGCTGAATGTTCTCTCGTCCTTCTTGTCGGCGAACTGGAAGAACGCCAGCGCCCCTCCGTCCGCGAGGCCGAAGAAGCAATGGCAATACGTACGGATCTTGCCGAACAGCTTGTCCGATTCACTCCACGTGGCGATCAGCGGAAGCCCGATCACGTCCTCGTAGAACCGCCGTGTCTTCTCCATGTCCTTGGTGGTGTAGGCCGTATGATGCAGACGGCTTGGGAGCCGAGAAGCTCTGGGCATTCATTCACCCTCCTGGCCGTGAACTATACGCCGAACGAGGCGCCGAGGCGCTTGCCGACCCTCACCGGGGAAGGATGTGCCGCCCCGTGCTACCATGACCGCCGGCACACGAACCCCCAGGAGGATTCCATGGCAACGAGGCTCATGGCTCGGCTGGCGGTGGTGCTGGCCTTCGGCGCGCTGGTGTCGCTTCCGGGAAGCGCGACCGCTCAGGAAACCATCCGCATCGGCTGCCCCACCAAGACGTACTTCCCCACCATCCTCGCCATCGTCGCGAAGGAGAAGGGCCTCTTCGAGAAGGAGGGGCTGCGGCCGGAGATCACCATCTACCGGGGCGGCGGGGAGACCTTCGAGGCCATCGCCGCGAACTCCGCCGACCTCGGCACGGTGGCGGTGCCCCTCGTGGCGACGTCGCGGAAGCGCGGCGTGCTCGTGAAGATCATCGGGGGAAGCGGCGATGAGTGGTCGGGCTGGATCCTCGGGGTGAAGACGGGCTCGCCGGTCAAGTCCCCCAAGGAGCTGGACGGCAAGAAGGTCGGGATCACCTCCGCCGGGTCCGGCACCGACACCCTCGCCCTGTGGACCCAGTCGGAGCACAAGGCGACGTTCCAGCGCGTGCCCGTCGGGGGCGGCGGCCTGGTGCCGAACCTGCTCAACGACAACCTCACCGCCGCGGTCATCTACTCGCCGCTCAGCTACCAGGTGGTGTCGGAGGGCAAGGTGCGCGCGCTCGTCGACTTCGCCACCGCCATGCCGCCGAACCTCATCGGCGGCTGGGCGGCCACCGAGAAGAACCTCAACGAGCGCCGGCCGTTCATCCAGAAGGGGCTGAACGCGCTCTACGGCGCGCTCGAGTACATGCGCAACAACCCGGAGTACGCGATCAAGACCATCGCCTCGAACAACGAGCTGCCGATGGAGATCGCCAAGATGGAGTACGAGAAGACCTTCCTCCGCCTCTCGCGCGACGGCAAGATCACGCAGGCCTCGGTGGAGAAGGCCATGGAGCTGGCGGCGGCGAGCGGCGTCAAGGACATGGCTCCGGCCGCCGAGGTGTTCATGAACATGCCGATCACGCCGACCAAGCCGTAGGGCCATGCGGCGGCACGAGCGTCTGATCGTTGCCGCCGTCGTCCTCGGCCTGTTCGGCTTCTGGGAAGCCATGGTCCGGCTGGGGCGGCTCGATGCGGGGATGGCGCCCGCGCCCAGCGCCGTCCTCGCCGCCCTCAAGGCGCTGCTCGGCCGACCCGAGGTGCTCCAGAGCCTCGCGGTGACCGGTTGGGAAGTGGTGGCCGCGTTCCTTCTGGCCGTCCCGGTCGGCCTGTTCCTGGGCTTCCTGCTCGCCGAGGTGCCCACGCTGGGCGCGCTCTTCCGGCCGCTCGTCAACTTTCTCTTCGGCGTGCCCAAGTCCATCTTCCTGCCCGTCTTCATCCTCGTCTTCGGGGTGAGCATCCCGCAGAAGATCGCCTTCGGCGTGTTCACCACGATCTTCGTGCTGATCGTCGGCGGGACGGCGGCAGTGCAATCGGTGCCCCGCGAGCTCATCCTGGTCAGCCGCGTCTACGGCGCGAGCCGCGGGCAGATCATCCGGGAGATCTACCTGCCCGCGATGGCCCCGATCCTCCTGGAGTCGGTACGGCTCGGCATGGTGTTCAACATCACCGCGGTGCTCCTGTGCGAGATCTACGGCGCGCGCGACGGCATCGGGTACCGGATCGCGGCCTGGGGCGAGAACGTGCAGATGCCGCAGCTCTACGCCGCGCTCGTGATCGTGGCCCTGGCCGCGGTGGCGGTGAACGAGGCGCTGCGGGCGGTCGAGAGCCGGCTGGGCGCGTGGCGCGAGCGCTCGTGACGCGCCCCCTCGTCTCCATCCGGGGGGTGTCGCAGCACTTCGGCGCGGATGGCTCCCGGGTCGCCGCCCTCCAGTCGATCGACCTCGACATCCCCGACGGGCAGTTCACCGCGCTGGTGGGCCCGAGCGGCTGCGGCAAGTCCACGCTGCTCTCGCTGGTGGCCGGCCTCCGGCTGCCCTCGGCCGGGCGCGTGCTCTGTGACGGGGAGCCCATCACCGGCCCCATGCCCCGCAAGGTCGGCATGATCTTCCAGGAGGCCAACCTCTTGCCCTGGCTCTCCGCCATCGACAACGTGGCCTTTCCGCTCAAGCTGCGACATGTGGCGAAGGCCGAGCGCCTGGCCGCCGCCGGGCGCATGCTGGACCTGACCGGCCTCCGGGGCTTCGAGGACCGGCTCCCCCATCAGCTCTCCGGCGGCATGAAGCAGCGCGTGGCGATCGCCCGGGGTCTGGTGCAGAACCCGGCGGTACTCCTCATGGACGAGCCGTTCGCGTCGCTGGACGAGCAGACCCGGATGGTGCTGGGGGACGAGCTGCTGCGGATCTGGTCGGAGACGCGGAAGACCGTGCTCTTCGTGACCCACAGTCTGAACGAGGCGGTCTACCTCGCCGACCGGGTCGTGGTGCTGAGCGCCCGCCCCGGGCGCGTGGTCGACGACATCCCCGTGGACCTCCCTCGTCCGCGCACCTTCGCGATGACGGCAGGGGAGCGCTTCGGGGCGCTCAAGGATCGGATCTGGCAGCACATCAAGAGCGCCGAGCGGCGATGACCTGGCCCGAGCGGCACGTGCGGCTGAGCCAGGCGCTGCTCTATCTGGGCATCCTCGCTCTCTGGGAGCTCACGCCGCGCGCCGGCCTCGTCCCGCGGCTCTTCGTCCCGCCCCTCAGCGAGGCGCTCGGGGCGCTCGTGACTCACCATCGCGATTATCTCGGCAGTCTGCCGACGACGTTCGGCGAGATCCTGGCCGCCTACGCGATCGCGTGCGGCGGCGGCATTCTGCTCGGTCAGCTCGTGGGAGCCTCCGCGACCGCCCGGCGCGTGCTGCTGCCCGTTCTCCGGAGCGTCTACGCGGTGCCCCTGGTCGTGCTCTACCCGGCCATGATGGTGTGGTTCGGCCTGGGCTCGGAGTCGAAGATCGCCTTCGCCGCCATCTACGCGTTCATCCCGACCATGCTGACCGCGGTCGCGGGGGTGGCCGCCCTGACGCCGGCGCTCGCCGAGACGGCCCGCGCGTTCGGGGCCACGCGCGGCCAGCAGATCCTCTACGTCGCGCTGCCCGCGAGCTTGCCCTCCATCGTGGCCGCCCTCCGACTGGGCGGCGCGCTGGTGATCGTCGGCGTGATCGTCGCACAGATGCTGGGCGCCGCCGACGGCCTCGGCTACCTCATCACGCGGCACCGCACCCTGCTCGACAGCCCCGGGGTCTACGCGGGCATCGTGCTCGTGCTGGCGATCACCGGGCTCCACGAGCTCATCCTTCGGCGGCTGGAGCGGAAGGTCGCCGCGTATCGTCAGGGGGATTGACATCATGCCGCTCCCGCTGCTCCCGACCACGGTGGTGGGCAGTTACCCGCAGCCCGACTGGCTCGTGGACCGCGCGCTGCTGTCCAGGGGCGTGCCCCGAGTGCGCCTGCAGTCGATGTGGCGCATCCCCGAGCCCTTCCTCACGGACGCCCAGGACGACGCGACCATCGTGGCCATCCGCGACATGGAGCGGGCCGGCATCGACATCGTCAGCGACGGTGAGATCCGGCGGGAGAGCTATTCCAACCGCTTCGCCACCGCCCTCGACGGCGTGGACGTGGCCAAGCCCGCGACGATCACCGACCGCTACGGCAATCAGACTCAGGTGCCGCGGGTGGTCGGGCGGATCCGGCGCGCCCGGCCGGTCGAGCTGCGCGACATGCAGTTCCTCCGCCGGCACACCGACCGGCCGGCCAAGATGACGCTCCCGGGCCCGTTCACCATGGCCCAGCAGGCCCACAACGAGTTCTATCGCGATGTCGAGGAGATGGCGATGGACTTCGCGGTGGCGGTGAACGAGGAGGCCCGCGAGCTGGAAGCCGCGGGGGCCGACGTGATCCAGCTGGACGAGCCCTGGCTGCGCAACGATCCCGAGGGAGCTCGGCGCTACGCAGTGCCGGTGATCAACCGGGCGCTGACCGGCCTCAAGGTGACGACGGCGATCCATCTCTGCTTCGGCTACGCCGCGGTGGTCCGCCACCAGAAACCCACGGGGTACTCGTTCCTGGCCGGACTCGCCGAAAGCCACGCGCAGCAGATCTCGATCGAGGCGGCGCAGCCCAAGCTCGACCTGGGCGTGCTCGCGGACCTCGCGGGGAAGACCATCATCCTGGGCGTGATCGACCTCGCCGACCCGGCGGCCGAGAGCGCCGACCAGGTTGCCGCCCGTATCCGCGCCGGCCTTGCCCGCGTCGCGTCGGACCGCCTCATCGCGGCGCCCGATTGCGGGATGAAATACCTGCCGCGCGCCACCGCGTTCGCCAAGCTCGGCGCCCTGAGCGCGGGCGCGCGGGCGGTGAGGGCCCAGCTCGCGTAGCGGGGCCCGCGGCCTTTGCGGACGCGCTATCCTACGCGTGGCCATGGCGACCCGACCGCCCCGCCGACACCGCCCCGATCCGATCGAGCAGGCCCGCCGGGCCGGCGTGCGTCTCGTGCGCTTTCTCTACACCGACAACGGGGGCATCACGCGCGGGAAGGCCACCCATGTCGACGGGCTCCCCCATCGGCTCACCGACGGCATCGGCCTCACCGTGGCCATGCAGGCGATGAACATGCTGGACCAGCTTCAGCCCGTCGAAGGCCTGGGTCCCGTCGGCGAGATCCGCCTGGTCCCCGACCCCCAGACGTTTCGGACGCTCCCGTACGCGCCACACGCGGCGGCCATGACGAGCGACATGCGCACGCTGGACGGAGCCCCGTGGGAAGCCTGCCCGCGAGCCTTCCTGAAGCGGCAGATCGCCGCGTGTGCCGCGGCGGGGTTCAGCGTGCGCGCGGCCTTCGAGTGCGAGTTCACCCTGGCGGTGAAGGGGGCCGACGGCGGCTTCGCGCCACTGGACGAGAGCCTCTGCTTCTCCACGGTCGGGATGACCACCGCGGCGGCCGTCGTGGACGACATCGTGGCCGCGCTCGAGGCGCAGGGGATTCCGGTGGAGCAGTACTATCCCGAGCTGGGCCACGGCCAGCAGGAGCTGTCCATCGGCCACGCGCCGGCCCTGGAAGCCGCGGATCGTCAGGTCTTCTACCGCGAGACGGTACGGGCCGTCGCGCACCGCCACGGCCTGTGGGCCTCGCTCGCGCCCAAGCCGTTCGTCGATCAGGCCGGCAACGGCGCGCACATCCACTTCAGCGCGTGGGACGCGGCGGGCCGGCGATCACGCATGTACGATCCGCGGGGACGCTACGGTGTGAGCGCGCTCGGGTATCGTTTCATCGCGGGCGTCCTCGAGCACCTGCCCGCCTTGCTTGCCCTTACGTGCCCCAGCGTGAACTCGTACCGGCGGCTCCAGCCGCACTTCTGGAGCTCTGCGTTCACCGCGTGGGGCCCCGACAATCGCGAGGCGGCGGTGCGGGTGCCGTCGACATTCCCCTCCGACCGCGCCGGCTCGACCAATGCCGAGCTCAAGGCGTCGGACTCCTCGTCGAATCCCTATCTCGCGCTGGGCGGGCTGCTCGCGGCCGGGCTCGACGGGGTCACCCGGGCGCTGGAGCCGGGCGAGCCCGTGCTCGTCGATCCCGGCGCCCTGTCCGAGCGCGAGCGGGGCGAGCGGGGAATACACCGGTACCCCACGACGCTGGCCGCGGCGCTCGATCGGCTCGAGCGCGACGCCGTGCTCATGGCGGCCCTCGGGCCGACGCTGGCCCGCGCCTACCTCGCCGTGAAGCGCTCCGAAGCCGAGGCCTTCAGCCGCGAGGACGCGGCCTTCGAGACGAAGCATCACTTCTGGAAGTTCTGAGTTGGACCTCAGCGCCGTCCCCATCCTGGACCAGCATTGCCACGCGCTGCTGCGCGATGGCGGCGTGTCGGGCCCCGCCGCCTACGCCCGCTTCTTCACCGAGAGCCGGGATCCGTCCATGCATGCGCAGCACGCTCCGGAGACCGTGTTCTATCGCTGGGCCATCCGGGAGCTCGCGGGCTTTCTCGGCTGCGCGCCGACGACCGAGGCCGTGCTCGCGGCGCGGGCGGGGCACTCGGCCGACGCCCTCGCCCACCGCCTCCTCGGCGAGGCCAACATCGCGGCGCTCCTCGTCGATCACGGCTACCGGACCGATGAGACCTGGCCGCCGGAGGAGCTGGCAACACGGGTGCCCTGCCGGGTCTCGCCCCTCCTGCGGCTGGAGACGCTCGCCCAGTCGCTGATCATCCAGCACGAGACCCTGGACGCCGTGCTCGATGCGTACTCCGCGCGTGTCGAGCGGGCGCGGGCGGATGGCTTCGTCGGCCTCAAGAGCATCATCGCGTACCGCACCGGCCTGGCCGTGCAGCCGGTGTCGCGGAGCGAGGCCGCGGCGGCCTTCGGCCCCCTGAAGGAGAAGGCCCGGCGCGAGGGCGGGCTGCGGCTCGCCGCCAAGCCGCTCACCGACTACCTGCTCGTACGCGCGCTCGAGATCGCGGCGCGGCACGCCATGCCCGTGCAGATCCACACCGGCTTTGGCGACGCCGATCTCGATCTCCGAGAGGCCAATCCGCTGCATCTCCGACCCCTGCTGGAGAACGGTCGGTATGCGAGCGTGCCGTTCGTCCTCCTGCACGCGAGCTATCCCTATGTCCGCGAGCTCGGCTATCTCGCCGCCATCTATCCCAATGTCCACGCCGACGTGGGCCTGGCCATCCCGCATCTCGCCGCCGAGATCCCGACCATGCTGCGGCAGCTGCTGAGCCTCGCGCCCTCGACCAAGGTGGTGTACTCGAGCGACGCCTCCCAGATCCCCGAGCTCTTCTGGCTGGCCGCCCGCTGGGGCCGACGCGGGCTCGGGACCATCCTGGACGAGCTGATGGCGCTCGGCGCCCTCGACGACGACGAGGCGCTCACGGTTGCGCGGCGAGTGCTCGGGGGCAACGCGGCCAAGATCTACGGGCTGCCCTGGCCGTAGTGTCCAGGCGCTGGGCGGAAGGCCTGATCCCACCTCGCGCGGACACTGCGCAAGAGGGATGGATAGACGATGAGCCGGCGGAAGGGACCGATCAGGGCCATGTAGAGCGGCGTGAAGCGGCCCACCGGGCGCACGTACACGCCGAAATAGAAGCGGTAGGCCTCGGCCGTGTCGATCAGGGCGCTCAGCGCGCCGGCGTGCGCCGTCCGGTTCCGCAGCTCGAGAAGCTCCTCGTTCTCGAAGCGGTACACGACGCGGAACGGTCCACGCGGCGAGCCGGGCGGCACGAGCGACCGCCCGGCGTCCGCCGCGGTCATGCGTGAAGCGAAGCTGTCTCGCGCGGTGGGAGCCCCCTCGCGATCCCACCCGACGAGACGGCCGACCCCGAAGCGGATCACCAGCAGCGCGCGCACGATCCGGGATGGCTTGAACGGCAGGCCGCCCGTCGTGCGCAGGAACTCGTCGAGCGTGATGCCCGCTCGCCACCGGGGGAGGTCGACGGCCCAGGCGTCGTGAAGCGGTACCCCGGCCAGGACGGCGTGGGCCCGCAGGAGTAGGCCGTCGAGCTCTCCCGGGGGGACCCGTGGCATAACGGTGCCGTTGTACCACGGTGCCGCCAGGCTGCCTCCCCGCCACTGCGCACCCCTGGAAGCGATGACCCGGTAGGATTCGGCCGAGGTCGTCTTCCGCCTTCCATTCGCGTGCGGCCCTTCCCGAGCGATCGCGCCGTGACTCGCTGGCACACGTGTTGCTGCGTGAAGGGGACAGCATGCTCGCCAAGGAGGCAGTTGGTCAGGCTCACCGACCAGAGCACGAGGCCCTGCGTCCCGGCGACGAGATCGTGTTCGTCGTGGACCACGCGCGGGGCCGGCTGGCCGATTCACGATCCTCCCGGTAACCTGAAGGTATGACCTCCTCCGGCCCCGGTGGTCCGCTCGTCCTGCGGGACCGAGCCTTCCTGCTCCTTCTCCTTCTCGTCTCGGTGGGCTTCGCGTGGATACTCTGGCCGTTCTACGGCGCGGTTCTCTGGGGCACGATGCTGGCGATCGTGTTCGCCCCGCTGAACCGGCGGCTCACGGGAAGATTCCGTGGCCGCCGGACCGCCGCCGCACTGGTGACGCTCGTGCTCGTCATCGTCATCGTCATCCTGCCCTTGATCTTCGTCGGCGCGCTCCTCGTGGACCAGGCGGCCGACGTCTACGCGCGGGTCAAGTCCGGCGAGCTCAACGTGGGGGAGCATTTCCAGCGCGTCGTCCAGGCCCTTCCGGGATGGGCGGCGCGGCTCCTGGAGCGCTTCGGCCTGACCGAGCTGACGGCCGTGCAGCAGCGGCTCTCCGATGGCTTGATGCGCGGCAGCCAGTTCTTCGCCGCGCAGGCCCTGACCGTCGGGCAGCGCACCTTCGACGTCGTCGTGAGCTTCTTCGTCATGCTCTATCTGCTGTTCTTCTTCTTTCGCGACGGGGACGACCTGGTGCGGCGCATCCGCGCGGCGGTGCCGTTGAGCGGCGAGCATCAGCGCGCGCTCAGCGAGAACTTCACCCTCGTGATCCGTGCCATCGTCAAGGGCACCGTGGTGGTGGCGATCGTTCAGGGCGCCCTGGGCGGATTCATGTTCTGGCTGCTCGGCATCCGGGGCGCGCTGCTGTGGGGCGTGGTCATGGCGGTGTTCTCGCTGATCCCGGCCATAGGCACTGCGATCGTGTGGCTGCCGGTGGCGGTTTACCTCCTGGCGACCGGCGCGGTATGGTCGGGCCTCATCCTGCTCGGCTACGGCGTGCTCGTCATCGGTCTGGTGGACAATGTCCTGCGCCCGGTGCTGGTGGGCAAGGATTCCCGGATGCCCGACTACGTGGTGCTGGTCGCCACACTGGGCGGTCTCGCGGTCTTCGGCGCGAACGGGATCGTCCTGGGGCCCATCATCGCGGCCCTGTTCCTGGCCGCCTGGGACATCGTCTCGGCCTCCCGGCCTCGGTGACCGCGGGGTGGGGATTCTCCTTCCCTTCGTGGCGCTCTACGCGCTCATGTATGGCGCCTTCGGCGTCTCCTCGCCGTTCATGCCCGCGTTCTTTGCCGAGCGGGGGCTGACCGCCGGAGAGCTCGGCCTCCTGTTCGGCGCCGGGACGGCGGTTCGTCTCGTCTCCGGCCCCCTGTGCGGGCGTCTTGCGGATCTCACCGGAGCCCTACGCGGGATGTACGCGGTCTGTGCGCTGCTCGCCGCCGCGGTGGCGCTGACGCTCCTCGCGGGCGCCGGCTTTCCCGCGCTGCTCGCGCTGAGCCTGCTCCACGCGGCGGCGCTGGCGCCGATCACCACCTTGGGCGACGCCTTGACCCTGCGCGCGGCGGCCGAGCCAGCCGGTGGGGCGCGGTTCGAGTACGGCTGGGTACGGGGAACGGGCTCCGGGGTCTTCATCCTGGGCACGCTGCTGAGCGGGCAAATCGTCGGCGCCTGGGGCCTCGACTCCATCCTGCGGCTGCATGCCGCGCAGCTCGCCCTCGCGGCGGGCATCGTCCTGCTCGTGCCGGCGCCCGTGCCGCCCGAGCCTGCGGAAGGACAGACCGCATCCTCCCGAACGGACGACGTGCGCTCGCTGCTGCGGGTCCCGGAGTTCCGGCGCGTCCTGCTCGTGTCCGCGCTCGTGCTGGGCAGCCACGCGATGCACGATACGTTCGCGGTCATCCGGTGGACGGGCGCGGGAATCACGGCGCCCCTGATCAGCGTGCTCTGGTCGGAATCGGTGGCGGCCGAGGTGGTGGTGTTCTTCCTCGTCGGCCCCGCGCTGGTCGCGCGGCTGGGTCCCCGGGGCGTCATGGCGCTCGCCGCGACCGCCGGCCTCGTGCGCTGGGTGGTGGTGGGGTCCTCCACGGCGGCGGCCGCGCTGGCCCTGGTGCAGCCGCTCCACGGCCTCACGTTCGCCGCGCTCCATCTGGCGTGCATGCGCGTGATCGGGGCCACCGTCCCGCCCGGCCTGGCCGCGACGGCGCAGGCGACCTATGCGCTGGGCGCCGCGGGAGCGAGCGCTGCGCTGACGCTCGCCTCCGGCGCGCTCTATGCTCGCCTGGGCGCGCATGCCTTTCTCGTCATGGCGCTGCTCTGCGCGCTCGCGATTCCGCTGGCCGTTTCGCCCCATCGGCCCCGCATCCGGGGCCGGGGATGCCGCGTTGGCTGAGACGATCGGCGGGCGCGAGCCGTGACGCGGCCCTTGACAGGGCCCGGGGGTGATTGTATACAGCGTATTCAATATGCCGACCTCGAAGGCCCCTTCCCGGCGGCGCGGCGCCCTCCGAGCCACCGCCGCCGCCCATCCGGCCGCCGATGTCGGCAGCCTCTTCGCCACGCCTCTCAAGCACCGCACTCTCGAGGAGCTGGCCTACGAGCACATCCGTACCGCGCTCGTGCAGGGCAAGCTGGCGCCGGGTCAGCGCATCGTCGCCGCCGCGGTGGCGCGCGCGGCCGGGATCAGCCGCATCCCGGTGCTCCAGGCCCTGCGGCGGCTGGAGAGCGAGGGGTTCGTGCGCATCAACCCCCACCGGGACGTCGTGGTGTCCAGCCTGTCGCCGGAGGAGTTCCGCGAGCGATTCCTGCTGATGGCCGCGCTGGAGCCACTGTGCCTTCGCGAGGCGGACGGCAAGATCGCGCCGCTCACCCTGAAGCGCCTGCGCGAGGTGCAGGCCGAGATCGTCACCGCACGCCGGGCGGGCGACACGGGGCGGGCGGTGGCCGCCGACGGCCGGTTTCACCGGATGCTGTGGGAGGTGTCGGGCCTGCGCCAGGTCGTGCAGGTGCTCCAGAACGTCTGGGACCGAGGCGAGTACTACCGCGTGATCATGCACGCGCGGCGGGGAGGCTTCGCGGCCGAGTCGATCGCCGAACACGAGGAGATCCTGCGCGCGCTCGAAGTGGGCGACACCGCGCGCGCCGCGCAAGCGGTCGAGCGCCACCGGCTGCGCGCGATGGCGCGGCTGGCCGAAACGACCTGAGATGAGGAGCAAGCCCACCATGGCACCGCACCGGAGATCACGTCAACAGGAGGAGACGTCCATGACGACGCGGATTCCTCGGCGTACCTTGCTCATCAACGGCGCTCTCGCGGGCGGCGCGGTCTTCTTCGGTCCGTGGCGGCACCACCACGTCCACGCGGCCAAGACGGACAAGCCCATCCTCATCGGCCTCACCCACGACGCCAGCGGCCAGTTCGCCAACAGCGGCCAGGACGAGCAGCGCGGCACCATCATGGCCATCGAGGAGGCCAACGCCAAGGGCGGGGTGCTGGGCCGCAAGCTCGCGTACATCACCGCGGACACCGAGACGACGCCGGCCACCGGCTCACGGGTCGCGGAGAGGATGATCACCCGGAACGAGGTCGCCTTCCTCGTCGGCGCCATCCAGTCCGGCGTGGCCAACGCCATCGGCCAGGTGGCCCAGAAGTACGGCTGCGTGTACTTCAACACAAACTCCAGCTCGCCGACGGAGTCGGGCAAGGACTGCAAGCGCGTCAAGTTCGTCTGGGATGGGAGCGGCGCCAACTTCGCGCTGGCCGCGGCCGACAGCGCCGTGCGCACGTTCGGCAAGAAGTGGATGCTGCTGACGAACGACTACGTCTGGGGGCACAACACCTCGAAGGCGACCCGGGACATTGCCGGACGCTTCGGGGCCCAGATCGTCGACGAGATCCTCGTGCCGGTCGGCACGCGCGACTTCTCGCCGATCCTGCTCAAGGTCCAGCAGGCCAAGCCCGACGTGGTGGCAGCCGCGGTGGGCGGCGACGACTTCAAGGTGATGCGGCAGGAGGTCGTCAAGCTCGGGCTGGACCAGAAGCCGGCGTGGCTGAACAACCAGCAGGACTGGCCCGACATCTACGGCCTCGGCCTCGAGGCGGTCTTCGGCGTGTTTGGCACGACGTGGTACCACAAGCTCGCGCTCCCCGGCGTGGCGGAGCTGGTGGTCCGCTACAAGCAGCGTTGGCCGGACACGCGGATCGACGTGCCCGGCAACGTCTTCTACAACGGCTACATGGCCATGTGGGAGCTCGTGCGGGCCATCGAGCGCGCGGGCAGCACCAACAACATCAAGGTCATCAAGGCCCTCGAGGGGCACAAGATGTCCGCCCGGGACCGCATGCAGCATCACGACGCCTGGATCGATCCCGAGACCCACCACGTGCAGCAGACGATCTACCTGGCCGGACGCAACGACAAACCCGCCGATTCGACCGATTACTTCAAGATCCTGTCCTGGTCCGAGCCGAACAAGGCGCGCGACCCCGAGTCGGTCAAGAACTGCAAGCTGGCGCCGTACGAGGGCACGCCGACGTACGAGCAGTAGCCGCCCGCGCTCGAACGAGCGAGCCATGGAGCTGGTGGTCACGCTGGGACCGCACGTGGTGAACGGCCTCGCCCTCGGGCTCTTGTTCGCCCTGGTGGCGCTCGGCTTCATGCTCATCATCGGCGTGATGGAGGTGATCAACCTCGCCCACGGCTCGCTCTTCGCGCTCGGGGCGTACGTTGCGGTGACCCTGATGTCGCCGGACGGCGGCCTCCGCCTCGCCGCCCTCATGCCGTATTTCGCGCTCCCGATCCCGCTGCGCTTCGTGGCCGCTTTGATCCTCGCGCCGGTCCTGGTGGCCGGCATCGGCATGGTGCTGGAGGTGTGCCTACGTCGCACCTACGGGCGCGACCCGCTCTACGGACTGCTGCTGACCTTCGGCGCCGCCCTGGTCCTCGAAGAGCTGATACGCCTCGTGTGGGGGCCGACCGAGCGCTTCCTGCCGCTGCCGGCTGCCATCACGGGTGGCGTCACCCTCGGCGGGCTCGTCTACTCCGTCTACCGATTCTTCGCGTCCGCCTTCGCCATCGTCATGATCGTGCTGCTGTGGCTGTTCCTGCAGCGAACGCGCTACGGTGCGCTCATCAAGGCCGGCGCCCACGACAGCGAGATGGTGCGCGCACTGGGCGTCAATCTCACGCGCCTGCGGCTGCTGGTCTTCGCCTTCGGGACCGCGCTCGCCGCCGTGGCCGGCATCGTCATGGCGCCCATCTGGGGCGTGCGTCCGCACGTGGGCGTGGACGCCGTGGTGCCGGCCTTCGTGGTCATCGTCCTCGGAGGGGTGGGCAGCTTCTGGGGCGCGGTGATCGCCGGCCTCATGGTCGGGATGGTGGTCGGGATCACGGGCGCCTTCGCCACCGCATGGTCGCTCGTGTCGATGTATATCCTCCTGATCCTGGTCGTGACGGTTCGGGGCCGTGGCCTCCTGGGGAAGAAGAGCGTGCTCGAGAAATGATGGGCTGGCTTTCTCCGGCCATGCTCGTGGCCTTTGCCCTGTTCGGCACGCTGCCGCTCTGGATCGAGCGCCTCGGCCTGTACCGATACCTCGGGGTCGAGATCCTCATCTGGTGCCTCTTCGCGCTCGGATTCAACCTCCTGCTGGGCTACACCGGCCTGCCCTCCTTCGGGCACGGCGCCTACTTCGGCATCGGCGCCTATGCGTTCGGGCTGACGCAGTTCCGGCTGATCGCCGACTTGTGGGTCGGCCTGCTCGCCGCCATCCTCGCGGCCGCCCTCGTCGGCGCGGGGGTGGCCCTCTTCATCTCGCATCGGCGCGGGATCTACTTCGCGCTGATGACGATCGCGTTCGGTCAGATGTTCTTCTTCATCGCCAGCAAGTGGACCTCGCTCACCGGTGGCGAGGACGGCTTGCTCAACATCCAGCGCCTGCCCGCCACCTTCGGGCCCGTCAGCGTGGACCTCACGAGCAACTTCGCCCTCTCCTACTTCGTCTTCGCGGCCTTCGTCGTGGTGACGATGCTGCTGTGGCGGCTGGTGCACTCGCCGTTTGGCAAGGTGCTGCGGGCCATCAAGCAGAACGAGACGCGCATGGCGTACCTCGGCTACCGCGTGTTCGTCTACAAGTGGGCGAGCTTCACGCTGTCCTGCGCGGTGGCGGGGTTCGCCGGTGGCCTCTTCGCGATGGCCCAGAATGGCGCCTACGTGCAGGCCATGAGTCTCCAGTGGTCGGGGGTGGTCGTGCTGATGACGCTGATTGGCGGAGGTCTGGTGAGCTTCTGGGGCCCCGTGGTCGGCACCGTCATCTATTTCGTGGCCCGCGACCTCCTCGGCGCCTACACGGAGTCATGGCTCCTCTGGTTCGGTCTCATGTTCATGCTGGTCGTGATGTTCAAGCCAGAGGGCGCGGCCGGAATCTGGCAGAGTCTCGCGGCCCGGCTCGCGGCCCGCCGGCGCGGCCGCGGGGTCGCGTTGCAACCGGTGGTCGGAGAGTGAGCGCGACCCTGCTCGAGGCCCAAGGCCTCCACAAGCGGTTCGGCGATCACGTCGTGCTGGAGGACATCACGCTGGCCTTCCCGGCCGGTTTGCTCAGCGGCATCGTCGGTCCCAATGGAGCCGGCAAGACCACCTGCTTCAACGTCCTCACCGGCGGCGTCCGCCCGGACCGCGGACGCGTCGTCTTCGACG
Source organism: Candidatus Methylomirabilota bacterium (assembly GCA_035281625.1). Taxonomy (GTDB): domain Bacteria; phylum Methylomirabilota; class Methylomirabilia; order Rokubacteriales; family CSP1-6; genus DASRWT01. The sequence goes on from DATEDO010000220.1 coordinate 30,984, forward strand.
GGGAGGACATCACGGGCCTGCCCCCGCATGCCATTGCCCGCCGCGGCCTGGCCCGCTCCTTCCAGCTCATGAACGTGTTCGACGAGTACTCGGCGCTGGACAACGTGCTGCTGGCGGTTCCGGCGGTGCGCGCCCGCTCGTTCGACATGGTCCACGACCTGCGCCGGGACAGCGCCGCCCACGACCGCGCCGCGGCCGTGCTGGGGCGGGTCGGCCTCGGCGGTAAGGAGGGCATCGCGGCCGGGCGGCTGTCCTACGGCGAGCGCCGCGCCCTCGAGATCGGTCTCGCCGTGGCCGCCGAGCCGCGCCTGCTCTTCCTCGACGAGCCGACTTCCGGACTCGGGGCCGACGGCACCGCCCGCCTGGCCGAGCTGATCCAGGAACTCCGGCGCCTGCTGACGATCGTGATCATCGAGCACGACATGGCGTTCCTGTTCCGTCTGGCGCACCGGATCTCGGTCATCCACTGGGGCCAGGTCATCGCCGAGGGCGCGCCCGAGGCTCTGCGCGCGGACCCGTGGCTGGCCCGCTCGGGGCTGGGAGCCACGGCCTGATGCTGGAGGTGGCCGGAGTCGACGTCTCCTACGGCGAGACGCAAGTGCTCTTCGGGGTCTCCCTCACCGTCGCGCCCGGCGAGATCGTCTGCCTGCTCGGTCCCAACGGCGCGGGCAAGACGACGACGCTGCGGGCGATCCTCGGCCTCACGCCCGCGCAGGCCGGACGCATCCGCTTCCAGGGCCGCGATATCACGCAGATGGCGACCCACGATATCGCGCGCGCCGGCATCGCCTGGGTGCCCGACGACCGGCGCATCTTCCCGACCCTGACGGTGGAGCGCAACCTGACGATCGCCCTCAAGCGCACACCGTTCCGCTCATGGAGCCTCAAGGACGTGATGGGCTGTTTCACTGCTCTCGAGTACCTGCGTCACCGCGATTGCGAAAACCTGTCGGGCGGCGAGATGCAGATGGTCGCCATCGCGCGCGCGTTGCTGGGCTCGCCGGGGCTCGTGCTCTTCGACGAGCCCTCGCAGGGGCTGGCGCCCAAGGTGGTGCGGGACGTCATCGGGCTCGTGGCACGGCTCAAGTCCGAGGGTGTGGCCGCCCTGTTGGTTGAGCAGAACGCGCCGACGGCGCTGGCCATGTCGGATCGCGTGTATGTGATGGACCGGGGCACCATCGTTCACGAGGGACCCGCGCGCGAGCTGCGCGACGACGCCGCTCGCCGCCGGCGCCTGCTGGGCGTGTGAACATGGCCGGCGCGCCACTCCTGGTGCTCGACCGCGTTCGCAAGGAATACGCGCGCGGATGGCTGAAGCGTCACGTGACGTTCTCCATCGAGGCCGATCTGACGTTTGCGGAGCCCGCGATCGTCGGCATGATGGGCGCCAACGGCGCCGGTAAGACGACGCTGTTCGAGCTGATCACGGGCAGTCGCCCACCCACCGCGGGGCGCGTGCTGTGCATGGGCCAGGACATCAATACGGTCAAGCGGCGGGAGCGCGACCGTCTGGCGGTGCACTATCACCAGTCGTACCAGGTGCGCCGGGTCGCGCGGACGAAGCCCGACGCGCTTCTGGCTCCCGCGGTCTCGCGGGCGCCGCTCGTGCACTTGTTCGACGAGCCGCAGTTCAGCACCCAGGACGGGTACATCGGCTTCATGCTCGCGTTCTTCCGGCGCCTGCGCGCGGCTGGTCGCCTCGTGTTCGTCTGCCTGCACCCCACGGAGGCGTACCACCTCGACATCCTGGGCGACCTGTGCGAGCGCTTCGTCTTCGTCGCCGAGGGCCGCGCGTGGGAGGTACCGACCTTCGCCGGCCTCCTGGCCGACGCGCGCGTCCGGGCATACCTGGCCGGCGCGGTGGCGCCCGCGGCCGATGCTTCGGGAGACGGACGGGGGTCGACGCCTTGAAGATCAACGCGGTCGCGGACGCCGGCGTGGCCTGCGAGGTCCGCTCCTCCCGCGGCTACGCGGCGCGGATGACGCGGCCCGCACCGGACACCGAGTCCGACTGCGGCAGGCGTCCATCGCGGATGATGGGCCGGCCGTTGACGAACGACCACTGGATGCCGCTCGCCCGGGCGACGTAGCGCGGCCCGCCGTCCGGCATGTCGTGGACGATCTCCTCCTCGTGGCAGGCGATGGTGCGGGCGTCGAAGACGGTGATGTCGGCGGCGAGCCCCGGGGCGAGCCGCCCACGGTCGGGGATGCCGAAGATCTCCGCGGGGGCGCTCGTGATGAGGCGCACCGCCGCTTCGAGCGAAAGGGCCCCGCGCTCGCGCACCCAGTGGCCGAGCAGCTGGCTCGTCTGCCCGGCCTCCGAGAACTGGGTGATATGGGCGCCCGCGTCCGAGAGGCCGAGCACCGCCGAGGGATGGAGGAAGATCTCCGCCACCGCGGCGGCGTCGGTGTTCATGGTGGCGGACATGAACTCGGTGCGGAAGTCGTCGGCCAGGGCCAGGTCGAGGAAGGCGTCGACGACATCCTTGCCGGTGTCGCGGGCCAGCTCCACCACGCTCTTGCCCGCGAAGCCCTGGAGCTCGGGCTTGACCACCTTCTTGACGCGGAGGGGCACGACGTCGCCGTTGAAGAGGGCGGTGCGGCGGACGTTCTCGCGAAACTCGGCGCGGAAGCCGGGGTCGGCGAGGATGCCGCGCCACTCCGCGGGCTTGGCCTCCAGTACCCGGCGCCACGCCTTGTAGCGCCCGAACACGAAGCCGTTCGTGATCGTGAAGGTCGAGGTCAGGGGCGAGCACGTGCCCTGCGGATGGAGGCGCAGGCCCTCGCGCCACGCCGCTTCCACCTTCTCGAGGATCTGGCGGTGCTCGTCCGGGCGCACCGGATTGTGGCGCACCGACACCATGGTGATGGGACGTCCCGACGCGCGCGCCAGCTCCGCGTAGCGATCCACCTCGACCACGCGGTTCGGCCGGCTGCCTCCGATGGTGAGCTCGACGATCCCGCGCCCGGTCGATCCCATCGCGCCGACCAGGTACTCCATCTCGCGGTCGGAGCCGAGACGGCTGGGCACCGGGCGCCCCCGGTCGCCCACGTGGTTGAGGTTCGTCGTCGAGGAGAAGCCGATGGCGCCGTCCGCCATGGCGCGCCGCACCTCGGTCCCCATGCGCTCGAGCTCGGCATCGGTGGCCTCGCGCGTCCACGCCTCGTCACCCATGACGAACTGCCGCACCGCCGAGTGGCCGACGAGCGGCGCCACGTTGACCCAGAGGGGCAGGCGGTCGAGCGCATCGAGGTATTGGCGGAACGTCTCGAACTCCCACCGAATGCCTTTCTGCATGGCCTCGAGGGACATGCCCTCCACGTGCTCCAGCATCTTCATCAGGGTGAGGCGATCGTCGGGGCGGCATGGGGCGATCGTGAAGCCGCAGTTGCCCGTCACGATGGTCGTCACGCCGTGCCAGGACGTGCACGAGGCGCTGGGGTCCCAGGTGAGCTGGGCGTCGTAGTGCGTGTGAGGGTCGATGAACCCGGGCGCCACGACGAGCCCGCCCGCGTCGAGCTCGCGCGTGCCGCGCCCGGACACGGCGCCGACCCCGGTGATGCGGCCTCCGGAGACGGCGAGGTCGCCGCGTTGCCCCGGCGCCCCCGTCCCGTCGACGATCAGGCCACCGCGGATCACGAGGTCGTGGGCGGCCATGAGGCGCTCCTTTCGATGCGTTCGTGGGCTCGAACGACGGGCTGGTGTCGGGCCAACTATCCCACCGGCCCTCGTGTCCGATCAAGGTCTGCTATGGTACGGCAATGGCCGATCGCGTGCTGGAGGCCCCGCCGAGCGCCACGCCGCGCGCCGGCCTCCAGTCGGGCGCCGCCGCCGTCACCAACTTCTCGGTCATTCTCTCGCTGAGCTTTTGTCACCTGCTCAACGACACGATGCAGTCGCTGGTGCCGGCGCTCTACCCGATCCTCAAGGCCTCCTACGGCCTGAGCTTCGGCCAGATCGGCCTGATCACGCTCGCCTTCCAGTTCACCGCCTCGATGCTGCAGCCGGTGGTCGGCATGTACACCGACCGGCGCCCCCAGCCCTATTCGCTGACCGTCGGCATCGGCACGACGATGATCGGACTGCTCCTGATGTCCCACGCCGCCTCGTACCCCGTGATCCTCCTGGCCGCCATGCTGATCGGCATGGGCTCGTCGATCTTCCATCCCGAGGCATCGCGGGTGGCGCGCATGGCGGCGGGCGGTCGCTACGGCCTCGCCCAGTCCTTGTTTCAGGTGGGCGGCAACGTCGGCTCCGCGTCGGGGCCGCTCCTCGCCGCCTTCATCGTGGTTCCGCACGGACAGTCGAGCATCGGGTGGTTCTCCCTCCTCGCGCTGATCGCCATCGTCGTGCTCATCCAGGTCGGCGGCTGGTACTCGCGGAACCGCGCCGTGACGCGGCCTGCGGGCAAGGCCGGCTCGGCCGCGCGCGGCGGCGCGATCTCCGATCCGGCGCGCCCCGCCGCGCTGCCGCGCGGGAAGGTGATGCTGGCGGTGGCGATCCTGGTCGCGCTCCTTTTCTCCAAGAATGTCTACAGCGCCAGCCTCGGGTCCTACTACGCGCTGTACTTGATCGACAAGTTCCACCTGCCGGTTCAGACGGCGCAGCTCTACCTCTTCGCCTTCCTGGCCGGCATCGTGGCCGGCGCCATCGCGGGCGGGTGGGTCGCGGACCGTATCGGCCGCATTCCCGTGATGTGGTTCTCGATCCTCGGCGCCTTTCCCTTCGCCCTCCTGCTGCCGCACGCGAACCTGTTCTGGACGGGCGTCCTGGCGGTGACGGTTGCCTTCATCATGGCGTCGGCATTCTCGGCGATCCTGGTGTACGCGCAGGAGCTCATGCCGGGCCGGGTCGGCCTCGCCGCCGGGATGTTCTACGGGTTCTCGTTCGGCCTGGGCGGCCTCGGCGCCGCTGCGCTCGGCCGGATCGCCGATTACACGACCATCGCGACGGTCTATCAGCTCTGCCCGTTTCTTCTCCTGCTCGGCCTGCTGGTGGTGTTCCTCCCGCGCCAGCCCGGCGCGGTGCGGTGAAGCGTACGGCGAGACATTGGCGCTGTGCGTGTTTCGTGGCGGTGACGCCGACTCGCGCCGCCGCCATCCGGCAGGATCGGTCGTCCGCGGCGGCGCTGGGCGAAGGGGAGCGGGAGGCCTCCCGGCGCTGACGGTGTATCGGCGAACCCTCGCCGATGTGCTCCTCTTCGGCGTCACCGCGGTGGAGCTGGCTCTCCTCGCATGGCTCACCCCGACCTTCGGCGTCCCGGACTGGATCTATCTCGCCCAGCATCTCGTCGTGCTCGGTGTCGCGCTGACGCGGCGGGCCCCGCAAGCGCAGGATCGCTCGATGCCCTCCAATGCCGCCGTCCTCGTCGCGTACGCCTATCCCTACGCCCAGATGCTGTATCTCCGCTGGGCGCCCGACGAGCCCGTGTGGCCCGACGGGGGGCTCGGGCTCGTCATCATCGCGGCGTGCTTGAGCCTCGCCAGCCTGCTCGCCCTGGGCCGGCGCTTCGGGATTCGCCCGGCGCTGCGCGAGCTGGCCCAGTCGGGGCCCTACCGCTTCCTTCGCCATCCGATGTATCTCGCCTACGTCCTGGCCGACGTCGGCTACAACCTCGTGGGCTGGAACGAAGGGACCGTGCTGCTGGTGCTGGCGGGGTGGGCGGCGCTCGTCTACCGCATTCGCGCCGAGGAGCGCGTGCTGGCAGGTGATCCCGGATGGGCGGCCTACGCCGCCCGGGTGCGCTACCGCCTGATTCCCGGCCTCTGGTAGGCCCCGCCTGGGCCCGGCGATGGCCGAGGGAGGCGCCGGGGACAAGGGTGTAGACTCCCCATGGCCATGTGGCGTCTGGGCTCGTCGAGCGGCGTGAACATCGGGCGGGTCATGGGCCTGGCGCTCCTGTCGTGCGCGCTGGCCGGCTTCTCCGCGCGATCCCTCGATTCCCCGATCCTGTTCCCTCGTGGGAGTCCCGTGCCCCGTGGGGTGCAGGCCTTCGCGTGGCGCGTCGTCGAGGAGCGCTGCGCCTATCAGGCCGTCGAGCGCCGGCAGCGCGCGTTCTGGGCCACCGCCGCCCAGGCTACCGCCCTCGATGGGGGCTTGGCCTATTCGCTCCGGATCCTGTCGGACGTGCCCTGGAAGAAGACCGAGCCCACCGCCGTCATCGAGATGACCATCGTGGACGACGGGGGGCTGCGGCTCACCGCGCTCCGGTCCTCGTTCGTGACCTGCGCGCTCTAGAGAAGTCCCCCTGACGCGGATCGCATGCGGGTCGCGAGGTCCCAGGCGTGATAGGGTCGGTCCATGAACACGACGCCGCGCCACCTGGTCCTCGCCATCGCCCTCATGACGATGTCCCTGGCCGGCTGCACGTACTACCAGGCGGTTCCGGCGCCCCCTTCGCCGTCGACCTATGATCGGGCGTGGAGCGCCGCCGTGGGGGGGCTTCAGGACGCGGGCGTCCAGGTGACCTCGGCGGACAATGCCACCGGCGTGATCACCGGCGTCAGGGGCGGAATCAATGCCACGGTGCAGGTGGTACGTCAGGCCGACGGTAGCGTGCGAGTGCAGCTGGACACGAGCGGCCAGACGCAGAGCGATCCCGACCTGCACAACCGCTTCACCCAGGCCTACAACCGGCGCATGGGCCGCTGAACGCCCGCTCGGCGGCGCGCGTTCGAGTTGCGGCGCCGCCAGCGCCGTGGGAGGCTCTGAAAGAGGAGCGCCTCCATGGCCCACCCCACGACCCACGCGGACACGAGAGCGAGCACGGGGCCGCTCTCGTCCGACGAGCTTCGGCTGATCGATGCCTACTGGCGCGCGTCGAACTACCTGTCGGTGGGACAGATCTACCTCTATGACAACCCCCTGCTCAAGATCCCGCTGACCAAGGAGCACATCAAGCCCCGGCTGCTGGGCCACTGGGGCACCACGCCGGGGCTCAACTTCATCTACGTCCACCTCAATCGCGTCATCCGCAAGAACGACCTCGACATGATCTACGTCACGGGGCCGGGGCATGGCGGACCGGCGCTGGTGGCCCAAACCTATCTCGAGGGAACGTACAGCGAGTATTACCCCACCGTGTCCCAGGACGAGCCGGGGATGAAGCGGCTCTTCACCCAGTTCTCGTTCCCGGGCGGGATTCCCAGCCACGTGGCGCCGGAGACGCCGGGCTCGATCCACGAGGGCGGCGAGCTCGGCTATGCGCTGTCGCACGCCTACGGCGCCGCGTTCGACAATCCCGATCTCCTGGTGGCCTGCGTCATCGGGGACGGTGAGGCGGAGACGGGCCCCCTGGCCACGAGCTGGCATTCCAACAAGTTTCTGAACCCGGTCACCGACGGCGCGGTCCTGCCCATCCTCCATCTCAACGGCTACAAGATCGCCAATCCGGCCCTCCTCGCTCGGATCAGCCGCGAGGAGCTCGAGCAGCTCCTGCGCGGCTGCGGCTACGCGCCCTACTTCGTCGAGGGCGACGACCCGCCCGTCATGCACCAGCAGATGGCCGCCACGCTCGACATGGTGGTGGGGGAAATCCGCGCCGCGCAGACCGCGGCCCGGCGCGGCGGGCGCGGTGGACGGCCCCGGTGGCCCATGATCGTGCTCCGCACCCCGAAGGGATGGACCGGTCCCAAGGAAGTGGATGGCAAGAAGGTCGAGGGGCACTGGCGCTCACATCAGGTGCCCATGGGGGAGATGCACGAGAATCCGCAGCACGTGAAAATCCTCGAAGACTGGATGAAGAGCTACCGGCCCGAGGAGCTCTTCGACTCGAGCGGCCGGCTTCGGTCCGAGCTGGCCGCCCTCGCCCCCCAGGGCACGCGGCGGATGGGGGACAATCCCCACGCCAACGGCGGAATTCTGCTCCGAGACCTCCGGCTGCCCGACTTCCGTCGCTACGCGGTGGAGGTGCCCCGGCCGGGGGCGGCGACCGCGGAGTCCACGCGGGTGATGGGACGGTTCCTCCGCGACGTGGTGAAGGAGAACCTGGACCGCCGCAACATCCGGCTGTTCAGCCCGGACGAGAACAACTCCAACCGGTGGCAAGACGTGCTCGACGTGACCAGCCGCGCGTGGGACGCGGAGATCCTGCCCGACGACGACCACCTGGGGCCGGACGGGCGCGTGATGGAGATGCTGTCGGAGCATCAGTGCCAGGGCTGGCTGGAGGGCTATCTCCTGACGGGCCGGCACGGCTTCTTCTCGTGCTACGAGGCCTTCATCCACATCGTGGACTCGATGTTCAACCAGCACGCCAAGTGGCTGAAGGTCTGCAATCACATCCCGTGGCGCCGGCCCATCGCGTCGCTCAACTACCTCCTCTCGAGCCACGTGTGGCGGCAGGATCACAACGGCTTCAGCCATCAGGATCCGGGCTTCATCGACCACGTGGTCAACAAGAAGGCGGAGGTCATCCGGGTCTATCTCCCGCCCGACGCCAACTGCCTGCTGAGCGTCACCGACCACTGCCTGCGCAGCCGGAACTACGTCAACGTGATCGTGGCCGGCAAGCAGCCGGCCCCGCAGTGGCTGACGATGGATCAGGCCATCAAGCACTGCACCGCCGGGCTCGGCATCTGGGAGTGGGCGAGCAACGACCAGGGCGGCGAGCCCGACGTGGTGATGGCCTGCTGCGGCGACGTGCCGACACTGGAGACCCTCGCCGCCGTCCAGCTCCTCCGGCACTACGCGCCCACGCTGAAGGTGCGAGTCATCAATGTCGTGAATCTCATGAAGCTCCAGCCCCGGGGGGAGCACCCGCACGGCCTCTCGGATCCGGAGTTCGACGTGCTCTTCACCAAGGACAAGCCGGTCATCTTCGCCTTCCACGGCTATCCTTGGCTGATCCACCGGCTCATCTATCGCCGCACCAACCACGAGAACGTGCATGTGCGCGGCTACAAGGAGGAGGGCACGACGACCACGCCCTTCGACATGGTTGTGCTCAACGACATGGATCGCTTTCACCTGGTGGGGGACGTGATCGACCGCGTCCCCGCGCTCGGCGCCCGGGCCGCGTATGCCAAGCAGGCGATCCGCGACAGGCTGATCGAGCACAAGCAGTACATCGCCACGCACGGGGAAGACATGCCCGAGATCCGGGAGTGGCGCTGGGGCGCCGAGCCCAAGCAGGCCGGACGGGCCCGGCGCGACACGGCGGCGGACTTCTGAGCGCGGTGGCGAGGTAGGCGCGATGCGCTCGCCCCTTGCCGGCACGCCCGCTCCCCGCGAGCTGCTCGTCGACCTGGAGCGTCTCGAGCGCGCGTATCACGATTCCCGGCCCGATCCCGAGGACCCGGTCCAGCGCGTGCGCTTCGGCACCAGCGGCCACCGGGGCTCGCCGCTCCACGGCTCGTTCAACGAGGCGCACATCGAGGCCATCACCCAGGCCATCTGCGAGTACCGCCGCGGGCAGGGGATCGATGGGCCGCTCTACATGGGCAAGGACACCCACGCGGTGTCCCGCCCGGCCGAGGGCACCGCGCTCGAGGTGCTGGCCGCCAACGGGGTCATCACCATCATCCAGCGCGATGACGGGGTCACCCCGACGCCGGTCATCTCGCGGGCCATCCTCGTGCACAACCGCGGGCGCCGGAGCGGCCTCGCCGACGGAATCGTGGTCACGCCATCGCACAACCCGCCCGAGGACGGCGGGTTCAAGTACAACCCGCCCAATGGTGGACCGGCCGACACCGACGTGACGCGCTGGATCCAGGACCGCGCCAACGAGCTGCTGCGGTCGGGAAACGCCGGCGTGCGGCGGATCTCGCTGGCCGCCGCGCGCCGGGCTTCGACGACGCGCGCGGAAGACCTGATTCGTCCCTACGTGGAGGATCTGCGGAGCGTCGTGGACGTGGACGTCATCCGTGATGCCGGCCTCCGCCTGGGGGTCGATCCGCTCGGCGGCGCGGGACTGCCGTACTGGGAGCCCATCGCCTCGCTCTACAAGCTCGACCTCAGCGTGGTGAATCCCCGGCTCGACCCGACCTTCTCGTTCATGACCGTCGATCACGACGGCAAGATCCGCATGGACTGCTCGAGCCCGTACGCGATGGCCGGGCTGGTGGCGCTCAAGGACCGCTACCGGGTGGCGTTCGGCAATGATGCCGATGCCGATCGCCACGGCATCGTGACGCCGTCGGCGGGATTGCTCAACCCCAATCACTTCCTGGCCGTCGCGGTCCGCTACCTGCTCGGCCACCGGCCGCGGTGGTCGGCGGCGGCGTCGGTCGGCAAGACGCTCGTGAGCAGCGACATGATCGACCGCGTCGTCGCCAAGGCCGGCCGCCGCCTCTACGAGACGCCGGTGGGCTTCAAGTGGTTCGTGGGCGGGCTCTTCGACGGCTCGTGCTGCTTCGGCGGCGAGGAGAGCGCGGGGGCGAGCTTTCTCCGGCAGGACGGCACGGTGTGGACCACCGACAAGGACGGCGTGATCATGAATCTCCTCGCCGCCGAGATCACCGCGCGGACGGGCAGGGACCCGGGCGAGCACTATCGCGAGCTGACGGACGAGCTCGGCGCCGTCCACTACACGCGCATCGACGCGCCGGCGACCGAGGAGGAGAAGGCGCGGCTCTTGAAGCTCTCGCCCGACGCGGTGAAGGCATCGTCCCTCGCCGGGCACCCGATCACCGCCACGCTCACGCGGGCGCCCGGGAACGGCGCGCCCATCGATGGGCTCAAGGTCGCGTCCACCGGCGGCTGGTTCGCGGCTCGGCCTTCGGGGACGGAGAGCATCTACAAGATCTACGCCGAGAGCTTCGAGGATCCCGGACATCTGGAGCAGCTGGTGAGCGAGGCCCGCGCCATCGTCGCGAGCGCGCTGGGCGCCCGTCCATGACCGGGGAATCCCTGCCGCTGCCCGCGCGTGGCGCCTGGAAGGCGCTGGGCGAGCACCATGCTCGTGTGGGGAGCCAGCATCTCCGGACGCTCTTCGCGAGCGACCCCAGACGCGGCGAGCGGCTCGCCCTCGAGGCGGCCGGACTCTACCTCGACTACTCGAAGAACCGCGTGACCGACGAGACCCTGGCGCTGCTCGCGCGGCTGGCCGCGGAATCCGGCCTGCGCGCGCGGATCGACGCCATGTTCGGCGGCGAGAAGATCAACGTCACCGAGGGCCGGCCCGTCCTTCACGTGGCGCTGCGGGCGCCCCGCGACGCGACCATTGTCGTCGACGGCGAGAACGTGGTGCCACGGGTGCACGCCGTCCTCGACCGGATGGCCGCCTTCAGCGAGCGTGTGCGCGGCGGCACGTGGCGGGGGCACACCGGCAAGCCCATCCGGAACGTCGTCAACATCGGTATCGGCGGCTCCGATCTCGGGCCGGTCATGGCCTACGAGGCCCTGCGCCACTGGAGCGAGCGGTCGATGAGGTTCCGCTTCGTGTCCAACGTCGACGCCACCGATCTCGTAGAGGCTACCCGCGACCTCGATCCCGGCGAAACGCTCTTCATCGTGGCCTCGAAGACCTTCACCACGCTGGAGACGATGACCAACGCCGCGAGTGCTCGGGCGTGGCTGCTCGCCGGGCTCGGGGCGGACGCCGCCGCGGTGGCCAAGCACTTCGTCGCCGTCTCGACCAACGCGGCCAAGGTGTCCGAGTTCGGCATCGATCCCGCCAACATGTTCGAGTTCTGGGACTGGGTCGGCGGCCGGTATTCCATGACGTCGGCCATCGGGCTCTCCACCATGCTCGCCGTCGGCCACGGCGCCTTCCGTCGGATGCTCCAGGGCTTCCAGGGAATGGACGAGCACTTCCGCACCGCGCCGTTCGAGCGGAACCTGCCGGCGCTGCTGGGGCTCCTGACCGTGTGGTACACGGACTTCTTCGGCGCGGAGACGGTGGCGGTGCTGCCGTACGAGCAGTATCTCAAGCGCTTCCCCGCCTATCTCCAGCAGCTCACCATGGAGAGCAACGGTAAGAGCGTCACCCTCGACGGCCGCCCCGTCGCCTACGCGACGGGGCCGATCTACTGGGGCGAGCCGGGCACCAACGGCCAGCACTCCTTCTATCAGCTCATCCATCAGGGCACCCGCCTGATTCCCTGCGACTTCATCGCGTTCACGAAGTCCCTCAATCCCCTGGGGCCGCATCACGATCTGCTCGTGGCCAACGTGTTCGCCCAGGCCGAGGCGCTCGCCTTCGGCCAGACCGCCGAGGCGGTGGAAGCGGAGGGCACGCCCGGCTGGCTCGTCCCTCACCGGGTGTTCGAGGGCAATCGCCCGTCCAACACCATCCTGGCCGAGCGCCTGACGCCCGAGGCGCTCGGGGCCCTCGTCGCCCTCTACGAGCACAGCGTGTTCACCCAGGGCGTGATCTGGGACGTGAACTCCTTCGACCAGTGGGGGGTGGAGCTCGGCAAGGTCCTCGCCCAGCGTATCGCGCCCGAGCTCGAGAGCCCCCACGAGCCGCCGCCCGGCCACGACAGCTCCACCAATGCCCTGATCCGTCGCTATCGGAGCGGGCGATCGTGATGCCGCTGGGACTGATCGGCCTGGGGCGGATGGGGGCCGGCATGGCGCGGCGCCTGCTCGAGCGGGGGCAGCCCTGCGTGGTCTACGACCGGTCGCGGGCCGCGGTGGACGCGCTCGTGAAGGAGACGGCGGTGGGCGCGGCTTCTCTCGCCGACCTCGTGGCGCGCCTCGCCCCACCTCGGGCGGTGTGGCTCATGGTCCCCGCCGCCGCGGTGGATCCAACCATCGCCGAGCTCCGGACCCATCTCGGTCGCGGCGACGTGATCGTCGACGGCGGCAACTCGTACTACGTGGACGACATCCGGCGCGCCGACGAGCTCGCCGCCGCCGGCATCCACTACGTGGACGTCGGCACCAGCGGCGGGGTGTGGGGTCGGGAGCGCGGATATTGTCTGATGATCGGAGGCGAGCCCGGCGTGGTCGAGCGCCTGGATCCCATCTTCGCCCGGCTCGCGCCGGGGCCGGGGGATCTCGCGCGCACGCCGGGACGCGAGGCGATCGGCGGCACCGCCGAGCAGGGGTATCTGCACTGCGGGCCCAGCGGGGCCGGTCACTTCGTGAAGATGGTGCACAACGGCATCGAGTACGGCCTGATGGCCGCCTATGCCGAGGGCCTGGGCGTGCTCCGCGCCGCCAATGTCGGCAAGGCGACGCATGCCGTCGACGCCGAGACCACGCCGCTTCGCGTCCCCGCCCACTACCAGTACGACTTCGATCTCCGCGACATCACCGAGGTGTGGCGGCGCGGCAGCGTCATCGCCTCCTGGCTGCTCGATCTGACCGCCGGCGCGCTCACGAAGGATCCCGAGCTCTCCGCATTCGCCGGGCGGGTGTCCGACTCCGGGGAAGGCCGCTGGACCATCAAGGCGGCCATCGACGAGGCGGTGCCCGTTCCCGTGCTCTCCGCCGCGCTCTATCAGCGCTTCAGCTCACGGGGGGAGGCCGATTTCCCGGACAAGCTCCTCTCGGCCATGCGCTACGAGTTCGGCGGGCACCTCGAGAAGGGCGCGGGAGAAGGCTAGTCCTCGCCCTATGCGGGATTGGCGCCGCGGACGATGGCGTGGAGCGACTGCTCCAGCCGCCGGACGCGCCGTGAGAGGATGGTGAGGATGCGCCGGATCAGGTCCGGCGTCTCCTCGAGCAGGCGCCAGAAGTGGGTGCGATCGACCACGAGGAGGCGCACGTCCGTGGTCGCCACGACGGTGGCGGAGCGGGGCTCGCCGTCGAGGAGGCTCATCTCGCCGAAGAAGTCTCCGGGCTTCATCTGACCGCCGGTCCCGATCGGCGTGCGGGTCGTCACCATGCCGTCGATGATGACGAAGAACGAGTCACCCGGCTCCCCGATCTGGGTGATCGTAGTGCCCGCCGCGACTTCCGCGATCCGGGAGAGCTCGACGATCCGCCGCAGGTCGGCTTCGTCGAAGCCGCTGAAGAGAGGGACGCGCTGGAGATGGCGGATCCGCGCATCCGCGGAGGGACCGCTGGTATCGAGCGGGATCTGGCCGGCCTCGTCCTCATCGTGGAAGGGCAGGTGCTCGCCGGATCGCGGGTCGAATTCGGGCACGGTCCTCTCCTTTCAGCCCGCCAGCTTGTAGAAGCGCTGGGCGTTGAGCCCCAGCACCTTGCGGCGTGCGTCCTCGGGTAGGGGGGCCAGCCGTTCCTTGAGCTCCCGGACCACGCCGAACGAGGCGTCGATGTGCGGATAGTCGGAGGCCCAGATGAAGTAGTCCGCGCCGAGGTGCTCGACCATCTGCGCGGTGACCGACTCGTCGGGGTCGGCCGAGATCAGGCACTGGCGGCGGAAATAGTCGCTCGGCGCCATCCGAATAGGCGTCTGATGCTTCATCACGCGGTACTTGTGATCGAGGCGGTCCAGCCAGGCCGCGATCCAGTTCGAGCCCGCCTCCAGGACCGCGCACTTGAGCCGGGGGTAACGCTCGAACATCCCCGCGGCGAGCATCTGGGTGAACGCGGCCATCACGTCGATGGCGAGGAACGCGATGCCGAAGAGGGCGTCGGACGGGTCCTTGCGCTGCCACTGCCGGAACCATTGCCGATCCCGCACGATCACGTGGAAGGCGATGGGCATCTCCAGATCCTGCGCCGTCTCCCAGAACCGCGCGAAGATCGGGTCGTCGAAGTGCCGGCCGCCGCGGGCGGCCAGGTCCGGGGAGAGGAAGATGCCCACGCAGCCGTCGCGCCGGGCGCGGATGGTCTCCCGCACGGCGCCCTCGGGATCGAGCAGCGAGATGTGCGCCACCGGATAGAGCCGCTTCGGATTTGTGCGACAGAAGTTCGCCACCCATCTGTTGTAGGCCCGGGTGTACGCGGTGGCGAGCCCGCCCTCGGTGACGTGTCCTTCCCAGCAGATCCCGATGGTGGGGTAGAGGAGCACCTGATCGATCCCCTCCGTGTCCATGACCCGGAGGCGCTCCACCGGATCGTAGCCGCCGGGTGGGCTGCCCTCGGCATACGTCATCCCGCCGCGGGTGAGGAGCTTGGCGGGGTCCATCTCGATGCCGCCGAGCGCTCCCATCTGGCCCCGGAGCGTCTTGAGCGGCTGGCCGTCGATGAGGAGCACCTCGTACCCCTGGGCATCGAGGGCGATGCGGATGGCCCGGTCTCGATAGGCGGGCTCGAGGTGCTTGAGCCAGGTGTCGGCAGGCTCGAGGACGTGACCGTCGGAATCGACGACGGGCGCATGCGCCGGGCTCGTCATGGGGGGAGTCTAGCCTAGCTGCTTGCGGAACCGCCAGACGCTCAGCGCCACGAGGACGAGGGTGAAGGCGAGCAGGGCCAGCATGTTCGGCCACAGCGCGGAGATGCCCGCGTCCTTCAGCATGGAGCCCCGGACGATCACCGCGAAGTGGTGGATGGGATTGAGCGCGGTCAGCGGCTGCAGCCACCCCGGCATCGCCTCGACCGGGTTCAGCGCGCCCGACAGGGAGGACAGCGGCGGGTTGACGAAGAAGGCGGTGAGCTGCGCCTGCTGGGCCGATCGACTGAACGTCGCGATCACGGTGCCCAGGCTGATTCCCGAGAGGATACAGAGGACCCCGCCGCAGAGGACGAGAGGCAGGCTCCCATGGAAGGGAACCCGGAACACGACCTTCAGGACGGCGAGGGCGAGCAGCATCATCAGGCACAGCAGGGCGAAGAGGGGGACCATCTTCGCGAGGATGATCTCGGCGGTGCTCGCCGGCGACATGAGGAGCTGCTCGATGGTGCCGGCCTCTCGCTCCTTGACCATGGCCGCGGAGGCGATCAACGAGCTGTTGAGGATCAGGAGGAGCCCGAACACGCCGGTGGCGATGAACCAGGCGTCGACCAGCCCGGGATTGTAGAGGAAGGTGGGGGTGAGCCGAACCGCGGCACGGCGGGGCGCCGGCGTGTCCGCCGGGTTGCCGGCGGCATGCCCCTCCCGCGCCAGCCTGCGGTTGTAGCTCTCGATCACGCCTTCGACGTATCCGCGGCCGATGGTCGCGGTGTTGGCGTTCATGGCATTCAGCAGCACCTGCACGGTCGTGGGACGGCCGCGATGAAGATCGCGCGCGTACTGGTACGGGATCACCACGCCCGCGTCGAGCCTGGCCTGGCTGATGGCCGCCCCCAGCCGGTCGGAGTCCGGGAAGTAGCCGCCGAGGCGAAAGCTCCGGCTCTCGGTGAGGGTGGCCACCAGCTCGCGACTCTCCGGCGTCCGGCTCTCGTCGACGATCCCCAGGCGCAGATCGGTGACGGTGGCGCTGAGCGCGAACCCGAACAGCGTGAGCTGGAGCACCGGCGGGATGATCAGGGACATGACGAGCCGGCGATCACGCCGGATCTGCGCGAACTCCTTGGCGACGAGGGCGCGGAGACGCTGGAGCATCGCCCCGGCCTCAGACCCCCAGCTGCATACGGCGCATGCTCCGCCACGCGATCGTGTAGAACACCCCGCCGATGACGCCGATGATGACAACCTTGGTCCACACCGCAGGCCACCCGCCGCCCTGCAGCAGCGCGTCCCGCACGACCTCGATGTAGTAGCGGCCCCAGATGAAGTTCGAGATCCAGCGGAGGCCGGCGGGGACGTTCTCGATGGGGAAAATCAGGCCGGACAGGAGAAAGACGAGCAGAAAGCCGCCCAGGGCCACCACCTGCATCGCCGCCACCTGGCTGGGCACCGTCGCGCCCACCATGGTTCCGAAGGACGCGACGCAGAACGCATAGAGGAGCGTGGCCACGACGAAGGGCGTCGGATCGCCGGCCAGGCCCAGCCCGAAGTACGTGAACAGGACCGTGAGCATGATCGCGGACTCGGCCAGCGCCACCGCGGTGAAGGCCAGGATCTTCCCCAGGAGGAACTCGTGGGCGCTGATGCTCGAGACGTACACCTGGAGAATGGTCTTCTGCTCGCTCTCGCGGGCCATGGCCAGCGCGGCGAGGAGCGGCGGGAACATCGAGAGACCCAGCACGAAGATGCCCGGCCCGTAGAACTTCTTCGAGGACAGCCCGGGGTTGTACCAGAGCCGCACCGCGGTGCGGACCGGGGCGCCCGCGTCCTCGCCTACGTTGTCGTTGAACGCGCGCGTGATCTGGGTGGCGTAGCCCGCGGTCAACCGAGCGGTGTTGGCGTCCGACGCGTCGGCGAGAAGCTGCACGGCCGTGTCCAGCCCGCGGTTCAGGTCACGGCCGAAGCGCTGCGGGATGATGAGCACCGCGCGGGCGGAGCCCGACACCAGCGCATCCTCGGCGCGGCGCTCCACGGGCCATGGGATCACGCGGAGGCTCAAGGAGGCGCGGAACGCGTCTACGAACTTGCGGGACGCGGGCGAGTCGCTGAAGTCCTGGACCACGATGGGCAGATCGGCGACCCGGAGCGAGAGCCCCGCGCTGAGCAGCACGAGGAGAATCACGGGCAGGACGAGGGCGAGGGCGAGCGTGCGCCAGTCGCGCACGATCTGGGTCAGCTCCTTGCGCGTCTGGGAGGCGATGCGCCGCATCGGGGCCCTTCCTCACGCGCGCGGAGGGAGCCGGTGGCGGTCCCGGGCCTGCTCGACCACGCTGATGAACACGTCTTCCAGGGAGAAGTGCGCCTCCCGCACGTCGATCACGCGGATGCCCTGGTCCTCGAGAGCCTGGATGGTGGCGCGCCGGGCCGCCTCGAGATCCTCGCCCGTGATCACGTGCAGCCGGGTGCCGAAGAGCGACACGCGCCCGCGCTCCTTCTCGGACTTGAGGAGATCGGCGGCCCGCTGTGGCTGGTCCACGATCAGCTCCAGCAGGTGGCCGGGCTGGCGGCTCTTGATGGCGCTCGGGCTGCCCTCGGCGACCAGGGCGCCCATGGCCATGAAGCCGAGCCGATTGCACTGCTCCGACTCCTCGAGGTAGTGCGTGGTCACGAGGATAGCGGTGCCGCTGTCGGCGAGCCGATTGATCATCCGCCAGAACGCGCGGCGGGCGAGGGGATCCACGCCGGACGTCGGCTCGTCCAGGAAGAGCACGCTGGGCTCGTGCATGATGGCGGCGCCGAAGGCGACCCGCTGCTTCCAGCCGCCGGGCAGCCCGCCCGTGACCTGATTGTGCTGACCCTCGAGGCCGGAGAACGCCAGCACCCAGCGCGCCTTCTCGGCCCGCTCCCGCTCGGGCACCCCGTACACCCCCGCGAAGAAGTCGAGATTCTCCCGCACCGTCAGATCGTCGTAGAGGGAGAACTTCTGCGACATGTAACCGATGCGCTGGCGCACGCCCTCGGCGCGGAAGGGGTCGCGCGCGCCCGCGAGCTCGATGACGCCGGAGGTGGGCGCCAGGAGGCCGCACAGCATCTTGATGGTGGTGGTCTTGCCGGCGCCGTTCGCGCCCAGCAGCCCGTAGATCTCGCCGTAACGGATCTGCAGGCTGACGTCGCGCACTGCGGTGAACGCGCCGAACGTCTTGGTGAGCGCGTGCGCACCGATGGCGGTCTGTCCCTGCCCGGCCCCGTGGTCGTGCCGCCCGGGAAAGGTCACGGGCGGGGGCTCGGTGCCGAGCGCCCGCAGGTGCGCCACAAAGACGTTCTCCAGGCTCGGCTCGTCCACGCGCACCTGCGGGGCGGGCAGCCCCGCCGCTTCCAGCGCGCGCTGCACGCGGCGCTGCGCCTCGTCGGGATCACGGGCGATCACGTCGAGGCGGTCGCCGAAGCGCTGGACGTCGAGAAGATCGCCGTCCTTCGAGACGATGTCGCCGATCACGCGCTCCGCGTCGCGGAGCGCCTCGGTGTGGATTTCGAGACGCTGGGCGCCCAGGCCTTGTCGCAGCCGCTCCGGTGTGTCCTCGCTTCGCAGCTCGCCCCGATGCATGAGCGCGACCCGCGCGCACCGCTCCGCCTCGTCGAGGTAGGGCGTGGCGACGAGAATGGTGAGGCCGCCGGCGGACAGGTGGGACAGCGCATCCCAGAACTCACGCCGCGACACCGGGTCCACGCCGGTGGTCGGCTCGTCGAGCAGGAGAACGCGCGGCTCGGACACGAGGGCACAGGCCAGCGACAACTTTTGCTTCATCCCGCCGCTGAGCCGGCCGGCGAGACGATCGGAGAAGCGATCGAGGTCGAACATCTCGAGATAACGCCGGCCGCGCGCGTCGATGTCGGCGGGCGGCACGCGCCGCAGATCACCCGCGTAGCGAAGGTTCTCCATGACCGAGAGATCGGGATAGAGGCTGAAGGATTGCGTGAGATACCCCGTCTCGGAGCGCGCCGCGCGGGCCGGGCGGCCAAACACCTCCGCCACGCCGCTGGTCGCCTCCATCACGCCGGCGAGGATCTGAAACGTGGTCGTCTTGCCGGCGCCGTCCGGCCCGATGAGGCCGAAGATCTCTCCCTCGTCCACCTCCAGGTCGATACCGCGCACCGCCTCGAGGTCGCCGTAACGCTTGCGGAGGTCGTGCGCGCGAAGGGCCCTCATCGAAGCCCTCGCCGCGCGGGCCACTCGGCGCCCTCGACCAGGATCTCGCCGTCGGCCGGCATCCCGGGCTTCGCGAAGCCCTCGGCGCCCCGCAGGAGCACCTTCACCCCCACCACCTGCTTCACCCGCTCCTCGCGGAAGTACGTGTTCTCGGGCGTGAAGGTGGCCTGGGGATCGATGCGCATGACGACCGCCTCGATGGGCTTGGTGGGGGCCGAGTCGAGGTACACCCGCGCCGCCTGTCCCAACCGGACCCGGCCGATCTGCCCTTCGGGGATGAACCCCCGGAGATAGACGCGGCCGAGGTCGATCAGCGTGATGATGGGCGTCCCCGCGGTCACCACCTCACCCGGCTCGGCGGTACGGGTGGCCACCGTGCCGGAGAAGGGCGCCACCACCGCGAGGTCCTTGCGATTCGCTCGAGCCTCGTCGAGCTGGGCGCGCGCCCGGTCGGCATCGGCCCGCGCGGCGAGGATATCCGACCTGGCCTGCGTGAGCTGGACTCTGACCGCGGCCAGCTGGGAGGTCCGCAGCGCGGGATTGACGAGGTTGGCCTGGGCGGCGGTGAGGGCGCCGCGGGCGGCTTCCACCTGACGGCGCGACGCTGCGACGATCGCGCTCTGCGCCTGCTCGTTGCTCTCGCTCCGGCGCACCTCCTGCTCCGCGATCAGGCCGCGCTCGTAGAGTTGGCGCGCGGCGTCGCGGTCCCACCGAGCCTGCGCGTAGGAGGCGTCAGCCTGCGCGAGCTGCGCTTCGGCGGCGGCGAGGCGGCCTTCGGCCTCGCTCACCTTGCCCTTGGCGTCGGTCCTCGCCTGATCCACTCCCAGCTCGCTCTGTCGGAGCTGCTCGCCCACCACCTCCATCTGCTGCTCGCTGACCCGGAGGCGGGCCTCGGCCTGCTGCACGGCCGCCTCTGCCTGCTGCTCCCGGGCGCGGATCTGATCGTCGTCGAGGATGGCGATGATGTCGCCCGCCTTGACCACGTCGCCCTCGCGGACGGTGATTTCGCGGATGCGCCCGGACGTCTTGGACGCGATGGCCGAGTCGTCCCCTTCGATCCGGCCACTCACCGCGACCACGCCGGGCGGCAGGGCGGGCGGCCGCAGGACCAGCCACCAGGTGGCGACCCCCCCGAGGAGGAGCGCCACCGCCGCGGCCGCGATGAGGGCGAGCCGACGGCCCCGCCGCCGCGCGGTCACTTCCGGAGGCCCGGCCTCACGTGCTGGTTCAGCGGGCGCGGCCACCGCGGGGTCCACGGATCAGGGCTCGGCTCCCGGCGGGCGCGGCGAGCCCGTGGATGAAGAGCTCCTGGATGTGCGTGACGTACTCGGGGGCGCCGGGCGCGCGCCCCGGAAGGCGACGCTCGGCCCGCATACGCGCCCGGAGGCGCTCGGTTGCGAAGAAGAAGAGGAGGCTTCCCACTACGCTCAGGTGGGTGAGCCACGGATCCACTTCCCGGAAGCTGCCTTCGCGGACGCCCCGCTCCACGATGCGGCGCACCACGCCGGCCACCCGCAGCGGATAGGCGAGGGTATCGGAGCCGAGGTGCTTGGCGCCGGTCAGCACCTCGCGCAGCATCATGGCGGGGAAGTGGGGGTTGCGTCTGGTCGCGGTCTCGGCGACGAGGGCGATGAGCTCGCGCAGGGCCTCCGGCGCCGGGCGATCGGCCACGGGGAGCGCTTCGGCACGGGCGACGATGTCGGCAAACGCGGCGGTCACGATGGCGCGGTAGAGCCGGCGCTTGCCACCGAAGTAGTAGCTGATGAGCGCGGGGTTGACGCCGGCCCGCGCCGCCACCGCGGACACGCGGGTCCCCTCGTAGCCCCGCTCGGCAAACAGCGCCGTCCCCGCGGCCAGTAGCGCGTCGCGGGTGGTGTGCGCGTCGCGGAGACGACGCCGGCGGGCTCGCGGGATCGCCAGGTGATAATTAATCATTCGTTTAATTGAAATCTACGCCCGCGGAGGGCGACGGGCAAGCGCTCGTCCCTTCGCCGCCCCGCGAGCGACTCGCGGGTTGACGGGGGGCGGTGGGCCCGGCCGGCTCGTGCGGCTCGCCAGCTCCCGCGGACGTGACGCGTCACCCGGACTGCGCCAGAGTTTCCCCTCACGTTCCGCCGGCCCGGCGCCATGGCCCGCCGGGCACTCTGCCGTGCGCTCGGACACGTTACCCGGCCGGGCGCGCGGGGCATCGAAACATCCACGAGCATTTCCGCATAGTTGTCTGGATGGCATCGCGGTTGCGTTCGTGTGCCCCGGTCACACCAGCTGACCGCGCAGTTACCAAGCGAACAAGGAGCATCACGATGGGACTGGAAGCTCAGGCAATCGAAGCCCTTCGCCCCCAGCTCGCCGGCCCGGTGCTGTCGCCGTCGGATGCGGCGTTCGACGCGACACGGCGCCTCCACAACGGCATGATCGACCGCCGCCCCGCTCTCATCGTCCGCGGCCACGGCACCGCCGACGTGCAGGCCGCGGTGCGCTTCGCGCGCGAGCGCGGACTCGAGATCGCCGTCCGCGGCGGCGGGCACAATGTCACGGGAAACGCGGCGTGCGATGGCGGCCTCATGCTGGACCTCTCCGCCATGCGCGCCGTGCACGTGGATCCCCGCGCCCGCCGCGCCCGGGCCCAGGGCGGCGCGATGTGGGCCGACTACAACCGCGAAACCCAGCTGCACGGGCTCGCGAGCACCGGCGGTGTCGTGTCCACCACCGGCGTGGGCGGGCTGACTCTCGGGGGCGGCCTCGGCTGGCTCATGGGCAAGTACGGGCTCGCGGTCGACAATCTCCGGGCCGTCGAGCTCGTGACCTCCGCCGGCGAGGTCGTGCAGGCCAGCGCGAAGGAGCATCCCGATCTCTTCTGGGCCCTTCGCGGCGGCGGCGGGAACTTCGGGGTGGCGACCTGGCTCGAATTCGAGGTGCATCCAGTCGGGCCCACCGTGATCGGCGGGCTGGTGGCGTATCCGTTCAGCGCCGCCCGTGACGTCCTGCGCTTCTATCGTGACGTGACCGCCTCTCTTCCGGACGACGTGACGGCGTTCGCGGGCCTCCTCCACGCTCCCGACGGCTCGGGAACGAAGCTGGCCGCGATGGTCGTGTGTCATGCCGGCGTCCCGGAGGACGGGGAGGCCGCGGTGGCGCCGTTCAAGCGCTTCGGCACGCCCGCCATGGACGTCATTGGCCCGATTCCCTACACCGCGATGAACTCCATGCTCGACGGCGGCTTCCCCAAGGGCGCGCTCAACTACTGGAAGTCGAGCTTCCTCTCGACGCTCAAGGACGCGGCGATCGACACCATGATCGAGCGGTTCGCGAGCGCCCCCTCGCCCATGGACGCGCTCCTGCTCGAGCATTTCCACGGCGCGGCGACCCGGGTGGGGCCGACGGAGACCGCGTTCCCGCATCGCGCGGTGGGCTACAACTTCCTGGCCCTCGGCGAGTGGACGGACCCGTCCGCCACCGACGCCAACGTCGCCTGGACGCGCGGGGCCTACGCCGCGATGGCGCCCTACTTCGCGTCGGGCCGATACGTCAACTATCTCAATGCCGAGGACATGAGCGAGACGGGCGCGGTGGAATCGGCGTACGGCCCCAACTGGAAGCGACTGCGCGAGGTGAAGCGGCGGTACGATCCCGAGAACGTCTTCCACCTCAACCAGAACATCAAGCCGTGACGAAACCCGGGGCCGACGCGCCTCCCACCGCCCACTCGAGCTGGAGAACGAGTGGGTCTGGTGCGGGGTCATCGGCCCCGGCGCGCCGTCCCGCCCCGGTCCCACTCACGCCGAGCCGCCGTTCCGCGCTTCGAGCAAGAGCGTCTGGAGTGACCATCCCACCGGTCCCCCCTCGTCCCAGAGCCGTGCCCGCGTGAGCCCGATGCCATGGCGCTCGCCGGTGGTGGCGGCGTCGAGGCAGATCCACTCGCCGGCGGGCTCCCGGTGCAGCGCGATGGTGAGATCGCCGTTGACGAACGTCGTCACCGCATGGTCGACGATCACCGCCACGCCGCTGGCGGAGTCGGCCGCAATGACGAGGGCCTCGAGCGGCGTCGTGGCCTCGCCCGCCACCAGCGCCACCCGGGGACGCAGCCACATGGCCGTCGGGCCTTGGCCCCACGTGCCCCGCGCGACGCGCCACTCCGTGGCGCGGTGATAGCCCTCGTCGCCGGACATGAACGGGAGATCGAACGGGGCGCTCTGGTCCGGCGCCGGCGGCGGGGCGGCCACGTCGGGCGGCACGACCACGCGGCCGGGCGCCAGTCGCATGGCGAGGCCGGTCGCCTCGATCACCGCGGTGCCGTCCTCGGCGAGGAGCGAGCCGGCCAGGCGCTGCACCTTGGAGCCCGCGCGGACCACCCGCGTGGTGACCCGGAGCGGCGCCAGGGGCACCGGCCGGAGCAGGTCGAAGGTGAGGCGCGCGATCTGCGCGCGCTCTCCCGCCAGGCGCGCGAGCGCCCTCGCGAGCAGGGCGGCGGGCGGCCCGCCGTGCTGATGTCGGGGGCTCCACGGCCCACGCGCGGACGAGGACGGGACGAATCGATCGCCGTCCGCGGTGAAGAAAGGGGGCGGCGGGCTCACCGGCACGCCTACCGCGCCGACAGGGCGCGGTTCTCCAGCCGGCTGAGGAGCCGCACCACCGGCCAGAGCAGCACGAAGTAGACGGCTGCGGCCACGACGATGGGCGTGGGGCTGTAGGTGACGCTCTGTGCCTGCCGGGCCTGGTAGAGGAGCTCGGGCACCGCCACCACGCTTCCCAGCGACGTGAGCTTCACCACCTCCAGCGTGTTCGACAGGAGGTCGGGCAGCACGTTCCGCACCGCCTGGGGAAGCACCACGTACGCCATGGCCTGGAGCCGCGAGAGTCCGGTGGAGCGCGCCGCCTCGAGCTGACCGGCGGGCACGGAATCGATGCCGGCGCGCAGGATCTCGCCGTAGTACGCGCCGGTGTTGAGGAAGAAGGCGATGGCGACGCAGACGAATCCGCCGAGCTCCAGGCCGGCGAAGGGCAGACCGCCGAAGAGGAGGATCAACAGCACCAGGGGCGGGAAGGCGCGGAAGAAGTCGACCCACGCCATGAGCGGCCAGCGGAACGCCGGGTGCTTCACGCTGGCGAGCAGCGCGAGGATGAGCCCGCCGAGCAGGCCGAGCGGCACCACCAGCAGGGACAGGAGGATGGTGTTCTTGAGCCCGGCCAGCACGATGGGCCAGGCGGCCACGATGATCTCCGGGTTGAAGAAGGTCTCGATCATGACCGGCGGCTCATCGCTTCCAGGCGAAGCGCGTCTCGACCCAGCGGCCCGCCACCACCACCGGGAAGAACAGCACGACGTAGGCGGCCGCGCCCATCATGAGCGGCGAGGGATTGTACGAGTTGGACATCGCCGAGCTCGCCTGGCCGAGGATCTCGGTCACCGCGACCACCGTGCCAAGGGCGGTGCCCTTGGTGATGGCGATGGTGCGGTTGGTGAGGGGCGGGATGGTGAGCCGGAGGGCCTGGGGTAGCACCACGTGGAGCAGGGTCTGGCCGTACGAGAGCCCGGTCGAGCGCGCCGCCTCCCACTGCCCGCGCGCCACCGCGGTGATGCCCGCCCAGAAGATCTCCTCCGAGAAGGCCATCAGCACGAGGGCGAGCGAGAGCCAGGTGGACACGAAGCCCGACGGGGAGATGTTGGCGGCCGGCAGCCCGAAGTAGATGAGCACGATCACCACCAGCGGCGGAAGCGAGCGGAACAGGTCCACCACGCCTACGATGAGCCAGTTCAGCGGCCGGACGCCGAGGCTCCGGAGCAGCGCGAGGGCCAGGCCGGCGGCGATGCCGGTCACGACCACCAGGCCCGCCAGCTCGATGGTCACGACCACGCCGGAGAGGATGTCCGGCAGGTAGCGCCACATGACCTTCCCGTTGAAGAAGGTCTCGGCGAACCGGTCCCAGCGCGACACGCCGCTCAGTGCCGCTGGATCTGGCCGATGAAGCTGCGGGTGCGCTCGTGCCGAGGGCGCTCGAAGATGTCGGCCGGCGGGCCCTGCTCCACGACCGAGCCGTGATCCATGAACAGGACCCGATCGGCGGCATTGCGGGCGAACCCCATCTCGTGGCTCACCACGATCATGGTCATGCCGCTCTCGCGCAGCGCGCGCATGACCTCCAGCACCGAGCCCACCAGCTCGGGGTCGAGGGCGCTGGTCGGCTCGTCGAACAGCATCACGCGGGGCTCCAGCGCGATGGCGCGCGCGATGGCCACGCGCTGCTGCTGGCCGCCGGAGAGCTGACCGGGCATGTGATCCGCGCGGTCGGCGAGGCCGACCCGCGCGAGGGCGTCGCGGGCCAGGCCCTCCGCGGCGGCTCGCGACTTGCCCGCGACCTTGCGCAGCGCGAGCGTCACGTTGCCGAGCGCGGTCATGTGCGGGTAGAGGTTGAAGGACTGGAACACCATCCCGATACGCTGGCGGGCATGGTTGATGTCGGTGCGGGGATCTAGCATGTCGATGCCGTCGATGGTCACCCGGCCCGCGGACGGCTCCTCCAGCCGGTTGAGGCAGCGCAGGAGGGTGGACTTGCCCGATCCCGAGGGCCCGATGATGAAGACGAGCTCCCGCTCGGCGACCTGGAGATCGACACCCCTCAGGACGTGCAGGGCGCCGAAGTGCTTGTGAATGCCCCGCGCGTCGACGATGGGGTCGGCCACCCGCTCAGCCCCCGCGCGCGATCAGCTCAGCCGCACTTGAGCTCGTGTGGCGTCGGGTCGTAGCCCGGCATTCCCGGCACTCCATAACCGGGGGTGATGACGTGTTCCAGATCATCGGGCGCGGGCTTGCGGCCGAACCACTTCTCGGACAGCTTGGCGATGGTGCCGTCCTTCTTCATGCAGTCGATGGCGTCCTGGAGCTCGGCGCGGAGCTTCGGGTTGCTCTTGGGGACGGGCGCCGCCCAGTGGGCGCGCGTGTCCTTGAGCTCGAGGTCGGCCACGAACTGCGGGTTCTTCGAGGCGGCGTAGCGAACGGTGGTGTTGCCGCCGAGCGTGGCGTAGGCGCGCCCGGACAGCACGGCCTGGGTCGCGTCGGGCTGGGTGTCGTACACCTGCACGGTGAAGCCGTGCTCGGCGCCCTTGGCCTTGGAGAGCGTCTCGTACGGCGTGCCCTTGTTCACGGCCACCGACTTCCCCTTGAGGTCGGCCCAGTCCTTGATCGGCTCCGACCCCCTCTTGATGCCGAACTGATAGGCGGTCCAGAGATAGCCCGCGGTGAAGAGCATGTTCTCGGCGCGCTCCTTGGTCACCGTGGTGGGGGCGGCGATGAAGTCGTAGCGACCCGCCTGCATGCCGGGGATGAGGGTCGAGAAGCTCACCGCGTCGATGGTGATCTCGCGCTTCATGCGCCGCGCGACCTCGGTGAAGAGGTCGATCTGGAAGCCCTCGACGCCGCCGCCCAGCTTGGGCATGGCGTGCGGCGCGAAGGTGCCGTCGACGCCGGTGCGGAGCGGGGGCAGCTTGTCCTGGGCGAGCGCGGGCCCGGCGGTGAGGAGCGTGGCCAGCGCCAGGAGTGCGAAGCGGGCAGCGATCATCGTGAGCCTCCTGAAGAACACGGATGCGGAGTAGACATGCGCGCCGATCCTGTCAGAGCCCGTTGGACAAGTCAAACCCGAGCAGGGTCCCGGGGTGAGGGATACACTGAACGGGGAGAGGACGGGCACCATGCAGGTTCGAGGACGATGGGATGTGGTGGCGTGGGCGCTCGGGGCATTGCTCCTCGCGGGCGCGATCTTCTCCATCATGGACCACGTGTGGCTGTTCGCGGAGGCGATGTCGCGCGCGCCGCGGCCGGGTCCCGTGCCGGAGTGGCCGTTCTAGGAGCGCAGCACCGTCCCCGCGGTCGCCCCGGTGAGCTTGCCGTCCGCCCAGGTGACGGCCCCGTTCACCACCGTGTACTCGACGCCCCGTGACGGCATGACCATCCGCTTGGCCCCGCCGGGGAGATCGAACCGCCGCTCCCCGCGATTCGTGGAGCCCACGCGGGCGGGGTCGAAGATGGCGAGGTCGGCGGCGAGACCCGGAGCGAGCCGGCCGCGGTCGCGGACTCCGAACACCTCCGCCGGGTCCGAGGTGAGCCGGCGCACGCCTTCCTCGAGGGAGAGCGCCTGCCGCTCCCGCACCCACGTGCCGAGGAGGTACGTGGGATAGCCGGCGTCGCACAGCATGTCCACGTGTGCGCCGCCGTCGCCCAGGGCCACCAGCACCCGCTCGTCGCGCAGGATCTCCGTCATGCGATCCACGCGCGTGTTGAACGACGCCATCGTGAACTCCAGGTCGAGGTCGTCCTGCAGCGTGAGGTCCAGGAACGCGTCCACGCCGTCCTTGCCCTGCTCGCGCGCGATGTCGGCCACCGTGCGCCCCTCCAGCGGCTTGAGGGCGGGCGACTTCACCTCGTGGAGCGTGATGCGGGCCCAGTTGCCGAAGGCCATCGGGTTCTTCAGCTCCTCCCGGAACTGGCTGCGGAAGGCGGGATCGCGGTAGACCGCGGCCTGCGCGGGCTTGGACTTGTCCACGAAGACGCGGTTCCAGCTGGGGAAGGCCGCGAAGGAGAACGGGTTGCGCATGTTGATGTCGCGCGTGAGGGGCAGCGGCGAGGTCTGGGGCCGCGCGCCGCGCGCCATCAGCGGGGCGGCTTTCTTCAGCGTGTCGCGGACCGCCTCGGGGATGTCGTCCCGGTCGAACAGCGCCAGGAACGTCACGTGGCGCCCGCTTTCGGTCAGAAGGAAGTCCAGCAGGGCGTACTCCTCGTCGTCCATCACCGCGGTCTTTCGGGTCAGCGCGATCTCGATGGCGCCCTTGCCGCGCTCGCGAAGGGCGTTGGCGTAGGCCCGGAGCTCGTCGGGGCTGGCGTTGCGGCAGGCCAGCGGCCGCCCCTGGAAGCCGACGTGCTGATTCAGGATGGTGGTGGAGAAGCCGAACGCGCCCGCGTCGAGGGCCTCGCCCAGGAGAGCCTTGATCCGCGCCGTCTCGTCGGCCGTGGCCGCGCGCTCCATCGACGCCTCGCCCATGACGTAGTGGCGGAACGGCGTGAGTGGCGCCAGGAAGCCCAGGTTCAGGGACGGCCGCCGCCGCGCCGCCGCCGCGATGAAGTCGGGAAACGTCTCCCAGTCCCAGGTGATGCCCATGTTGAGCACGTCGAAGGGGATGGCCTCGACGTTCACGAGGTCGCGCATGGCGATCTCGCGCGCCTTGGGCTTGCACGGCGCGATGCCGACGCCGCAGTTGCCCATGATGACGCTGGTGACGCCGTGCCAGGACGACGGCGTCACCGCGCCGTCCCAGCAGATCTGAGCGTCGTAGTGCGTGTGCGGGTCGATGAAGCCCGGCGCGACCACGAGGCCGTCGGCGTCGATCACCGTCTTTGCGCCGTCCTTCACGGGTCCGACCTCGGCGATGGTGCCGCCCGCGATCGCCACGTCGGCGCGGCGCGCGGGCGCGCCGGTGCCGTCCACCACGAGGCCGTTCTTGACGACGAGGTCGTAGGCCATGTATTCCTCCTGAGCCGGGCGGCCGGATCGTACCATACGGCGCCGGGGGGAGGCCCATCATGCCATTCGGTGGCAACGACTGGCTCGCGCAGACGGTGGAACCCGTGCTCGAGCCCGAGATTCCCATATGCGACCCGCACCATCACTTCTGGGATTTCCGCAATTCCCGCATCCCCTACCAGCGCTATCTCCTCCACGAGCTGGCGGAGGACATCAACAGCGGCCACAACGTCCGCTCGACCGTGTTCGTCGAGGCCCGCGCCATGTACCGCGCCGATGGGCCCGAGGAGCTGCGCCCGGTGGGCGAGGTCGAGTTCGTGCAGGGCCTGGCCGCGGCGAGCGCCAGCGCACTCTATGGCCCCGGTCGCGCCGCCGCGAGCATCGTGGGGCACGCCAATCTGAACCTCGGCGCGCGCGTGGCCCCGGTGCTCGAGGCGCTCCAGGCGGCCAGCCCCAACCGCTTCCGCGGCATCCGCCACTCGGTGACGTGGGATCCGCATCCGGAGGTCGAGAACACCGCCGCGCATCCGATCCGGGGCCAGCTCGCCAGCCCGGCCTTTCGCGAGGGCGCGCGCGCGCTCGCCCGCATGGGGCTGTCCTACGACGCCTGGCTCTACTTCCCGCAGCTGCCCGAGCTGGCGGACTTCGCCAAGGCGATGCCGGACCTCACCATCATCCTCAACCACATCGGCGGACTCCTGCGGACGGGACCCTACGCCAACCGCGACGACGAGGTGCTGGGGACGTGGCGCCGTGGCATCGC
The DNA here is from genome assembly GCA_035281625.1 of Candidatus Methylomirabilota bacterium. Classification (GTDB taxonomy): domain Bacteria; phylum Methylomirabilota; class Methylomirabilia; order Rokubacteriales; family CSP1-6; genus DASRWT01. The sequence continues at coordinate 60,655 of DATEDO010000220.1, forward strand.
CGCGGTGGCGGCCTGCCCCAATGTCCACGTGAAGCTCGGCGGCATCGGCATGCCGCGCACCGGCTTCGACTGGCACGCGCGGACCCAGCCCATCGGCTCCGAGGAGCTGGCCGCGTCCATCGCGCCCTTCATGACCTACTGCATCGACCAGTTCGGCCCGAGCCGCTGCATGTTCGAGAGCAACTTCCCCGTGGACAAGGTGTCGTTCTCGTACCGGGTGATGTACAACGCCTTCAAGCGGCTCTCGAAGCGCTACTCCGCCTCGGAGCGCGCGGCGATGTTCCACGACACCGCGGCGCGCGTCTATCGCGTCGCCGTCTAGGAGGCGCTTCCATGCCCCCCTCGATCCCGCTGTCACCCCAGATCGAGCAGTTCCTCCACGACAACCCCCAGGGGGTGCTGACCTCGTTCCGGCGCAACGGCATGCCCCAGCTCAGCATCGTCACGGTCTACCCGCGCGACGGCGGGGTGGGCATCTCCATCACCGAGACCCGCGCGAAGTTCAAGAATCTCCTGCGCGATCCGCGCTGCTCGGTGCTCGTCTCCCACGTGGACTGGTGGTCGGGATTCCTCGTCTTCGAGGGGCGGGCGGAGATGATTCACTCCGGCAATGCCGATCCCGCGCCGCTCCGCCAGGCCCGCCGCCACATCTACAGCGCGACCACGCGGCGGCGGAGCGCGAGCTGGGAGCAGTATGACCGCATCACCGAAGGCGACAAGCGCGTCGCGCTCATCGTGCGGCCCGACCACGTCTACGGCTCGGCCCTGGCGAAGATGCGGGAGGCCGCCGCGCAGTAGGCCCCGGAGATCGACTGGCGCCGGGCGGTGGCCTGTGCGATGCTGCGTGCCGATGACCATTGCGCGCGCCGGCGCGCTCGCCGTCCTCCTGCTTTCGTTCTGGGTGTCCCCGGCCCTCGGCGACCAGGCCAAGCGGGTGCTCATCGTCCACTCCTTCGGGACGGGCGCTCCGCCGTTCACCACGCATTCCACCGCCTTCGCGGCCACCATCGCGAAGGAGATGGGCGAGCCGGTCGACCTGGACGAGATCTCCCTGGGCATGGCGCGGTACCCGCAGCCCGAGCTCGAGGGCGCGTACGTCGAGTTCCTGGCCAAGCGGCTCGAGAAGTGGCGCCCGGATCTGGTGGCGCCGGTGGGGTCCCCGGCCGGTCGCTTCGTGGCGAAGTACCGCCGCCGGCTCTTCGGGCAGACGCCCGTCGTCTACACCGGAATGGATCGCCGAACCCTGCCCGCCGACACCCTGTCCAACAACGCGACCTTCGTGGGGGAGTCGTTCGACCTGCCGGGCCTGGTCGAGGACATCCTCCAGCTCCAGCCGGACACGCAGCACATCGCGGTGGTGGTCGGGGCGACGCCGCTCGAGCGCTTCTGGACCAAGGTGTTCAAGGACGAGTTCGCGCGATTCTCGGATCGGGTGACGTTCACGTGGTTCAACGATCTGTCCTTCGACCAGATGCTGGCGCGCGCGGCCGCGATGCCGCCGCGCTCCTTCATCCTGGTTGGGCTGCTCCTGCGTGATGCGAAGGGCGTGACCTACAACCAGGACGACGCGATCGTGCGGCTCCACGCGGTGGCGAACGCGCCCATCAACGGGATGTACCAGAATCAGATCGGCCTGGGCATCGTGGGCGGTCGGCTCTACCAGGGCGAGCTGGAAGGGGTGGAGGCGGCCCGCGTCGCCATCCGCATCCTGCGCGGCGCCCCCGCCGCCAGTTTCCCGCCTCGTATCATCCACACCCAGCGCCCGCGCTACGACTGGCGGGAGCTCCGGCGCTGGGGCATCAGCGAGGATCGGCTGCCTCCCGGCAGCGTCATCGAGTTCCGGGCGCCCACCCTGTGGCAGGAGTACCGGCGGTGGATCGTCGGCATCGCCGTCGTCGGGCTGATCGAGGCGGGCCTGATCGTGCTCCTCGCCGTGAATCTCACCCGGCGTCGGCGCGTCGAGCGCGCATTGCGTGAGAGCGAAGGGCGCGTGCAACTGGCCGCGGACTCGGCCCGGGCCGGCCTGTGGAGCCTCGATTTTTCCACGGGCCGGGTCTGGACGACCCCCCGCGTGGCCGAGATCCTGGCGGTCGAGCCCGGCACGGAGTGGACCTACGCGTCCTTCCTCGAGCGGATCCATCCCGAGGACCGAGAGCGGATCGCGCGGGCCCTCGAAGCATCCGTGCGCGAGGGCGGCGAGCTCGACGTGGAGTATCGCATCCTCCTTGCCGACGGCGCGGAGCGCTGGATCTCCACCAGAGGCCGTTACGACGGCGGGGGGAGCTCCCCCGCCACGCACTGGAGCGGGGCATCGGTGGACATCACCGCCCGGAAGCTGGGGGAGGAGCGCCTGCTTGAGAGCGAGCTCCGATTCCGCACTGTCGCGGACTCGGCGCCGGTCCTGATCTGGATGGCCGGCCTGGACAAGGGGTGCACGTTCTTCAACAAGCCGTGGCTGGACTTCACCGGCCGGACCGCCGAGCAGGAGATGGGCGACGGGTGGACGGCGGGAGTGCATCCTGAGGATCTCACGTCGTGCGTGAATGGGTACCGCGACGCCTTCGATGCCCGGCGACCCTTCGTCCTGGAGTTTCGGCTGCGGCGCCACGACGGCGAGTATCGCCGGGTCTCCGACCACGGGGTGCCGCGGTACGACGCGCAGGGTCGCTTCGCCGGCTACATCGGATCGTGCGAGGACATCACCGAGCGACTGCGCGCCGAGGAGAAGTTCCGTCAGGTGTTCGAGGCCGCGCCCAGCGCCATGATCATGGCGGACGAGGGCGGCCGCATCGTGCTGGCCAACGCCCAGGCCGAGAAGCTATTCGGCTACTCGCGCGAGGAGCTGGGCCGGCAGTCCATCCACGCGCTGGTGCCCTTGCCGCTGGAGCGCCGCCCCTCGATGTGGCGCGAGGAGCTCGACCAAGCGCCGGAATCGCGGGCCATGGAGGCAGGGCGGAACGTCGTGGCGCGGCGCAAGGACGGCGCCGAGGTTCCGGTGGAGGTCGGCCTGAGTCCGGTCGTCACCGAACAGGGCGTGTTCGTCGTCGCGTCGGCGATCGACATCTCGGAGCGGCGGCGTGCCGAGCTCGAGGCGGAAAGCCTGCGCCGGGACCTCGCCCACATCTCACGCGTCACCACCATGGGCGAGCTGACCGCCGCGATCGTTCACGAGCTCAGCCAACCGCTGACCGCGATCCGCACCAATGCCCAGGCGGGGCTGCGTCTCCTCGCCTCGGGCAAGCGGGACGCGCGGGAGCTGGAAGAGATCCTCGAGGACATCGTGGCCGCGGACGCGCGCGCCGGACAGGTGATTCAGCAGATGCGCGCTCTGTTCAAGAAAGGGGAGTCCGAGCGCCGGCCTCTCCTCCTGAACAACCTCGTTCATGACGTGATCTCTCTCGTGGCGGGCGACGCCTTCTCGCGAAGCGTCAGCGTGAGCCTCGACCTGGCCCCGCGCCTCGCTTCGGTTCTGGGAGACCGGGTCCAGCTACAGCAGGTGCTCCTCAACCTCGTCATGAACGCGTTCGACGCCATGCGGGATTGCGGCGGGGGGCGCATGACGGTGCGGACGCGCGCGCTCTCCGATCGCTGGGTTCAGCTCGACGTCGCCGACACCGGCCTGGGCATCCCTGCCGACAAGGTGGAGGCGATCTTCGAGCCATTCGTGAGCACCAAGCCGACGGGGATGGGCATGGGCCTGTCGGTGAGCCGGACCATCGTCCGGGCCCACGGCGGACGGATCTGGGCCGAGAACGATCCGGAGGGCGGCGCCGTCATCCACGTCGCCTTGCCCGCCGACGCCGGCCGGGAGTAAGTCGGGCCGGCTCGCGCAGCAGGCGGCGGCCTCGGAGGACGCGCGTCAGCCTACTTCGGCACGAGGGTCTTGAACCGCGGCATGACCTCCTTGGCGAGGAGCTCCATCGAGTGCCGCCAGGCCTTGGGATCCTCCGAGTAGTCGAAGCAGAAGAGCAGGAGGTGGCCGAACCCGCCGACCTGCTCGTAGATCCCGTGCAGGCGGTCGGCCACCGTGTCCGGCGACCCCACCAGCCAGTTGTGGCGCGCGCAGTACTCGGGGGTGACGTCCCCGTCGGGCACGTCCGACGAGTGCTTGAGGAACTCGGTGAACCCGAAGGCGGCGAGGAGGGGCAGGAAGTACTCCGTCATCATCCGCCCCATCATGCCGCCGGCCGAGCGTCGCAGCGCCTCCGCGTCGGTGTCGGCGACGAAGATCTCGCGCACGAGCCGCCAGTCCGCGCGCTTCGGCGTCCGTCCGCTCTTGGCCGCGCCGATCTCCACCGACTCCCAGTGGCTGCCCACGTAGGCGGGATTCAGGTTCAGGCTCATGGGCCAGTAGCCGCGCTCGCCCGCGAGCTTGAGCGTGTCCGAGCCCTTGCTGACCCCGGCCACGCCGATGGGCGGGTGCGGCCGCTGCAGCGGCTTGATGTGCGGCTTGAGCGTGCCGAGCATGGTGCCGGTCTTGGTGACGTGCCAGTACTTGCCCTTGTGGTCGAACTCCGGCTCGTCGCTCCAGAGGCGCAGGATGATCTCCAGCGACTCGCGGGTCATCTCGCGGTGCTGCCCAGACATCCCGTCCACGTTGAACATGGCCCAGTCGCTGGGGAGCCCGCTCGCCGCCACGCCGAAATTGAGCCGCCCCTGCGCCAGGTGATCGAGCATGGCCACGCGGTTGGCGAGCTCGCCCGGGTGATGATACGGCATGAGGAAGCCGCCGGGGCCGATGCGCATGCGCGAGGTCTGCATGAGCGCCTGCGCCACCAGGAGATCGGGCGCGGGGTGGGGCTCCCACGGGGCGGTGTGATGCTCGCCGATCCAGGCCTCGCTGAAGCCGAGCTCGTCGGCCCAGCGCAGTGTCTGGAGGTCCCACTGATGGCCGTCGTAGAGCCGGCGCTCGGGCGGATGCGAGGGCATGGTGAAGAGACCGTATTCCATGTGCGCCTCCCTGCTGGTGAGCGAGCGATTTACGGACTCGGGCGGCCCCACAGGCCGCGGGCGACGCGGGCCTCGAACCAGTGCCCGTATGGGTGCAGCAGCGGCGTCTGGGCCAGCATCCACGCCCGTGTTCGGCCTTTCGCCCAGAACTCGGTGAGCCAGCCCGCATTGGCCCCCACCGCGCCCAGGTCATTGGCCACGCGGCGGACGCGCTCGGCCGGGACGACGTCGTCCAGGCGCTGACCGCGAAGACCGTCCACGGCCGCGCGCGTGGCCGCGCAGACGGCCTCCCAGTAGCCGCGCAGGGCGTCGAGGTCGAGGGCGGCGGACAGCGCGTCCACCTCCGCGTCGGTCATGCCGGTGCCGACGTCGCGCCGCCCGCCGCCCAGGCGCGTCAGCCAGCCGCCCGCATGCAGGACCTGGTCACGATCGGCGATGAACGCGTTGACGCCGACGTCCTCGATGCGCGCGGAGTGCCAGATCGTCCACATGATGGGGTTGACGCCCGTTTGCGGCCGCCCGCGCAGCTGCGCGGGCGTCAGTCCGGAGGTGAGATCCTCCACGAAGGTCCCGTGGAACTCGCCATAGCGGATGAGGAAGAAGTCGAGCGCGTCCATTGCTCGGGAGAGTACCACGCGGCTTGACGCGGTCGGGGCCGCTCGTTACGATCGCTCTCCGACCGCGAAAGGTTGCCGCCGACCGTTCGAGAATCAGAACCCGCAGCCCGTGTGGAGTCCCTCCGATGACAACGCGTGAGCCGGACGGCCCGACGTACTCCCTCGTGGTGCGCGGCGGCCGCGTGGTCGATCCCGTCCAGGGTCTGGATGCCTCGCTCGACGTCGGCGTCGAGGGCGCCGCCGTCGCCGCGGTGGGCCGCGATCTTCGCGGCCGGACCGTCCTCGACGCCGCCGGATGCGTGGTCGCGCCGGGCTTCATCGACCTTCACAGCCACGCGCAGACGGTGGGCGGCCATCGCCTGCAGGCCTTCGACGGCGTCACCACCACGCTCGAGCTGGAGGCGGGCGCGGTCCCGGTGGCCCAGGCGTATGCTCGCGCGGCCACGGAGGGACGGCCGATCAACTACGGCTACTCCGCCTCGTGGGCGGCCGCCCGCATCCAGACGCTCGCCGGGCACCGCGGTGACGGGCGCGCCACCACCATGCTCTCGCACTTCAACGATCCGGCGTGGCAGCGGGAGGCCAGCGCCGCCGAGGAGGATCAGATCCTGGGGCTCCTCGAGGCCGAGCTCGCCGACGGCAGCCTGGGCATCGGCGTGCTGGTGGGCTACGCGCCGGCGACCGGCCTGGGCGAATACCTCCGCGTCGCCCGGCTGGCCGCCGCCCGCCGCGTGCCGACCTACACGCACGTGCGGGACCTCGTGGACTTCAGCCCCGGCGTGCGCATGGACGGTGCCGAGGAGCTCGTCCGCGCCGCCGCGGAGACCGGCGCCCACATGCACTACTGCCACGTGAACAGCACCTCGCTGCGCCACGTGGACCGGGTGCTCGGCCTCGTCGAGCGGGTTCGGCGCGAGGGCTCGACAGTGACCACCGAGGCGTATCCCTACGGCGCCGGGAGCACCGCCATCGGCGCGGTGTTCCTGTCGCCGGAGCGTCTGGGCGAGCGGGGGCTCCGGCCGTCCGATCTCTTCTCGGTGCCGCTCAACCGGCGCGTGCGCGACGCCGACGAGCTACGCCATCTGCGCGCCACCGATCCCGGCGGGCTCTGCATCGTGCACTTCCTCGACGAGGCGCTGCCGGCGGACGCGGCGGTGATGCAGGCGGCGCTGAGCCGCTCCGACATGGTGGCCAGCGACGCGATGCCGCTCACGTGGCTGGGCGCGCCGGCCGACGACGCATGGCCGCTGCCGCCCGGCGCGCTCACCCATCCGCGAACCGCCGGCACCTTCGCCCGCTCCTTCCGCCGGCTCGTGGGCGCGGGCCTCGTGGATCTCGCGGAGTTCGTTCGCCGGGCCAGCGCGCGGCCGGCCGCGGTGCTGGCGGCGGCGCTCGGGGGGCCGGCGCGAAAAGGGACGCTGGGGGTGGGCGCCGATGCCGACCTGGTCGTCTTCGATCCCGAGGGCTTTCGCGATCGCGCCACCTACGAGGCGTCGACCCAGCCGTCGGCGGGGGTGCGACACCTCGTGATCGGCGGCGTCCCCCTCATTCGCGAGGGGGCGTTGCAGCTCGACGCGCGTCCAGGCCGGCCGGTGCGGCGCGGCTGACGCGGCTCACCGACTCGATCAAGCGGGCGATGGCGAGCGTGTCGACGGGCTTGATGAGATGGTGGTCGAAGCCCGCGTCCGTCGCCTTCTGGACGTCACTCCCTGCGCCATACCCCGTCAGGGCGATCAGCACGACGCCCCGCCCCAGCCGGGCGCGGAGACGCCGCGCGAGGTCGTAGCCGTCCATCCCCGGCAGGCCGATGTCGAGTACCGCGGTGTCCACGCCCTCGAGGCCGCGGAGGCCGAGGGCGTCCGCGCCGTCGGGGGCCTGGAGCACGCGATGGCCCCGCAGCGCGAGCGCGGCGCACAGACTCTGGCGGGCGTCGGCATTGTCCTCCACCACGAGCACCGTCCTCGGCTCGCCCCGGCCCGGGTGCGGGGCCGCCGGCGCCGGGGCCACGGGGGCCTCGATGGCGGGCAGGCGGACGGTGAAGACGGCGCCCCGCCCTCGTCCCTCGCTCGCCGCCGCCACCTCGCCGCCGTGCAGCCGCACCAGCCGCTGCACCAGCGTGAGCCCGACGCCCAGCCCGCCCGCCGCGCGGTCCACGGTGGGATCGGCCTGGAAGAAGAGGTCGAAGACCCGCGGCACGTTCTCCGCCGCGATCCCCCGCCCGTCGTCGCGCACGCGGACGACGGCGTGGCCATCCTCACGCGAGACCTGGACCTGGATACGCCCACCCGGCTCCGTGTAGGTCGCGGCGTTGACGAGCATGTTGGTGATCACCTGCTCGATGCGCGTGTGGTCCGCGTCGATCCAGACCGGCGTGGTGTCGAGCTCCACCCGACGGTCGGCGAGCCGGCCCGAGTCCTGCAGTGTCGCCGTCACCGCGCGGACGGTGGCGGCCACCTCCAGGGGCGCCCGCTCCAGGCTGATCTTGCCGGTGAGGGCGCGTCCCACGTCGAGCAGGTCGTCGATCAGGCGCTTGAGATGTTGCGTCTGGCGCGCGATGACGCCGCTCGCGAACGCGAGCTGCTGGGGGCTCGCCCCCTCCAGGGCCACGATGCTACTCGCGCTCGAGATGGCGGCGAGGGGATTGCGCAGCTCGTGCCCGAGCATGGCGAGGAACTCGTCCTTCGCGCGGTTGGCCGTCTCCGCGGCGGCGCGTGCCTCGCGCTCGGTCTCGAGGGAGCGGTCGCGCTCCACCGTGGTGGTCTGGAGGCGCACGCTCGCCTGTTCGAGCGCGCCCAGCGCGCGGTCGATCTCCTCGACCCGCGACCGCGGTAGGTCCACGATCCGGCGGCCCTCGGCGACATGGCGGGCCTGGCCTTCCAGCGATTCCAGCGACGCGGAGATCGAGCGCGCCTTGGCGAAGGCGTAGAGCAGGCCCAGGCCGACCGCCGCCACCCACAGGGCGCCGAACACGATCAGGTGATTCCAGAGGGGATCGTCGATGGGCGCGGCGGGCGTGGCCATCCCCACTCCCCAGCCCTGGGGGGTGAAGGCCCACGCGGTGTACACGCTGGTGCCGTTCAGATTGGTGTAGCGCCCCACGCCTTCGCGCCGCTGCTTCATGTCGGTGACCAGGGCCTCGGTAGGACTCGTGCCCCGACGCTGATCGCCCTCCGCGCTGCGGGCGACGAACTTGAAGTTGCGATCGAACAACCCGGCGACCCCGCCCTCGGCGAGCTCCTGCCGCGTGACGAGCCGGTCGTACCACCGGAGATCCAGGCTGGCGATGAGCACGTGGGTCGTCGCACCGGCCCGCACGACGGGCACGCCCACGAGGACGGTGGGGCGGCTCTCGAGCGGCGTAACCACCACGTTGGAGACGACGGGCTGGCGATTCTCGATCACGGGACGCCACATCGCGGGCGCGGGATCGGGGGGAACGGGCGCGCCCAGCGGCAGGTCGACGCGGAAGACGCCCGATCCGTCGGCGCGGAAGGCGAAGACGTTGGACCAGTCGGCGTTCGCCCGCAGGGCGTCCAGAGCGGCGAAGTAGACCTCCCGGTCGGTCAGCGCGCTCGAGCCCCAGAGGCGAGCGAGGATGCCGAGGCGCTCCGTGGTGCCGTCCAGGGCATTGTCCACGGCGGCGGCGAGGAGGCGAACGGCCTGGATCTGGGTGCGCACCCGCTCCTCCTCCAGGGCCTCCCAGTGCCCGTAGAGCAGGACCGCCGCGAACAGCCCGATGGGCACGATGCTGAACAGGAGAACCTGGAAGAGATGCCAGCGTATCCCCCGGCCCCGCCGCGCCGTCATGCCCGCCATGGGAGACGCAGGATACCGAGCAGCCGCTCGCCTGGCAACGGCCCGGTGCGGGCCTGGGGCGCCTCGGGGCCGCCGGGCGCGATCTCGTCCGCGTAGCACACCGGGGAGGCGAGTGCGCTCGGCGTCCCCGCGATGCCCTCGCCGAGAAACGCCAGCCCCGCCGGGTCGCGCCGATACACTCCGCGCTCGGTCACCACCCAGTCCATCGGGACATCCCAGGCCTGAGGGTGCACGGTGTCCAGGCGGCCCAGCTCGTAGCCGACCCCGATGGCAGCCGGACGGGGCGTCAGGCTCGCCAGCGTCCGGTCGAAGTAGCCGCCGCCGTAGCCGAGACGATGGCCCGCTCCGTCCCAGCCGATGAGCGGCAGCAGCACGGCGGTGGGCGCGACGGTGTCGCCGCCGGCCGGGTAGGGGATGCCGAGCGGGCCCGCGGCGAGGGCGACACCGGGGCGCCACTCGCGGAAGCTCAGCGGCCGCCGCGGGCCCTCGACGACGGGAAGCGCGGCGCGCGCGCCACGGGCCCGCAGCGTCTCGATCAGGGAGCGTGCGTCGTACTCGCCGCGAATCGGCCAGCAGAACGCCAGGGTGGCGCGCGCCAGCCCGGGGAAGGCGCGCTCGAGATGCCCATCGATGCGCCGGCGCCACGCGTCGCGCGTCGCGGGCTCGACGGATTCGCGCTCGGCGAGGAGCCGAGCGCGCTCCGCCTTCCTCCAGGCTCTCACCGCCTCGGCATCCATGTCCGCCGCCGCTCCCGTGGGCAGTGTACCTCGCAATGCTTGCCGTCCCGCGGCCCCCTGGACGGCCTCGGGTCTCGTGGGCGATCGCGGTATGGTAGTCGGTGCGCCTATGCGCATCCGGCTCCGCACGCCCCGCCTCGTCCTCGGTGCGCTGGTCGTAACGGGCGCGCTTCTCGGCACGCCGCTTCGCGGGGCCGCCGAGCCCAAGGGCGAGGTCGCGCTCGCCTGGCACGTGACCATCGCGCCCGCCTGGTTCGATCCCGCCAGCGCACCACCGCAGATCACGCCCTTCGGCATCCTCTACGCGCTTCACGACGCGCTGGTGCGGCCGCTGCCGGGGCAGCGCATGGGCCCCAGCCTGGCCGAGTCGTGGAAGGAGAGCGCGGACGGGCTCAGCTACGAGTTCAAGCTCCGGGGCGGGCTCCGGTTCCACAACGGTGACCCGCTGACCACGGACGACGTGAAGTGGAGCTTCGAGCGCTACCGGGGCGCGGGGGCCCAGGAGCTTCACTCGCGCGTGCGGCAGGTGGAGATCGTCGACGCGCTCGTCGTCCGCTTCCACCTGAAGGCGCCCTGGCCCGACTTCATGACGTTCTACGGGACCACCGCCACCGCGGCCGGGCTGGTGGCGCCGAAGCGCTATCTCACCCAGGTCGGCGAGGAAGGCTTCCGCCGGCATCCCATCGGGGCCGGCCCGTACGTGTTCGTGAGCCATCAGCCCGGCGTGGAGGTGGTGCTCGAAGCGTATGAGGCGTACTGGCGTCGCGCGCCGTTCGTGAAGCGCCTCGTCATGAAGAGCGTGCCCGAGGCCACGACCCGCGTGGCCATGCTGAAGCGGGGCGAGGTGGATCTGGCGTTCTCCCTCGATGGGGAGGACGCGGAGAGTGTCCGGCGAGATCCGCGGCTGCGGCTCGTGCCGTCGAAGCACGCGTCCAGCTTCTGGATCGAGATGACGGAGCAGTGGGACGGGCGGTCGCCCTGGGCCGATCGGCGCGTGCGCCAGGCCGCCGCCCACGCGCTGGACCGCAAGGCCATCAACGACGTGTCCTGCCTCGGCTACTGCGTTCCCAGCGGCGCCATCGTCCCCCGGGTGATGGACTTCGCGCTCCAGGTGCCGCCGCCCGGCTACGATCCCGCGCGGGCGCGCCGGCTCCTGGCCGAGGCCGGCTACCCCCGGGGCTTCGACGCCGGCCTGTTCATCCCCACGCCGCCCTTCACCACGGTGGGGCAGACGGCGGCCCATTTCCTCCACGCGGTGGGGATTCGCTCGACCCTGCGCAGCATGGAGCGCGCGGCCTTTCTCGCCGCCTGGCGCGAGAAGAAGCTGCGGGGGCTGATCCTCAACGCGGTGGGCATTTCCGGAAACGCGGCCAGCCGCGTGGAGGCCTTCTTCTACTCGCGGGGGAGCTACGCCTACGGCGGCCACCCGGACCTGGACCATCTCTTCGTCCAGCAGGCGGGCGAGCGGAGGGCCGCGCGCCGCGAGGCGCTCCTCCACCAGATTCAGCAGATCGCGGTGGATCGTGCGATGTTCGTACCGATCATGGACTATCGCACCCTCCGAGGCGTGGGGCCGCGGCTGGCCGACCACGCCCTCGACACCCTCCACCTCGTGCAGTTCCCGGCCTACGAGGAGATGCGACTCAAATGACGACACGCGTCCGCCTGATCCTGATCGCCCTGCTGGCCGTGTCGTGCTGGACGGCGGCGGCGGCCGCCCAGACCTGGAGCCGGCGCGCCCCGTTCCCGGAAGCCTCCGAGGAGCTCTACGGCATTGCCGCCGGCGGGCGCTTCTACGTCTTCGGCGGCCTCGCGCCGGGCTGGAAGCCCAAGGGGCTCGTATACGAGTACGATCCGGCGCGCGATGCGTGGACCAAGAAGCGGCCCATGCCGCTCCTCTCCCATCACGTGGCCCTGGCGGAGCTGGGCGGGAAGGTCTATGTCCTCGGCGGCTTCGTCCTTCCCGAGTCCGGGCCCCCCGCCTGGCAGCCCATCGACAACGTGTGGGAGTACGATCCCGCGGCCGACACCTGGAAGGCGCTGGCGCCTCTGCCCACCAAGCGCGGCTCCCCCAATGCGGTGGTGGTCAACGGCAAGATCTACGTGATCGGGGGCGCGGGGGTCCATCCCGGCTCGCGGGAGACCGCCATTCACCCGGCGCGGCCGCACCGCGCGCTCGGCACCAACGAGGTCTACGATCCCGCGACCGACCGATGGGACGTCCGCAGTTCGATGCCGACCGCGCGGAATCACGCCGCCGCGGCCGCGGTGGGCGGCAAGATCTACGTGATCGGCGGGCGCGTGGGGAGCGCGTTCATCACCCGTGCGAGCAACACCGACGTGGTGGAGGTCTACGATCCCGCCACGGATCAATGGGGCGCCCTCCTCGCCCCCATGCCGACCCCCCGCAGCGCCGGCGCCTGGGGCGCGCACGACGGCAAGATCTACGTCGCGGGCGGAGAGGAGCGCACCAGCGAGTTCCAGCGGACCTTCCGCACCGTGGAGGCCTATGATCCCGCCCGCAACCGGTGGTCGACGCTCCCGTCGATGGAGTTCGCGCGCCACGGGCTGGCCGGTGACGTCGTGAGCGGACGGCTCCACCTCGTGAGCGGGGACGTGGCCTCGGGCGGCGCGCCGGGCGCGCACATCGAGACCGACGTCCACGAGGTGCTCGACCTCCAGGGGAAGTAGCGGCGCGTGCCCGGGGCGGGATCCGGAACGTGAGCGGGCTGGACCCGGGCGCGTCCATCGTCTCGGCGTTCGAGGCCCAGGCGGCACGGCATCCGGACCGCCTCGCCGTCGCCGGCGCCGACGGACGGCGCACCTACGCGGCGCTGGACCGCGCGGCGAGCGCGGTGGCGCGCATGATCCGCTCTCGCCTGGGCGCGGAGGATGCCACCGTGGCGCTGCTGCTGCCGCCGGGCGCCGCCATCGTGGTGGCCATCCTGGGCGTGCTGAAGGCCGGCAAGATCTACGTCGCCCTGGATCCGGCCTATCCCGAAGCGCGCACCGCGTACATGCTGGCCGATTGCCAGGCCCGCCTCCTGCTCACCGACGCGCGCCATGCCGCGCTCGCCCGCCGGGTGGCGCGGGACGGGCAGATCATCGTCGCGGACGACGTCCCGGCCGCGGGCCCGCCGGGGGACCAGGTGCCGGCCGTTGTCTCGGGACGCACGCCGGCGCTGCTCCTCTACACCTCCGGCTCCACCGGCAATCCAAAGGGCGTGCTCCACACCCATGCGAGCATCCTCGTGGAGACGCGCAACTACACCGACGATGCTCGCATCGGGCCCGAGGACCGCCTCTCGCTGTGGCACTCGTTCAGCTTCGCCAACTCCATCCGCAATCTCTTCGCCGGCCTCGTCAACGGGGCCGCGGTGTTCCCTTACGACCTGCCCGGTCTCGGACTCGCGCCGCTGCCCGCGTGGATCCGCGACAACGCCATCACCATCATCCACACCGTCGCGACCACGTTCCGCGCCCTCACCGACGTGCTGCCGGCCGACGCCCGCTTCCCCGGCGTGCGCGTGCTGCGCCTGGGGGGCGAGGCGATTCACGGCGCCGATGTCGAGCGGTTCAAGCGCCATTTCCCGCCGCCCTGCGTGCTGATGCACGTGATGGGCCCCACCGAGACGCTGAGCATACGCCGGCACTTCATCGATCACGCCTGGGCGGGCGGGCAGGGGAACGTGCCGGTGGGCTATCCCGTGCGCGACAAGGACGTGCGGCTCCTCGACGAGGGGGGCCGCGAGGTCGCGCCCGGGGAGCCGGGCGAGATCGCGGTGCGGAGCGAGTACCTTGCCGCGGGCTACTGGCGGCGGCCCGACGAGACGCGCGCGGCGTTCCTCCCCGACCCGGCGGGCGGCCGGGCGCGCCTCTATCTCACCGGGGATCGGGGCGTGATGAGCGCCGACGGCTGTCTCACGCATCTCGGACGCAAGGACTTCCAGGTCAAGGTGCGCGGCCACCGCGTGGAGACGGCGGAGGTGGAGGCGGCGCTGCTCGGCCTGCCTTCGGTGAAGTCGGCGGTGGTGCACGCGCATCCCGACGGACACGGCGATCAGCGTCTGGTCGCCTACGTGGTGCCCGCGCTCGGCGCCACGGTCACCCTCGACGAGATGCGGCGAGCGCTGGGCCGGACGCTGCCGGCCTACATGCTCCCCGCGAGTGTGGTGAGCCTCCCCGCGCTGCCGCTCCTGCCCACCGGCAAGGTGGATCGTCGCGCGCTGCCAGTTCCCGCCACCGCGGCTTCCCCGCCGGCCGCGGGCCATACCGTTCCCCGCGATCCCACCGAGCGCGCCCTGGCCGAGATCTGGCAGGACGTCCTGGCCGTCGAGCGGGTCGGCATCGACGATCGCTTCCTCGATCTGGGCGGCGACTCGCTGCGCGCCTTCAAGGTGCTCGCCCGGGCCGTCGAGGCGTTCGAGGTGGAGCTGTCCATGGCGGACCTCTTCCGCACGGAGACCGTCGCCCAGATGGCCGAGCTGATCCGCCGCCGGCGGGCGGAGGGCTGAGGCGCCGCCGCCGGGCCCGGCCCCGGCGGGCCGTTGACACGGCCGCGCGCGGGGCGTTCAATTGGCGCCCAGAGCGGAGGTGGCCATGCGCGCGGATCGCCTGCTCGCGACGACGGACTTTCACACCGCGGGGATCGGCATGCGGCTGCTCACCGCCGGGCTCGGGCGGCTGCCCGGGTCCAGCATCGCGGAGAAGCGGCGCTGGTTCCAGGAGCACCTCGACCACGTGCGCACGGGGCTCTGCCTCGAGCCGCGGGGCCATCGCAGCCTGCTGATCGCGGTGATGACGGAGGCGGTGACGCCGGGCGCCGATTTCGGGCTCTTCTTCATCTACCCCGGCGGCTACTACGTCTCCTGCGGTGAGGGCACCATCGGCGCCGCCACGGTGGCGCTGGAGACCGGCATGATCGGGCGCCAGGGCGAGGAGACCCCGGTGGTGATCGACACCGAGGCCGGCACGGTGGAGACCATCGCCCGCTCGGACGGCGACCGCGTGCAGGAGGTGACGCTCCGCTGGACGCCGTCGTTCGTGGCGCTCGCCGATCAGCGCGTCGAGCTCGAGGGCCTGGGCGAAGTGCCGGTGGACATTTCGGTGGGCGTGGGCAATGTCTTCGCGGTGGTCGAGGCACGGCGCCTCGGCGTGACCCTGCAGCGTGAGCAGGCGCGGCGCCTCGCGCAGCGCGGGATGGCGGTGCGCGAGGCGGTGAACGCGCAGCTCCACGTCGAGGTGCCGGGGCTCGGCAAGACCACCGTCGACAACGTGCTCGTCCACGAGCCGCCCGACGGCGGGGGCGTTTCCCCGAATGCGCTGGTGTGGGGGCCGGGCCAGGTGGATGCCGCGCCCTGCGGCTCCGGCACCTGCGCGCGCATGGCGCTCTTCCGCCAGCGCGGGCTCATGGGCGTGGGGTCGACGATGCTGAGCCGCGGGCTGCTCGGCCTCGACTTCCGCGGCCGCATCGCCGGCGACACCGTGGTGGAGGGCCGCCCCGCCATCCTGCCCGAGGTCACCGGTACCGCGTATCTCACCGGGTTCAGCCAGTTCCTGTTCGATCCCGCCGATCCCCTGCGGAACGGCTTTCTCCTCGACACGTGAGGGCACGTGCATGAAGACCCTGGTGCTGGGCGGCGGCGTGGTCGGCGTGACCACCGCATACTTTCTCGCCAAGGCCGGCCACGAGGTGACCCTCGTCGAGGAGAAGGACGCGGTGGGGCTCGAGGCCACCTCCGGCAACGCCGGGATCATCGCCCCCGGTCACTCCTTCGCGTGGGCCTCCCCGCGCGCGCCGCGCATGCTGTGGCAGTCGCTGCGGGGCGGGGAGACCGCCATCCGGCTGCGGCTCGGCACCGACCCGCATCTCTACACGTGGGGGCTGCGCTTCCTCCGCGAGTGCACCACGGCCCGGGCGCGGCGCAACACCCTCATCAAGCTGCGGCTCTGCCAGTACAGCCAGCGGATCCTGAACGACGTCGTGCGCGCGGAGAGCATCGAGTACCACGCCATTCATCAGGGCGCGCTCTACCTGCACCGCGATCCCGCCGAGCTCGAGGCGGGAGTGAAGAAGATGGCGCTGCTCGCCGAGCACGGGCAGAAGCAGGAGATCCTGGACGCCGCCGCGCTGGCGCGCCTGGATCCCGTGTTCGAGCCCGCGCAGAAGAAGATCGCCGGCGCCATCCGCGACCTCGGCGACTCGAGCGGCGACTCGCGCGTCTTCTCGGAGGCCCTCGCGCGGATCTGCCGCGACAAGCACGGGGCCACCCTGCGCCTGGGCACGCGCGTGACCGGCCTCCGGGCGGAGGGTGATCGCATCACCGGCGTCCTCACCAGCGACGGCGTGCTCACCGCGGACACCTACGTCCTCGCCCTCGGCGTGGGCGCGCCCATCGTCGCGCGCACGGCGGGGCTCGGGCTCCCCATCTATCCCGCCAAGGGCTACTCGTCGACGTTTCCCCTCAAGGCGGGCGGCCGAGCCCCCGCCATCTCCGGCGTGGACGAGCAGTGGCTGGTGGGGTGGTCGCGCCTGGGCGATCGGCTGCGGCTGACGTCCACGGCGGAGTTCGCGGGCTATGACTGGGGCTGGACGCCGCGCGACTTCAACAACATCCTCCGCCTGGCGCGCGATCTCTTTCCCGAAGCCGCGGACTACGACCGCGGCGAGTACCGTGCCTGCCTCCGGCCCATGACACCGGACGGGCCGCCCGTTCTCGGGCTGGCGCGGCACCGGAACCTCTTCCTCAACTGCGGCCACGGCCACATGGGCTGGACCATGGCATGCGGAACCGCCCGCATCGTGACCGACCTGATGACGGGGCGGATGCCCGAGCTGGACCTGGAAGGCCTGACCATTAGGCGCTGACGCGGGCTTGGCAGGCGCTGACGCGGGCTCGGTCGCCGCTGTCGCGCGCGCTCGACGCTAGCGCCGGGTGAGCCGCGCCAGCAGCAGCACCGCCGCGCCGCCCAGCAAGGCGATGCCCACCCAGAAGGCGATGGGCCCGCGCTCGGGAGGCGCCAGCGCGGAGACGCGGCCGGCCACCAGCGTCTCGCGACCGATGGCGACGGTCATCGTGGGATCGGCGCCCGCCGGCAGGTGCAGGGTCACGGCATAGGTGCCATTCCCGAGGTCGCGGATCGGCCCGGCCTCGGCGCCTTCCCCGATCCTCACGGTGAGCGCGCCGCCCAGGTCCGGGCCGAGGGCATTGTCGAAGGCGTCGCGGGGGCTCAGCGTCAGCTCGGCGGTACGGCCGCGGGCGGACTGGGTGAGCGGCGCCACCCGCACTGCGGATCGCTCGACCTTGGCGGGACCGGGCCGGACCACCGTGGACACCGCCCCCGCGCGCCGCAGCTCACCGCCGCTCCCCGTGCCCGCGACGTCCCAGTGTAGCGTGTACACGCCGGGGACGGTGGCGGGGGGGAGCGTCGTGCGGTAGACGCCGGCGCCATCGTCCTCCAGCCGGACCGGCGACGTCGCCGGAATGAGGCGCGGCCAGGCGCGCGGATCCTGAAGCAGGGCGAGGGTCGCGCGCTGCCCCAGTGGCGCCTGAGGCTCGAAGCGCTCGGCGGGCTCGGCGCGCGGCGGACCGGCCGCGAGCAGATTGGCGACGCTGTCCACGGGGCGTCGCAGCGTCGCCGTCACCGTCGCCCCGCGGAGCGGGCGCGCGCCGTCACGCAGCGCGAGCGCGACCTGGATGGCGTCACCCGCCCGGTACTCGGGCCGGTCGAAGCGCGCCTTGGCCGACCGCCGGTGATCGTCGACGATGGCGGCCGCTTCGTAGGCGACTCCCGCGGGCCCCCGAAGCCGCACCCGCCACTGTCCCGCGGCCTGGACCGCGCCCGCGGGCAGATCGAGCGTGAAGAGGCGGTAGAAGGCCCCCGTGATGATCCGGCCCTGCCGCGTCACGTCCACCCCGTCCTTCTCGACCCGCAGCTCGAGGGGCCCGTTCTTCGTTGGCCAGCTCGCCGAGAAGAGGACGCGGCGCACGCCGTCGGTGACCGGGAAGCGCTCCACCGTCTCGTCCCCGGCGAGGATGCCGCGGCGATAGGCCACGAGCTGCGGCGAGCTGGCGTCCAGCGCGTCCATGAGCGTCATGGTGAAGAACTGCTGCAGCGCCGCGGCGTCCATGTCGAAGCGCGAGACGCCGCCCGTCGCGACGGCCATGGTCGCGAGAATGGCTTGTGACGGCTGCATGACGCCGGGACCGATGCCGATGGTGTGGATGCGCACGCCGTAGGTCGGGATCGGCTCGGTGAGCAGGGTGGGAATGCCGGCGTCGACGCCACCCGGCTGATTCGCGATCCGCAGATCCGGCCCGAGCGTCTGGATGGCCGGGTTCACGTTCTGCATGCCGTCGGTGAAGAGGACGATGTTGCGGTTCGAGCCCACGGTCTGCAGCGGTCCCGCCCAGCCCTGCAGTCCCAGGATGGCGGTCTGCACGCCGCCGCCCATGGCGGTGAGCCCGCTAGAGCCGGTGGCATTGGTGTCGAGGTCGGTGACCAGGGCGTTGACGTCGGGGAGGAGGGGCACCAGGGCGTCCCCGCCCGGCGCGGTGAACTGCGTCACCCCGGTGCGGAAGTAGGTGATGCCGACACGGTCGCGGTTTCCGCCGAGCGCCAGCCACGTGCTGAGGAACATCTCGGCCGCGTCCCGCAGCACGCTCTGCTTGCTGGCGCACGTGGGGCAGGCGAGCGCGGCCATGCTGCCGGAATGGTCCAGCACCAGGGTGACCGCGGTACCGAGGGGAACGATGGGATTGCCGTCGACGGCGGTCGGGCACACCGGCCCCGGGCCCTCGGGCGCGCGGTGATTCGCCACCGTGTAGAGCGCGCGGCAGATCACCTCGGCGTGCTTGACGGTGTTCTGGTGGACCGCGCCGCCGGTGGTGCCCGGCACGTCGATGGCGATGTTCACCGCGTTGGCGCCGAGATTCTTCGCCTGCTTGCGCTGCGGCGTGTGGCAGTCGGTGGTGTCGGGGTTGTCGCCTCCCACGAGGTCGCGGTCGCCGGTGGCGTAGATCGAGACGAAGAGAGTGCCGTCGGCGACCGGCGCATTCTTGGCGCGATTGCCCGGGGTCTCGTGGGCGCCCGACCACTGGTTGTTGAGCGTCCCGTTGAGCCGGGTCATGAAGCCGGTGGCGAGCGCCACGTTGTAGCTCAGGCAGGAGCGCGAGACGCCGTCGTTGAGCTGCCGGACGGGCAGCTCGAGATCGAGCCCGAGCACCGCGCGCAGGCCGTGATTGGGCGAGGCGAGGGCCACGAACTCCGTCACCGGGTTGGGGCCCGGCGGGTCCAGCGCGACCTCGCCCGGGAAGTCGGGCGCGAGGTCCACCTGCCGGCTGCGGAGATACACCCGGGTGCTGACGGTGCCCTTGCTGTAGCCGATCACCGCCACGCGGACGCCGGCGGGGGCCGTCGAATCATGGCACGCCTGAATGAGGCCGATGGCCTGGCCGATGCGCAGGGCGTCCTCGAAGATCGAGCGGTCGGCGACCAGCATCTGGATGTAGTAGGCCTCGATGCCCAGCTCCTGGTTCTCGCTACGCGCGAGCGCGCCGGCGAAGGAGGGGCCGCTGCTCGCGGTGAAGTTGGCCTGGTAGGTGCCGCCGGTGCCGGTGAGGCTGAACTCGTGACCGTGCACGAAGAGAACCGGACGGGGCCGGGGCGCGCTCGGGCAGCTGCCGCCGGCGCCGTCGACGCGCACGAACCCGCCCGAGCCGTTCACGCGGTAGAGCTCGAACGCCTCGAGCGGTGACACCGCTCCCAGCAGGAGCAGCACGGCGAGGCCGCCGGAGCGCCAGCTCATCCCCGCGATCCTCGCTCCGGCTCTCCGGCCGGTCAAGGGTGGAGAGGAGGCCGCCGCCTCACCTCGGCGGCAGCACCACGTTCGCTTCCTGGTAGAAGACCAGGATCAGGGCGATCGCGAGCATGCTCGCGCCGGCGGCGAGACCCGCGACCCGGCGCCACGGCGGCCCGAGGCCGAGCTCGAGCCAGCGCGCGGCCACCATGACCGCCGCGAAGGCGCCGATGGTGGTGTGCGTGACCTGAACGAGAAAGCTCGGCTTGAGCTCGAAGGCGGCGTGCGAGTGCGCGAGCAGGAGCAATCCGCCCGCCGCGCCCAGCACGGGGAAGACATAGGCGAGCCGCCCGCGCGGCTCGCCGTCCGCGCGCGCCCGCCACTCGAGCAGCCCCAGGCCCAGCACCAGCAGGGCGGCGATCCGGTGCTGTATCCCCTCCGCGTCGATGGCGTGGAGTGGCGTGGCGCCGAAGGGCCACGCGCCCTCGTTGGCGGCGGCGCGCAGGTAGATGAAGGCGGCGAGGGCCACGAAGCCCAGCGGCCAGTGCCGTCGCCCGGCCAGGGCAGCCACGCTCATGCCGAGCAGAATGAGCCCGGCCACGTTGTGGCTGAAGTTCGACCACCGGTAGGCGTCCGGGCTCCGGCCGCCGCGGGTGGCCGCCTCCGCGCGATTGACGCGCATCGTGGCCAGCGAGGGCGTGTCGAGGGCGGGCATCTTGGGGCGGAAGACCTCGGCGACCTCGGCGACGGTGGCGCGCGCGACGGGAGGCAGATCCACGCCGGGCGGCTGCGACGACAGCGCGGCGGCGGCGAACGCGATCATGACGAGGAGGATCGCCTCGCCCTCCACGAGCCGCGGCAGCCGCGTCCGGAGCGCGGGCGCGTCGCCCGACCTCCGCGTGCTCCGCACCGTCAGGAAGTTCACCGCGCCGAGCGCCAGGGCGGCGGCGAGCAGCAGGCTCTTGGTCAGAACGAGCGATCCGTAGCCGGTGCCCACGAGCGCCTGGGCGCTCCCCGTGTACGTCCAGGCCAGGGGCAGGGCGCTCGCCACGAGCACCACGAGCGCGCCCGTGGCGAGGCGCGAGAAGCGCCGGACGAGCCGGGGCCAGCGCGCGTCCACCTCGGCGTGTCGCCGGGCCAGACGTCCGGCGGCGGCGAGCTGGATGAGCCCACCCAGCCACACCGCGGCCGCCGCCTGATGCAGCACGGTCAGCGCCATCAGCGGCGCGCGCAGGGTGAGGCGCCCGGTGGCGTGAGTGAGCCACGCGGAGACGCCGGCGAGCAGCAGCGCGAGCCCGGCCGCCGTCGCCCAGCCCGCCGCGGGCGTCCGCGGGATCAGACGGCTCACCACGGCCAGCGCGAGCGCCAGGGCCACGCGCGCGGCGCCGGCGCGAAAGTGCTCGGTGCGCGTGAAGTCGCCGACGGCGGCGCCGCCCAGCGCGTCGGTCAGCATGGCGGTCTTGAGCGCGAGCAGGCCCGCCTGGCTCACCGCCAGCGTCAAGGCCCCGACGACCAGCATATGCAGGCACCGCGTGGCGAGGGCGGGCAGGGGCTCCCGTTCCGCCCGCAGCACCGCGACGGCCCAGGCGACGCTGCCGAGGGTGAGGCACAGCGCCACCAGCACCGTGCCGTGCAGAAGACTCTCGAGGAGGCTGGCGAGGATCAGCACGGGAATCTGAAGTCGGACGCCTGCGCGCCGGAGCGGTCGGCCCCGAACATACGGATGAGGACGGGGAGCACCACGAGCGCACCCACCAGGCTCACGCCCGCGCCGATGGTGAGGAGCAGGCCGAGCCCGAAGATGCCCTGGTGTCGGGCCACCATGAGGCTCGCGAAGCCGGCGATGGTGGTGAGGCCGTTCAGGAGCACGCCCGCCACCCCGCTCTGCGGGAGGGTCGGCCCGCCCGTCTCCTGGCCCTCGATGAAGCGCACGTAGATGTTGAGGCCGAATTCGGCGGCGATCCCGATGATGAGGGGCACCGCCCACACATTGGCCATGGTGAACGACAGGTCGAAGAGCTTCATGCAGCCGAGCGTCCACAGGACGCTCAGGAGGAGCGGGGTCAGCGCGAGCAGCGTGGCCCGGAAGCTGCGGAGGATGGTGACGGTGACGATGGCGACGAGCGCGAGGGCGTAGACGGCCCCTTCGTAGTAGCCGCGACGGATGAGCCGTATCGCCTCGAAGCTCGTCACCGGGGGACCCGTCACGTCCGGATCCACCGAGCGCAGCTCCGAGACGAAGCGCTCGGCCCCCGCCTGCTGCCAGATGTCCACGGCGGGCTGGATGCGGATCAGGTAGCGGCCGCTCTTGCCGACGTAGCGATGGCGGAGCTCGGGCGGCGCATCCCCCGGGGCCACGGGCGTCGGCCGCAGGTTCCTCCTGAACGACGCGAGCTTGTCCGTGAAATCCCGATGGAGGGCGTCCTGGAGGCCACCGAGCAGCATCGCCACGTTGGCCGCTGGCGTGGTGCGAAGCTGGGCGAGCACCCGGTCGATCTCGCCGAGGATGGCGTGCGCGCGCGTGGTGTCGGCCCGCTCCTCGGCCGCCTCGACGGCGAGGCCCAGGCGGCGGCGCAGGGTGTCCAGCGCCGCGCGCACCGCCTGCGGATCGAGGCGGGGCGGGAGCGCCGACTGCAGCCCCGCGAGCGGCTCGGACAGGCCCCGGATCACCTTGATCTTCTGCTCCTGCTGGCTCGGGTAGAGCATCAGGATGCTGTCCACCCGGGCCACGCTCGGAAGGTGCTCGAAGAGCTCGAGCTTGGCGCGCAGCTCGGTGAGCGTGCGCGCGGAGGCGAAGGCGGCGACTCCCGAGCTCCCGGCCTCGGCGAGTACGCGCTCCTCCCACCGGACCGACTCGACGCCCTTGGCCTGGAGCTTGAGGAGGTTGGCGTCGAAGGCCACCGCGGCGGCCCCCCAGGCGGCCAGGGCCGAGCACGCGAGGGCGACGCCGAGCACGACTCGCTGATGACTCACGATCCGCTCGAGCCAGCGGGCCGGCGGAGGGCTGCCCAGCGACCGCGGTCCGGGAACGGCGGCCCGGGCCCGGCGATCGATCAGTGCCAGGAGGGCGGGGAAGAGGGTGATCATCGCGACGAACGCCAGGAAGATGGCGATGCCGGATACCAGACCGAACTCGCGAATGCCCTGGAACCGGATGAGCACGAGCACGAGAAAGGCGCCCGCCGCGGTGAGGGCACCCAGCACCAACCCGGGGCCGGTGCGCCGGGCCGTCCGGTCGAGCACGTCGTCCACGGACCCCCCTCGGCGGCGCTCCTCCTCGTACCGGAACAAGAGATAGATTCCGTAGTCGATGCCGAT
This sequence comes from Candidatus Methylomirabilota bacterium, assembly GCA_035281625.1. Taxonomy (GTDB): domain Bacteria; phylum Methylomirabilota; class Methylomirabilia; order Rokubacteriales; family CSP1-6; genus DASRWT01. Next base: position 83,892 of record DATEDO010000220.1, read on the forward strand.
CCCCACCACGATGGAGATGAACATGACCGAGAAGATGCTCAGGTGGCCGACGGTGAGGGTGATCACGCCCATGGACCAGGCGAGGCTGACCGCGAGGCACGCGAGCATGAGCAGCGGCTTGACGACTTGCCGGAACGCGACGAGGAGCAACCCGAGCGTGAGCACCAGGGCGAGCATGGTGGCCCGGGTGCCGTCGGCAAGGGCCGCCACCATCTCGTCGTTCGACAGCGCTGGAGACCCCGTCACGCCCGCCTGCACGCGGGGGAACTCGGGGCCCAGCCGCGCGACCGCGGCGCGAAGGGCCTCGATCCACTCGCGGTTGTCCGCGAAGTTCCCCTCCTCGCGGCGCGGCGAGACGAACAGGAAGAGGAGCTTCTTGTTCCGCGAGAAGTAGTAGCCGGCGTCGGGGTCGTCGAAGCGCGCGACCGAGAACGCGCTGGCCCACGGCGAGACATAGGCCGAGGACCCGTTGAGCCGGGCCCCCATCTGGGTCAGCAAGGCCTCGAGGAAGCGGAGATCGCCCGCCTCCCGCTGCTCGAGGCCCAGGTCGAAGAATCCTCCCACCATGGCCGCGGCGATCTGCCGATTGGTCGCATTCAAAAGTTCGTCGAGCGAGGGCCGGGCGGCGTAACTTTCGAGGAAGTCCTGATAGTCGTAGAGGCGGTCACGCAGGGCGACGAGCTCGGACATCGAGAGATAGAGGAGGCCGCGCTGGCGGAAGTACGTGGGATCGATGCGATAGGAGACGCGCCCCGCGAGATCGGTCTGCCCCAGCGTGGAGGCCAGGCGCGCCACGTACTGCCGCCCCTCATCCGGCGTGGGCGCCTCCACCGCGACCAGGATGTCGTTGAGCTCGCCGAAATCCTTGAGGTACTCCCGCAGGGTGACGACATAGGGCGCCCGCTGGGGCAGAAGACGCAGGCTGGAGGTGACGAAGCCGATCGCGTGGACGGTATAGGCGAGGGCCACCGCGGCCAGGGCGAGCGACAGCGCCAGGGTCACCATTGGTCGGCGGATCGAGACCCTCACCGCCCAGGCCACCCCGCCGCCCACCCGGGCCGTGGGGCTCATGCGGGAGTCGCCCCCCAGGGTCCGCTGGCCTCCGAAAGGACCCCTGCGACCTTAGTCTCATTGCCGACGGGAATTTGTCCTGGCATTATGCCGCGGGGCCCGGACCGGCTGTCCGGCTTCGCCAATCCGAAAGGAGATCCATCACGATGAAGCCGTCCCCGACCGCGCTGCGCGCGGTGGTCAAGATGACGAACCGGGCGGGTGCGCTCCTGGACGGGGCGGGGCTGTCCATGATCTCGCTGGAGGAAGACAGTGTCCTCGCCGCCGCGCGCCGCGCCACCGGGCTGGACGACTTCGGCGACGAGAGCTTCCGCGAGCCCCTTCGGGAGGTGCTGCGCGGGCTTCAGCAGGAGGCCCGGCTGACGCTGGTGGGCCGCATCGCCGCCCGCGGCGACGTGATCGGGCTCCTCTCCACGCGCCTGCAGATGAGGGCGGACCGCGCGCGTCATCCCGGCATCGCCGACCAGGCGATCGACAAGCCCCTCTTCATCGTGGGCTTGCCCCGCACCGGAAGCACGCTGCTTCATCACCTGCTCGCCCAGGACCCGGCCAGCCGCGTCGCGCAGGCGTGGGAGGTGATGTTCCCGTCGCCGCCTCCCGCGGCGGCTCGCTATGCCACCGATCCGCGGATCGAGCGGGCGGCCCGTCAGCTCGCTTGGTTCGACGCCCTCGCGCCGGAGTTCAAGGCGATTCATCCGCTCGGCGCCCGGCTCGCGCTGGAATGTATCGCGATCATGAGCCCCACCTTCCTGTCGCCCCGCTTCCACACCACCTATCACGTCCCCACCTATCAAGAGTGGCTCGAGCGGCAGGATCTCCGCCCGGCGTACCGCTTCCACCGCGAGTTCCTCCAGCAGCTGCAATGGACCGCGCCCGGCGCGCGCTGGGTGCTCAAGGCCCCCGCGCATCTCTTCGCCTTCGACGCGCTGCTCGACGTGTACCCCGACGCGCGCATCGTGCAGACCCATCGAGATCCGGTCACCGTGCTCGCCTCGGTGGCGAGCCTCACCGCGGTGCTGCAGCGGGCCTTCACCGACACCGTCGACGCGCTCGAGATCGGCCACGAGGTGAGCCGCCGCTGGACCAACGGGCTCGACCGCGCCATGCAGCTCCGCCGCGGTGGACGCCTGCCCGCCGACCGCTTCTTGGACGTGCACTATCACGAGCTGATTCGCGATCCCATGGCGGTGGTGGAGCGCCTGTACGCCCACTTCGACATGCCGCTGACCGCGCCCGCGGCGGCGGCCATGCGCGCCTTCCTGGACGCGAACCCCAAGGACAAGCACGGCACCCACCGGTACTCCGCGGAAGCCTTCGGGCTCGACACCGACGACCTGTCGCGGCGGTTCAAGGCCTACCGCGAGTACCACGGGGTGCCGTCTGAGCTCCCCCGGCACTGAGGGCCGCGCCCGCTATCGGACGAAGCCCTGCCGCTCGAGGTGCTCGAGCACGCGCCGCGCATTGGCGTCGGGGCTCGTCACCACCGTATCGAGCGTGATCTCCGGGTGGTCGGGCGCCTCGTAGGGGTCGTCGATACCGGTGAAGCCCTTGATCTCACCACGCCGCGCCTTGGCGTAGACGCCCTTGCTGTCCCGCCGCTCGCACTCCTCGAGCGGCGTGTCCACGAATACCTCCACGAAGTGATCGGCGCCCACCATGTGCCGCACCTCGTCCCGCGTCGTCCGGTAGGGGCTCACCGCCGCGCACAGGGCGATGCCCCCGTGCCGCACGATCTCGGCGGCGACGAACCCGATGCGCCGGATGTTGGTGTCGCGGTCCTCCTTGCTGAAGCCGAGCCCCTTGGACAGATGCGTGCGCACCACGTCCCCATCCAGCACGGTGATGTTCCGCCCGCGCTCGAGGAGGAGCACGGTGAGGATCTCCGCGGTGGTGGACTTACCGGCGCCGCTGAGGCCGGTGAACCACACGCACACGCCCTGCCGGTGGCGCGGCGGGTAGGTGTCCATCAGGATCTGTGAGACCTCGGGCCGGGTGAACCACTCCGGGAGCTTCTGGCCGACGTTGAGGAAGTCCTCGCGCACCTGGGTGCCCGAGATGGAGGCGGTGCGGGCGGTCTTGGGGATGCGGGAGACCTCCTCGTAGCGGTCCTCGTCGGGGAGGTACATCATCTCGCCGAACGGCAGCATGCCGATGCCGAGCTCGTCCTGCAGCCGGCCCACCAGCTCCTGGGCGTCGTACGCGCCGTAGAAGGGTTTGCCCGCCGAGTCCAGTCCCGGGCTCGCATGGTCGCGGCCCACGATGAAGTGGCTGGCCCCGTAGTTCCGGCGGATCAGCGCGTGCCAGACCGCCTCACGCGGCCCCGCCATGCGCATGGCCAGCGGGAGGAGGGAGAGCACCACGCGCCCGCGCTCGAAGTAGTGGTCCACCAGCACCTTGTAGGTGCGTACGCGGGTGTAGTAGTCCACGTCGCCCGGCTTGGTCATCCCGACCACGGGGTGGAGCAGGAGCGTCCCCCGCACGAGGTCGGCGGCCCGGCGGGTCAGCTCCTCGTGAGCGCGATGCAGCGGATTGCGGGTCTGGAACGCCACCACGTTGGTCGCCCCCACCGCGGCGAGCCGCGCGCGCGTCTCCGCCGGCGTCATCCGGAGATCCCGGAAGTCGTGGCGCGGCGGGAGGGCCAGGATCTCGAGCCGCCCCGAGAGCTGGGTGTCGCCCCAGCGCTGCATCTCCGCGACGAGCGGGTGACGCACGTCGCGCGTGCCGAGCACCTGCTGCGCGGTGGCCGCGCGGTCCCACTCGTACGCCTCCTCGACGGTCATGATGCCGAGGAGCTCGTTGTGAGCGTCGCGGAGCGCGACCTCAGCGTCCAGTCGCAGCCCCGCCGCCCGATCCACCGGTAGCGTCACGGGAATGGGGAAGAGCTGGCCCCCGGCGAGCCGCATCTCGCCCAGCACGCGCTCGAAGTCGCGCCGCCCCATGAAGCGGTCCAGGGGCGAGAAGCCGCCGGTCGCGAGCAGCTCGAGATCGTAGACCGCGCGTTCGGAGAGCTGGATCGACGGCAGTCGGTTGGCGCGGGCCCGCACCTCGGCCCGGGCGTCGGCGGGGACGAGGAGGTCGACGAGGGCGCCCCCGACGGGCGTGATCAGGGCGGAACGCGAGACGGTCATGTGGCTCTCCTGGAACGAGGTCGAACGGCCAGTGCGGCGATCATGACGAGGTTACCGGATGGCAGGCGGCGGCGGAATGAGACCTTGGTCCATGCCCGCGGGCGCGGCGCCCGCTCACGCCTCCTGCGCCACCGTGGAGCGCTCCCCCGCGAGGGTGGTGCGGCGCATGTCACGTCGCTCGTGCGCGGGGTACGGGCGGACGCGGTGCATGGTGCGCTGGTTGTCCCACATGACGACGTCGCCCACTTGCCAGCGATGCGAGTAGACGAACTGCCGCTGGGTCGCGTGCTCCACGAGGTCACGGAGAAAGGCGCGCGCCTCGGGCACCGGCCAGCCCTCGATGGCGCCCGCGTGCGAGGACAGATACAGCGACTTGCGCCCGGTGGAGGGATGCGTGCGCACCAGGCGCTGGCGCACCGGCGCGAAGCGGATGCGCTCCTCTTCGGTGAAGTCGGTGAAGCCGATCTGCTGGCGCGAGTAGAGCTGCGAGTGCTGGCAGATGAGATCGGCGATCTCGGCCCGCGTCGCGTCGTCGAGCGCCTCGTAGGCCGCGCGCATGTCGGCGAACTCGGTGTTCCCCCCCGAGGACGGGATGCTGTGGGAATGGAGGATGGAGTACTTCGCGGGCACCACCTTGAACGAGCTGTCGGAGTGCCAGAGCCGGTTGCCGAGGGCGAAGAGCCGCGTGCGGGACTCGCGCGCGAAGAGCTGATCGTCCTTGTCGATGTTCGACACGTCCGCGAAGCTGGTGGGGAGGCGATACCCGTCGCGCAGGCCCGTGAGCCCGGCGTCCTCGATGGGCCCCAGGGCCAGCGTGAAGGCCATCTGCTGCTCCTGGGTGAGCCGGGGGCCGTGGAAGACCAGCACCGCGTGCTCATCCATGGCCGCGTGGACGGCGCGGGCGGCGTCGGGCGAGAGCGGCTTGGTCAGGTCGAGGCCCTCGGCCTCGGCGGCGAAGCAGGGGCCGATCTGGCGTGTCCGGAGCATGGCGGGATTTTAGACCATGAGCCGCCCTCCGTCACTATGCTGGGGCCATGCGGCTGGATCCCGGGAGTCCACTGCGCGAGGCGCTCGCCCCGCTCGTGCGTCGGGCGCGCCTGGTCTTCCTGTCCGGCCTGCCGGGGACGGGCAAGAGCCTCCTCATCCGCGTGCTCGCCGAGCTCGCGCACGAGGCGGGCCGCTCGGTGTCGCTGCTGCAGTGGGACGTGGCGCGGCCGGTGATGGAAGGCCATGCCGCGGCGGCGGCGTACCCCGCCCGCGACGGCGTGACTCACGGCGTGGTGCGCCTGGCGGTGGGCCAGTGGGCCCGCGGCGCGGTGGCGCGCTGGCACGCCCGCCATGCCGGCTCACCCGCGCTCCTGCTGGGCGAGACGCCGCTGGCGGGGCATCGATTGGTGGAGCTGGCGCGTCCCGCGGACGACGCGGCGGAGCCGCTGCTCGCCGCGGAGACGGCCCGCTTCGTGATCCCGGTGCCCTCCGTCGCGGTGCGGGCCCACCTGGAGGCGGAGCGGGGCCGGCGCGCCGCCAATCCCCTCCATCCTCGCGAGCGCGAGGACGCGCCGCCCGCGGTGCTGCGCGATCTCTGGCGGCAGCTCGCGCACGTCGGCGCCGCGCTCGGCCTGGCGCCGGCCCCCGACGGCGCGGCGGTCCCGCCCTACGATCCCGCCCTCTACGCCGCGGTGTACCGCCACGTCCTGCGGCGACGGCACGCGGACGTGCTCCCCATCGGCGAGATCCTGCCCGGCGCGGCGACGCGCTCGCCCTACGAGCTGGGGGTGCCCGCCGAGGACCTGCGGCCCGAGCCCGAGGAGGTCCCGGCGCTGATCGCCGCGGCCGCGCGCGCGGCGGGGAGTCCCGCCGCGCTCGAGGGCGTGCTCGCGCGCTGGTACCTCACGCCCTGAGCGCGGCGGCGGAGATGCCTACCGCGCCGCCGCGCGGTCCTTCGGCACGTAGGTCACGCGCTGGCCCGCGATCGTCGCCTCCGCCATGGCGCCGGCGAGCGGCTTCACGATCACCGCGATGCCGTCCACGAAGGGCGCGGACGTCGCCGTGCCGGTCGTCGCGATGACCGCGGAGGCGGTGGCACCGAAGTCCATGCTGTTCCGCTTGAAGCGGTCCATCGCGTACTTGTCCTGGAAGATGATCAGCTCGCTGTACGTCTGCCCGCCGAGCTGCAGCCCCAGCGAGCCCTGCGTGACGTCCGCGTAGCCGACATGCTGTCCCTGCTCGAAGACGACACCGCGGCCATACCCGCCGCCGATGCCGGCGCCGGCCTTCGTCACTTCAGGGAAGAAGACATAGCCATGGCGGCGCTGGATGAAGGCGTCCAGGTCGGGATCGGCCTTCTTCCACTCCGCGAGATCGGCCTGCGCCCGCTGCAGGAGCTCCTCGCGCTGCTCGACGGTGGGCGGCACGGTGCTGCAGGCGGTCAGGAGCGCGGCGGCCAGCACGAGGCCGAGGGCTCGCTGTATGGGCGTGATCATGTGCATCTCTCCTCTCGTTCCTCGCGATGGGTCACGGTGCAGTCTAGGAATGGGAGGCGAAGCCTGTCAACGCGCGAACGAGGTCACGGAACAACCGGTGGTGCGAAAGACGCGTGCCCCGCCGCGCGGTGGGTCGAGACTACCCGGCCGCGCGGCGGTGCCGCGCCATCAGTCGAACATGAGCACGGTGCGCGCGACCTCGCCGGCCTTCATGGCGCGGAAGGCGTCGTTGACCTCCTCGAGCGTGCCGCGCCGGGTGACCATCTCGTCGAGCTTGAGGCGCCCCTGCCGGTAGAGCTCGATGTAGCGGGGCATGTCCACCTTGAAGCGGTTCGAGCCCATGCTGCAGCCCTGTATCTTCTTCTCGCGGAGGAACATGGGCCCGTCGAGCTCGACCTTCTGGCCCACCGGGATCATGCCGATGACGGTGGCGGTGCCGCCCGGCTTGATGCAGTCGAAGCACTGCTCGGCGGCGATCTTGAGCCCGATCGCCTCGAACGAATAGTCCACGCCGCCGCCGGTGAGGGTGCGGATCGCCTTCACCGGGTCGTCCTTGGAGGCGTCGACGAGATGGGTGGCGCCCAATGCCTTGGCCCGCTCGAGCTTCGCGGCCACGGTGTCGACGGCAATGATCATGCGGGCGCCGGCGATGCGCGCGCCCTGGATGGTGGCCAGGCCCACGCCGCCCGCGCCGAAGATGGCGGTGGTCGAGCCGGGCTCGATGCGCGCGGTGTTGAGCACCGCGCCCACGCCGGTGGTGACACCGCAGCCGATGAGGGCGGCCTGGGCCAGCGGCATCTGATCGTCGATCTTCACCAGCGCGTTCTCGTGCACCAGCATCTGCTCCGCGTAGGCGGAGAGGTTGGCGAACTGATTCACCGGCTGCCCCTTCCACGAGAGCTTGGGCGGCTCGCCCTTGGTGCGCGTGGGCCGGGTCTGGCAGAGATGCGTCTTGCCGGTGAGGCAGTACTCGCACTGGCCGCAGAACAGGGAGAGGCAGCAGATCACATGGTCGCCGGGGCGGAACTCGCCCACCTGCGGGCCCACCGCCTCCACGATGCCCGCGGCCTCGTGCCCGAGGATGGCGGGGGCGGGGAAGGGGTAGAGACCGTCCACGAAGTGGAGATCCGAGTGGCAGACGCCGGAGGCCACGGTGCGCACGAGCACCTCGCGCCCCATGGGCTTGTCGATGTCGACGGTCTCGATGGTGAGGGGCTGATGGGGCCCGTGGAAGACGGCGGCTTTCATGTGGCGCTCCTTTGCGGATGGGTTCGGCCTGGCCCGGAGGGGCGTGGGCCATGATACTCCGTTCTATGGGTTTACACCGCCGCGGCGCTGGGTTTACACCGCCGCGGCGCTGGCTTGACAGGGGCCCGGCAGAGGACGAGGATCGGACCACTGACCGGGACGCTCGCCACCCCAGACGCGGAGGGACACCGTGAAAGACGGGCTGCGCTTCGTCGACTGCGACATGCACATCATGGAGCCGCCGGATCTCTTCGACCGCTATCTCGACCCCAAGTTCAAGCATCGCGTGACCACGCTGGTGGGGTCCGACGGCCGCCCGAAGCGGGGCGCCGCGGGCTCGATCGTGATCGACGGCATTCCCACCTCGGACGCCGATCTCCAGCAGTACCGCAAGCGCGTCAAGGCGGGGTCCACCACGAGCAGCCAGCCCCTGTCGGGTTCGCGCCTGGCCGACACCGGCCGGCTTCAGTTCGCCATCGAGCGCAACTACAACCCCGAGGCGCAGGTGATGGGCATGGCCATGGAGGGCGTGGACATCGCCGTGCTGTACCCCACCAGCGGGCTGTCCCTCATCGCCCGCGACGGCATGGACCCGCAGCTCTCGCTCGCCCTCTGCCAGGCCTACAACAACTGGATCCACGAGTTCTGCCAGTACAGCCCCGAGCGGCTCAAGTTCGTGGCCATGCTGCCGTTCCACGACGTGCACCTAGCCTGCCGAGAGCTCATCCGCTGCGTGCGCGAGCTGGGGGCGGTGGGCTCGTTCAACCGCCCGAACCTGGTGAACGGGCACTACTGGCACTCGAACTACTGGGATCCGCTCTACACCGTGCACGAGGACCTGAACGTCACCTGGGGTTTTCACGAGGGCACGGGGGCGCCGTATTCCCACATGAATGCCCTCTACGGCGAGAACCGCTTCTATCGCCACGTGGCCAGCCACTGGATCGAAATGCAGCAGGCCCTCATCGCCATGATCATCGGCGGCGTGTTCGAGTTCCACCCCAAGCTCCGGGTGGGCTTCCTGGAGGCGCAGAACTCGTGGGCGCCGGGGCTGCTCTCGCGCATCGAGTGGGACTACCCGCAGTACCGGGACACGCATGCCCCCTATCTGTCGCTCACCCCGCGCGAGTACTTCCGGCGCAACTGCTGGGCCGCGGTGGAGGGGAGCGAGCCCGAGATCGAGGCCACCGCCGGGTTGATCGGCGCCGACCGGATGTGCATCTCCACCGACTACCCGCACTTCGACTCGAACTTCCCGCATGTCGCCGAGAACCTCCTGAAGAACGTGCCGCGCGAGATGGCGGCCCAGATCTTCATGGGCGGGGCGCACCTCTACGGCTTCGGCGAAGAGGACTTCCGGAAGGCCGAGGCGGCGGCGAAGGGGCCTCGCTAGGCGCAGCGGGACGCCCTTGACGGGACCCGGGGGGCGGGGCAGTATCCCCCCGACTCCGGGGGAGGTCTGCCTCGCGAGGAACGCTCGACGGCGCCAACATCACGCACGCATCGAGGGAGACGCGTCATGAGCCAGCGCAGGCCTTGGACACGCACGCTTCGATCCGCCCTCACCCTCATCCTCTCGGGAGCCTTGCTCACCGCCGTGGTGACGGCGGGCGCGCTCGCCCAGGGGGGCAAGACCTCCCTCATCGGCAAGCTCGAGGGTCCCGAGGTCGTCACCGACTCCGCGAAGTGGCCGAAGGCCTTCAAGGAGGCGCCGCAGCTCGCCGAGCTGGTGAAGGCCGGCAAGCTGCCGCCGGTGGCGGAGCGGATCGGGCAGGATCCGCTCGTGATCAAGCCTCTCCAGGCTATCGGTAAGTACGGCGGCACCTGGCGCGCGGGCTTCACCGGCCCCGCGGACTTCTGGAACGGGTTCCGCTGCTGCTCGGGGCCGGACCACTTGATGTTCTGGGACTACACGGGCGACAAGGTCCTGCCCAACCTCGCCAAGAGCCTGGAGATGCAGGACGGCGGGCGCGCCTGGCTCGTGCATCTTCGCCGCGGCATGAAGTGGAGCGACGGCAAGCCCTTCACGGCCGATGACTTCGTGTTCTGGTTCGAGGACATCTACCGGAACAAAGACCTCGTCCCCACGCCCTCGGCGGCCATGGCCATCAACGGTAAGCAGGGCGCGATCGAGAAGGTCGACACCTACACGGTGCGATTCAAGTTCCCCGAGTCCTACTTCATGTTCCCCGACGTGCTGGCGGGGGCCACCGATCTCGCCGGCCAGATGTGGGGCTATCGCGCGCTGGGCGGCTTCGCTCCCGCGCACTACCTCAAGCAGTTCCACCCGAAGTACGTCAGCGCGGCCGAGCTCGACAAGAAGGTGAAGGACGAGAAGTTCGACTCCTGGGTTCGGCTGTTCCTGGCCAAGAACGACTGGGCCCGGAACCCCGACCTGCCCGTGCTCTCGCCCTGGAAGACAGTGACCCCCATCAACACGCCGACCTGGACGCTCGAGCGCAACCCGTACAGCGTCTTCGTCGATACCGCGGGGAATCAGCTGCCCTACCTCGATCGGGTGGTCCTGACGCTGGCCGAGAACCTGGAAGTGCTGAACCTGCGGGCGATCGCGGGCGAGTACGACTACGCCTCCCGGCACGTCGACCTCGGCAAGCTTCCCGTGTTCATCGAGAACCAGCAGAAGGGCAACTACAAGGTCTATCTCGATCCCGGTGACTACTGCGACCTCATCATCAAGTTCAACCTGAACTACGACGCCGATCCCGAGATCGGGAAGTGGTTCAACACCGCCGACTTCCGCCGCGCGCTGTCCCTCGGCATCGACCGCGACCAGATCAACGAGACGTTCTGGCTCGGCACCGCCACGCCGGGCTCGGTGGTGCCGGTCGACAGCAACAAGTACAACCCCGGCCCCCAGTACCGGAAGCTCTGGTCCACGCTCGATCTGAAGAAGGCCAACGACATGCTCGACAAGATCGGGCTGGCCAAGAAGGACGCGGAAGGCTACCGCTTGCGCGCCGACGGCAAGGGTCGTCTGCGCATCGAGATCATGACGCTCGGGGGCCAGTTCGTGCAGTACACCCAGATCTCCGAGATGATCCGCGAGCAGTGGAAGAAGATCGGCATCGACCTGAAGGTGCAGGAGGTGGAGCGGAGCCTGGCCCTCCAGCGCACCGCGAACAACGAGCAGCAGCTCGGCGCCTGGAACAACGACGGGAGCGAGCACCTCTTCACCTTCCCGCTGCACGTGTTCCCCTACGAGGTCGCGGCGGTGGCGACGTCCGGGCCCCACTACGCGAAGTGGTTCCACTCCGCGGGCACGCAGGGCAAGGAGCCCGAGCCGCGGATGAAGGAGCTCATGGAGAAGTGGAAGAGGGCGTTCGGGGTGCCGGAGAAAGAGCGCATCCAGCTCGGCAAGGAGGTCTGGAAGATCGCCGCCGAGGAGGTCTACATCATCGGCGTGGTCGGCCAGGGTCCGGCCGCGATGGGTGTCCGCGTCGTGAAGAATAACCTGGGCAACATCCCGTCGCGCATGTACAACAGTCCCGACGGGAAGACCCCCGGCATCTCGAGGCCGGCCACCTTCTACTGGAAGAACTGACCGGACGGGCGCGGCGGTGCTCGCCTACATCGGCCGCCGCGCCCTGCTCGCCCTCTTCACCGTCTGGGCGATCTCCGTCCTCTCGTTCGCGATCATCCAGCTCCCGCCCGGGGACTACGTGACGTCGTACATCGCCCAGATGGCCTCCATGGGCAGCGCGGTGTCCGACGAGGAAGCCCAGGCGCTCCGGCTCCAGTACGGCCTCGGCGAGCCGATGTACGTGCAGTACCTCAAGTGGATGAATCAGATCGTCCGCGGCAACTTCGGCATGTCGATGGAGTGGCGGCGCCCCGTCATCGAGGTGATCGGCGAGCGGCTCTGGCTCACCGTCGCGGTGTCGGTGTCGGCGCTGATCCTCACCTGGGCGCTCGCCTTGCCGATCGGCATCTACTCCGCGGTGAGGCAGTACTCGGCCGGGGACTACATCGCCACGTTCATCGGCTTCATCGGGCTCGCCGTTCCGAACTTCCTGCTCGCCCTCGTCTTGCTCTACCTGGGCTTCGTCTTCTTCAACGCGAACATCGGCGGGCTCTTCTCCCCCGAGCTGCAGGACGCGCCGTGGGGCGGGGCCAAGGTGTGGGATCTCCTCAAGCACCTGCCCATCCCCGCGCTCATCCTGGGCCTCGCGGGGACGGCCCAGCAGATCCGCATCATGCGGGCGAATCTCCTGGACGAGCTGCGCAAGCCCTACGTGGTGACCGCCCGCTCCAAGGGTCTGCCCGAGCGTACGGTGGTGCTGAAGTATCCCGTCCGGGTGGCGCTGAACCCCTTCGCGAGCACCATCGGCTACACGCTTCCGTACATCGTCTCGGGGAGCATCATCGTGTCTCTCGTGCTCGGCCTCCCCACGGTGGGGCCGCTGCTCTTGAAGGCCCTCATCGCCCAGGACATGTTCCTCGCCGGCACCATCGTGCTCCTGCTGGGGGTGATGACGGTCGCGGGCACCTTGATCTCGGACATCCTGCTCGTCTGGATCGATCCCCGCATCCGGCTCGAGGACACCTGATGGCGCGGCCCGAGACCCTGCTCGATCCCGTGCCCGCTCCCTCCCCCGGGGAGCCGGTCACCCCCGGCGACCAGCGTATCTTCGTCGCCTCGCAGTGGCAGCTCATGTGGTGGCGCTTCCGCAGGCACAAGGTCGCGGTGGCGAGCGCGGTCGTCATCGCCTTCTTCTACATGGTCGTCGTCGGCGCCGACTTCCTGGCCTATGCCGATCCCAACGCGTCGGAGGCCCAGCGGTCGCTGATGCCGCCCCAGCGCCTCCACTGGTTCGACGGCTGGCGCTTCGCCCCCTATGTTCACGGGGTCAAGGGCGCGCGCGACCCGCAGACGTTCAAGCGCGTCTACGTCGCGGATCCCGAGATGAAGATCCCCATCCGGTTGTTCGCCGAGGGCTTCGAGTACCGGCTCTTCGGCTTCATCCCGACCACCCGGCACCTCATCGGCGTGGACGGCGGGCGCGACGCCGCCAAGACGATCTTCCTCCTCGGCACCGACGTGCAGGGACGCGACCTCTGGTCCCGGCTCATGTACGGCACCCGCATCTCGCTCACCATCGGCCTGATCGGGGTGGCGATGAGCCTGGTGCTGGGCGTGATCCTGGGCGGCCTGTCGGGCTTCTACGGCGGCATCCTCGATACCGTCATCCAGCGGGCCATCGAGATCCTGCGCTCCATCCCCACGATTCCGCTCTGGATGGGGCTGGCCGCGGCGCTGCCGAGCGACTGGACCATCCTCCAGGTGTATTTCGCCATCACCATCATCATCTCGCTGCTGGGCTGGACCGAGCTCGCGCGCGTGGTGCGCGGCCGCTTCCTCGCCCTCCGCGAGGAGGACTTCGTGGTCTCCGCCCGGCTGGTGGGCTGCAGCCGCCGGCGGACCATCTTCGTCCACATGGTACCGTCCTTCATGAGCCACATCATCGCCGCCACCACCCTCGCGCTCCCCGCCATGATCGTGAGCGAGACCGCGCTGTCCTTCCTCGGCCTCGGCCTGCGCCCGCCCGCCATCAGCTGGGGCGTGCTGCTCCAGCAGGCGCAGAACGTCCAAACCGTGGCCATCTCGCCCTGGCTCATGCTGCCGGCCCTGCCCGTGATCGTCGCGGTGATGGCCTTCAACTTCCTCGGCGACGGCCTTCGGGACGCCGCGGATCCCTATGGCCGCTGACGCCCGCCTGCCGCTCCTGTCCGTGCGGGGGCTCAAGACCTACTTCCACCAGGACGAGGGCACGGTGAAGGCGGTGGACGGGGTGAGCTTCGACCTCACCCCCGGGGCCACGCTCGGAGTGGTGGGAGAGAGCGGCTGCGGGAAGAGCGTGACCGCCCGCTCCATCCTCGGCATCGTCGACCGCCCCGGCCGCATCGTGGCCGGCGAGATCCGCTTCCGGCGCGAGGCGGACGGGGCGGGCGCCGGCGACGTCGTCGATCTCGCCGCGCTGCCCCCCAATGGCCCCGCCATGCGTGCCATCCGGGGCGCCGAGATCGCCCTGATCTTCCAGGAGCCCATGTCCTCGTTCAGCCCCGTGCACACGGTCGGCAGCCAGATCGTGGAGGCGATCATGCTGCACCAGCAGGTGAGCCGACGAGAGGCGCGGGCGAAGGCGATCGAGATGCTGCGGCGAGTGGGGGTGTCCCTGCCCGAGCAGCGGGTGGATCAGCTTTCGAATCAGCTCTCGGGCGGCCTGCGCCAGCGCGCCATGATCGCGATGGCCCTGTCCTGCCACCCCACGCTGTTGATCGCCGATGAGCCCACGACCGCGCTCGACGTGACCACGCAGACGCAGATCCTGGAGCTGATGCGCCAGCTCCAGAGGGAAGACGGCATGGCCATCATGCTGATCACGCACGATCTGGGTGTGGTCGCCGAGATGGCGACCGACGTGGTGGTCATGTACCTGGGACGCGTGGTGGAGCAGGCGCCGGTGGACGAGATCTTCCACGCCCCCAAGCACCCGTACACTCAGGCGCTGCTGCGTTCGATCCCGCGCATGCGGTCGCGCTCGCGCGAGCGGCTGACTCCCATCGCGGGCTCCGTGCCGCATCCCTACGATCGCCCCGCGGGCTGCCCGTTCCACCCGCGCTGCCCGCAGTTCATCGCCGGCCGCTGCGACCGGGAGGAGCCCGTGCTCCGGCCGATGGGCGCGGGGCACGCCGTGAGCTGCTTCCTGTACCCGTGACCACCGCGGCCCTCCCGGCCAAGGCGCTCCTCCAGGTGAAGGGGCTCCAGAAGCTCTTCCCCATCCGGCGGGGCTTCTGGAAGCGCACGGTGGGCCATGTTCGCGCCGTCGACGGCGTGGACTTTCACATCGACGAGGGCGAGACGCTGGGCCTCGTCGGCGAGAGCGGGTGTGGCAAGACCACCACCGCGCGCTGCCTGCTGCGCGCGGTCGAGCCCACCGCCGGCGAGATCCTGATGCGGCTGGCCGGCGGCGACGTGGTCGACGTGGCGCGCCTCGGGTCGAAGGAGCTGCGGGCGCTGCGGCGCGAGATGCAGATGATCTTCCAGGACCCCTTCGCCTCGCTCAACCCGCGCATGACCCTCCTCGACCTCGTGGGCGAGCCGCTGTACGTGCACGGCGTGAAGAGCCGGCGGGAGCGCGAGGAGCGGGTGGCCGATCTCCTGCGCCGGGTGGGGCTGCGGCCGGAGTACATGCGCCGCTTCCCCCACGCCTTCAGCGGCGGCGAGCGCCAGCGCATCGGCATCGCCCGCGCCCTTGCGCTCCGGCCGCGCCTGGTCGTGGCCGACGAGCCGGTGTCCGCCCTCGATGTCTCGGTGCAGGCGCAGATCCTGAACCTTCTCCAGGACCTCCAGCGCGAGTTCCGGCTGACCTATCTCTTCGTGGCCCACGACCTCAGCGTGGTGCGCCACATCAGTGATCGGGTGGCGGTGATGTACGTGGGTCGCATCGTCGAGCTCGCGGAGACGGAGGCCCTCTTCACCGCGCCCAAGCATCCCTACACCGCGGCCCTCCTCTCCGCCGTGCCCGAGCCGGACCCCCGCGCCCGCTCGAAGCGGATCATCCTCCAGGGCGAGGTGGCCAATCCCGCCGCGCCGCCACCGGGCTGCTATTTCCACCCGCGCTGTCCCCATGCCATCGACGTGTGCCGCACCCAGGCGCCGGCCTGGCAGGAGATCGCTCCCGCGCGCTTCGTCGCCTGCCACCGCGCCGCCGAGCTCAAGCTGGCGGGCGTGGAGTGACGAGAAGGAGATCACCATGACGGATCGCCTCACCGTGCTGAACCCCATGGGCTTCGCGCCGAAGGTGACGCGCAAGCCGCTGGCCCCGCGCCTGCCGACCCTCGAGGGCCGCACCGTCTATCTCGTCGACTGCCGCTTCGATGACTCCGACGTCTTCCTGGGCGAGATGCGCGCGTGGTTCGCCGAGCGCCTGCCCGGCGTCACCGCGGTGGTCAAGCGCATCTCCAGCGTGTACCTCAACGACGACCCCGCGACCTGGGAGGAGATCAAGGCGAGAGGCCACGCGGCCATCGTCGGCGTGGGGCACTGAAGCACCTGCGCGCCGGCGGTCGCCGCGCACGCGATGACGCTCGAGGCGACGTACGGGGTCCCCACGGTGGCCGTGCACACGGACAAGTTCGATCGGGTGGTCCGGTCGGTGGCGGCGGTGAGCGGGATGCCGGCGCTGCGGCAGGTCTTCGTGCCCCAGCCCATCATGGGCAAGACCGCGCGCGAGCTGCGGGGATACGTGGACGGCCTGGATCCCATCACCGGACGGGCGGTGATGCAGGAGGTGGTGGAGGGTCTCACGCGGCCCTTCGGGTCCGACGAGGCCGGGCCCGCGGAGTTCGACCGCTCGACACCACGCTCGGTCGAGGCGCGCACCGCCGAGGAACTGGAGCGGATGTTCCTGGAGAACGGGTGGACGGACGGTTTGCCCATCGTGCTCCCCACGGAAGAGCGGGTGGCCGCCATGCTCACGGGCACGCGGCGGCGCCCCGACGAGGTGGTGGGGCGCATGCGCTCCACCCACTTCCGCGAGGCGTGGGAATACACCGTGGAGAAGGTGGCGGTGAACGCGGTGATGGCGGGCGCGCGCCCCGCGTACTTCCCCGTCATCCTCGCGCTCGGCGCCACCGGCGTGACCGCCCGCAGCAGCAGCTCCAGCGCGATGGCCTCCATGGCGGTGGTCAACGGGCCGGTGCGGCACGAGATCGTCATGAACGCGGGCACCGGCGCCATGGGGCCGTACAGCCACGCCAACGCCACCATCGGCCGCGCCTACGGGCTTCTGTCCCAGAACGGGCAGGGCGGCTCCGTGCCCGGGCTCTCCTACATGGGCAATCAGGGCAATGCCTACGCGTACAGCAGCGTCACCTTCGCGGAGAACGAGGAGCGGAGCCCCTGGGAACCCTTCCACGTCGGGCGCGGGCTCCCGCCGGACGAGAGCGCGGTGAGCGTGTTCTCGGGCTGCCGCTCCACCGCCTTCTCGCTGGGACTCCGCCAAACGCACTGGCGCGAGCACGTGGCCAATCTGCTGCGGGGCATGGAGCCCTCCATCCCGCCCACGCTGCTCCTCGACCCCATCGCGGCGCGGCAGTTCGTGGATCGCGGCGGCTTCGTGAAGAAGGACGCGATGCTCGACTGGGTCTTCGAGACGGCGCGGATGCCGGCGCGCGAATACTGGGACTATCAGCTGGTGCAGAACTACATCTATCCGCGCGCCACGTTCGGCGAGGAGCCGTGGGCGGGGCGTCTCCGCGCGGCGCCCGACGCGCTCATCCCGATGTTCCGGCGTGAAGACGTCCACGCCGTGGTGGTGGGCGGCGAGACCAACGGCTACTGGCGCATCATGGGCTGCACCTACCAGAAGACGGTGTCCGTCGACGCCTGGCGGTGAGCGGGCGCGCGGCGGCAGCGGGCGGGCCGGCTCGCCGTGAAGATTGCGGCGGGCGCCCGTCCGCCGGGCGCCCGCCGCGACGTGAAACGACGGGCTAGGCGCGAAGGGGCGCCACGTACCCGTAGCGCGTGTTGCTGCGCTGCCCGCCCGCGGCCACGTACTCGGCCTTGATCGCCGCGATCTTGTCCGTGGTGACGGCGCCCAGCGCCGACCGTACGTCCAGGCGGTAGAGCCGCGCCGAGTTGCCGCCGAGGATGGCGGTCTTCACCAGGCCGTCGGCGGGCCCGAGCGGCGCGAACTGGTTGGTCTTCTGCATGTCCGCCGGGATCTCGAGGCGGCGGAAGGCCTCGATCTGCCACTGCGGGGAGCCGTACCACACCGAGTCGCTGCCCCACACCACGTGGTCAGCCCCGAGGCCGCGCACGAGGGTGCCGACGAGGGCGGCGGCGAGCGGCGGGCTCGACACCGCGCAGGTCGCGAAGGACGTGCCGATCTCACCGTACACGTTGTTGACGCCGAGCTTGGCGGGAATCTCCGCCAGATCGGTCACCCAGTCGAGGCGCCCCGTTCGGCGGAAGTCGGCGAGCATGGCGTCCGGCGGCTCCAGGAACATCCGGAGCGCGGAGTGGTAGATGACGAAGTTCATCTGCGGCCAGTCCTTCGCCGCCTTCCCCACGTCCCACACCGTGTTGTACTGCCAGACCTGCGCCCACGACTTCTGGTAGTCCTGGGGCAGGAGTCCCTTGTGGATGCAGATGGTGTTGATGCCGGCCTTCACCGCCTTCTCATAGAAGGGGTACATGAGCTTCTCGTCGTCGAGCCGCCAGAACGAGTTGAGCTTGGACGGCGAGAGGGGGTCGCCCACGGTGTAGCCCTTCCAGCTGTCCGGTCGCACGGTGGCGATGCAGCGGTCGACCTCGGCCATCCACGGCCCCTTGTTGGGCGTGATGACCGCGTGGCCGAGCAGGCGCCGCGAGCCGGAGATCCGGTTGATGGCCGTGCGGGCGGCGGCGATCTGATCGTTGGTGAGGAGATCCCAGGTGGGATCGTCGAACGGCGCCCCGGACAGGAGCGCCACCTTGGTGTCGCTGTCGACGTAGATCTCCTTCACGAAGTTCTCGAACTTGTACCGGGCGAGGTTGTTCTCGCCGGCGAGCGCGGGGTTCCAGTTCTTCTTGGCGTACTTCGCGAGGTCGAGGAGCCCGGCGTGGCCGAAGTCGTCGCGGACGAAGTGCACCTGGTCGTCGAAGATGAACTGGCCGGCGAGGGCGCCGGCACGCTGGTCGGCGACGCCGGGCGTCTGGGCCTCGGCGCGGCTGACGTCGAACACCGGTCCGAACACGTCGTTCATGGCCAGGAACGCGGCGGCCATCCCGGCGGTGCTGGCGAGGAAGCGCCGGCGATCCATGCCGTGGGTGGGGCCGAGCCGATCGGCCATGTCCTTGATGCGGGCTTCGACTTCCGCCTGCTCGCGGCTCTGGGGGAGGGGATTGTACTCGCCGTTGGACACGATCTGGGTCGGGACGGGAGACGCGAAGGCCGCGGTCTCCGCCGGGGCGGTGCGCTGTAGCTCATCCTCACTGAGAAAATGGGGCATCGCGGGCCTCCTTCGGAAAGGGACAGGAACAATCGTTCCGCGTTACCGAGGGCGGTCCGAGCCCGTGCCGGGGACGAGGCACCACCTCCTTGTGGCGGCGGACCGGTCCGGGGACGGTCCGCGCGGATTATACCCAAATCGCGGCGCGAGAAAATGTTGTCTGCTAAGCTCGCGCATCGTCCACACAAGGAGGCCGCCCACTCCATGTTCGAGCCGAGCCAGCGTTATCCCGACCCCGCCATCCACATCGTGGACCGGAGCTTCGCCCGGTATCGCCTGAACGCGAGCAAGGTGGAGCGGCTCGCCGCCGGCTGCCGGTGGTCGGAGGGACCGGTGTGGATGGGCGACGCGCGGTGCGTCTACTGGAGCGACATCCCCAACAACCGCATCCTGCGCTGGGACGAGGAAACCGGCGCGGTCACCACGTACCGCAAGCCCTCGAACTTCGCCAACGGCAACACGCGCGACCGGCAGGGGCGGCTCGTCACGTGCGAGCACGGCAGCCGCCGGGTCTCGCGCACCGAGCCCGATGGGACCATCGTCACCGTGATGGACCGTCATGACGGCAAGCGCCTCAACTCGCCCAACGACGTCGTGGTGAAGTCGGACGGCTCGATCTGGTTCACCGATCCGCCCTTCGGCGTGCTCGGCTACTACGAGGGCTACGCGGCGACGCCGGAACTGCCGACCAACGTGTACCGGGTCGACGCCGCGGGGCGCGCGACGGTGGTGGCGGGTGAGGTGGAGCGGCCCAATGGCCTCGCCTTCTCCCCCGACGAGTCGCGGCTCTACGTGGTCCAGAGTGGTGTCACGCCGCGCAACATCCTGGTCTTCGACGTCGCCGCGGGCGGCACCGCCCTCACGAACAAGCGCGTGCTCATCGACGCGGGCGTGGGGACGCCGGACGGCTTTCGCGTCGACGTCGACGGCAATCTCTGGTGCGGGTGGGGCATGGGAGAGGCCGGCCTCGACGGCGTGCACGTATTCAATCCGGACGGCCGGCTCATCGGCCGCATCGACCTGCCCGAGCGCTGCGCCAACGTGTGCTTCGGGGGACTCTTCCGCAACCGGCTCTTCATGGCCGCGAGCACGTCGCTCTACGCCCTCTACGTCAACACCCAGGGAGTGGCGGGGGGCTAGGCCGGCGGGCGCCCGCCCCGCCGCTCACTCCGCCAGCGGCACGTCGTGGCTGCTGGTGCCGACGGTCACCCGCATCGTGAGCCCGTTGGCGTTCGGCACGGTGGCGGGCAGGGGGCCCCGATAGCTTCCCTCGGACGCCGCCTCGAGCCGCGTCTCGCGCACGTCACCGTTTCCCAGCTGGCGGCGAATGCGCACGTCGGCGGTGGGCAGCGGCCGGCCGCTCGTGTCGGTGAGGCGCACGGTGACCGCTACCGTCCGGCCCGCATCGTCCCGCTCGCGGCTGAGCTCCATGCGCGGGATGCCGCGGAAGTCGGGCGCCTTCTGCACGGCGACCGCGGCCACCGCGGCCTTGGGCGGACTGGGCGTCTCCTCGCGCATCACCTTGGCTTCCTCGCGCGCCGCCTTTGCCCGGGTGGCGGCGATCGCGCGAGGCGTCTCCGCGCGGCCCGAGGACTCCCGCGCCGGACGCGCCGGCTCGTGCACGACCCGGGGCGCGCTCGGGGCCGGGGTGACCTCTCGCG
>DATEDO010000221.1:0-36138 GCA_035281625.1 Candidatus Methylomirabilota bacterium
GCCCACGGGCGCCGCCGCCGGCGCGACTCCCGCCTCCCCGCCCCCGCGCAGCGCCTCCTGCTGCGCCGCCACTTCGATGAGAAGAGCCTCCCTGGTCGTCGCGCCGAAGAGGCGATTGGCGAGGTCGAGCCCGTCCATCGCGTCCTTGGCATAGAGGGTCGCGCCGGGATACTCGGGCGCGATGCGGGTGGCGGTGAACTTCCGCGTCAGCGCGGCGCCGCCCACGAACAGGGGGATGTCGATGCCGGCGGCGCGGAGATCCTGGGCGGTCAGCACCATCTGCTGGGCCGACTTCACCAGCAGCCCCGACAGCCCGAAGGCGTCGGGCTTGTGCCGCTCGTAGGCGGCGATGAGGTCCTCGGGCGGCACCTTGATCCCGAGGTTGATCACCCGATAGCCGTTGTTCTTCCAGATGATCTCCACGAGGTTCTTGCCGATGTCGTGCACGTCGCCCTTCACGGTGGCGAGCACGATACTTCCCCGCGTGGCGCTCTCGGCCTTTTCCATGAACTGCTCGAGATGGGCCACCGCCGCCTTCATGGCCTCGGCGGACTGGAGCACCTCGGCCACGATGAGCTGATTGTCGTTGAACAGGCGTCCGACCTCTTCCATCCCCTTCATGAGGGGGCCGTTGATGATGTCGAGCGGGGCCGCCTCCACCCGCTTGGCGTCCAGGTCGGGGATGAGCCCGTCGCGCGAGCCCTCCACGATGTAGCGCGCCAGCCGCTCGTCGAGGCTCAGCGTGCCGCCCGCCGCGCGCGCCTGCTTGGTCCGCCCGCGGAAGTGCGCGGCGAAGGCGGCCACCGGATCCTCGCCCCGCATCCAGATGAGGTCCTCGGCCCGCCGGCGCTCCTCCTCCGGGATCGAGGCGTAGCGCTCCAGGCGCTCGGTGTTCACGATGGCGTAGTCGAGCCCGGCCTTGGTGCAGTGATAGAGGAACACCGCGTTCAGCACCTCGCGCCCCGCGGGCGGGAGCCCGAAGGAGACGTTGGAGATGCCGAGTATGGTGCGGCATTCCGGGAAGCGCTCCCTGATGGCGCGCAGGCCCTCGATGGTCTCCACCGCCGAGCCCACGTAGTTGGCGTCACCGGTGCCCACGGGAAACACGAGGGGATCGAAGATCAGGTCGCGCGCGGGCAGCCCGTACTTCCCGGTGAGGAGATGGTACGAGCGCGCGGCGATCTCGAGCTTGCGCGCGCGCGACACCGCCATGCCCTGCTGCTTGTCCTCGTCGATACAGCCGACCACCACCGCGGCGCCGTAGGTCCGACAGAGGGGCACCACCCGCTCGAAGCGCTCCTCGCCGTCCTCCAGGTTCACGGAGTTCACGATGGCCTTGCCCTGACAGAGCCGGAGGGCGTCCTCGATCACCACGGGATCGGTCGAATCGATCATCAGCGGCGCCTTCACCTTCCGGGTGAGGCGGTCGAGGAAGCGCAGCATGTCCGCGCGCTCGTCGCGGTCGGGATTGGCGAGGCAGACGTCCAGCACCTGGCCGCCCCCGCGGACCTGCGCCCGGCCCACCTCGGCCGCCTCCTCGAAGCGCTCCTCGATGATGAGGTCCTTGAACTTCCTCGAGCCGATGACGTTGGTCCGCTCGCCGACCAGGAGCGGGCGATTGTCGTCGGTGGGGTAGACGACCTCGATGCCGCTGACCGCGGGGGCCAGCCGCTCGGTGGGCCGCCGCGGGGGCTTCCCTTCCACGAGCCGCGCCAGCGCGCGAGTGTGCGCGGGAGTGGTCCCGCAGCAGCCTCCGACCAGGTTCACCCACCCCTCGTCGACGAAGCGCCGCATCTTGAGGGCCAGGCTGTCGGGCGTCTCCTCATAGTGTCCGTGCTCGTCGGGCAGCCCCGCGTTCGGGTACACGGTGACCAGGCACGTGGCGAGCGCGGCGAGGGTGCGCAGGTGGTCGGTCATGAACTCGGGACCGGTGGCGCAGTTGAGCCCGATGGAGAAGAGCCCGAGATGCTCGAGCGAGGCGTGGAGCGCGTCGACGCCCTGTCCCGCGAGCATGCTTCCCATGGGCTCGATGGTGCCGCTGACCATGAGCGGTAGGTCCACGTCGGCCTCGGCCATGGCCCGGCGAACGCCGATGGCGGCGGCCTTGACGTTGAGCGTGTCCTGACAGGTCTCGAGCAGCAGCGCGTCCACCCCGCCCGCGATGAGGCCTCGGGCCTGCGTCGCGTAGCCCTCCCGCACCTCGTCGAAGGTCACGCCCCCGGTCACGGTGATGGTGCGCGTGCCCGGGCCCATCGCGCCGATCACGAAGCGCGGCCGCTCGGGGCGGGAGCGCCCGTCGGCGGCCTCGCGCGCGAGGCGAGCGGCGGCCCGACAGATCTCGAACGCGCGATCCGATAAGTCATATTCTCCGAGAACATACGGGGCACAGCCGAAGGTATTGGTCGAGATCAGGTCCGCGCCCGCATCGAGATAGGCCTCGTGAATCTGGCGAATCACCTCCGGCCGCGTGAGGCAGAGGTTCTCGTTGCAGCCCTCCAGCGCCGGGCCGCCGAAATCGGCGGCGGAGAGGTTGCGCGCCTGGATCATCGTGCCCATGGCGCCGTCGAGCACGAGGATGCGCCGGCGGAAGGTCTCGACGAGGAGCGCGCTGCGCGGAGGCCGCTGCATGACGCTATCGTAGCATCGGCCGACCCCTCGTCGGTGCGGGGCGGGCGAGGGGTGGGCTATACTGCCACTCCGCCATGGACACGCCCTTCGGACGACCGCAGCGTCGCAAGGAAGATCAGCGATTCCTCACCGGACGCGGGCGCTACGTGGACGACCTGCGCGCGCCCGGGGCCCTCCACGCCGCCTTCGTGCGGAGCCCGCATGCGCACGCGCGGGTCGAGCGCATCGACGTCGCCGCCGCTCGCGGCATGCCCGGCGTGAGCGCGGTGTACACTCTCGCGGACCTGCCCGAGTGCCGGCGGCCCATTCCGCCCGCCTACGCCGCGCCCCCCGGCTTTCGCCCCTGGGCCCAGCCGGTGTTCGCGGAGCCGCTCGTTCGCCACGCCGGAGAGGTGCTGGCAGTGGCGCTGGCGGACTCGCCGGCGCGGGCCGCCGATGCCGCCGAGATGGTGAGCGTGGACTACGTCCCCCTGCCCGCGGTCGCCGATCTCGGCGCGGCCACCGCGGCGGGAGCGCCCAGGGTCTACGCCGAGTGGGCGGACAATGACGCCGGCCTCTCGGACGCGACGGTGGGCGATCCCGCGGCGGCCCTGGCCGGCGCGGCGGTGGTGGTGGAAGCCGATCTCGCGCTCGCCAAGGTCGCGGGCGCGCCGCTCGAGCCGCGCGGCATCCTCGTGGTCCCCGATGGCGCGGACGGACGCTTCACGGTATGGATCCCCACTCAGGGCCCGTACGCGCTGCGGTCCGTGCTGGCCGCGGCCGTCGCGCTGCCGGAGGAGCAGGTCCGTATCGTGTGCACGGACTCCGGCGGCGGCTTCGGGATCAAGGGCCACGCCTATCCGGAGGACGTGATCCTGGCCGTGGTGGCGAAGCGGCTGGGCCGCGCGGTGCGCTGGATGGAAACCCGCCGCGAGCACTTCCTCATGGGCGCTCCTGACCGCGGTCAGCGCCACCGCGCGCGGCTGGGCGTGGACGGTGACGGCCGCATCGTCGCCCTCGAGACGCGCTTCGCGCGGGATCACGGCGCCTACGTGACGCTGGGCGAGGTCATCACGCGGAACACCATCAATCACCTGCCCGGGCCCTATCGCGTGCCGAACCTCCTCGCCTCGGGGCGGAACGTGGTGACGCACACGCTCGGCAGCGGCGCGTATCGCGGCTCGGGCCGGCCGGAGGCCGCCTTCGTGCGGGAGTGCCTGCTGGATCGCGCGGCGCGGCGCCTGGGGCTGGATCCCGCCGAGATTCGCCGCCGCAACCTCGTGCGGCCCGGGGAGATGCCCCATCTCACCGGCCTCATCTACCGCGACGGTACGCCCGCCTCGTACGACCCGGCCGACTTCCCCGCGTCCTTCGAGCGGCTGCTCGAGGCCTTCGGCTATGCCGACTGGCGAAAGCGCGCGCAGGGCACGCGGGGCGGGCGCCGGCCGCTCGGCGTGGGGCTCGCCTGCTACGTGCAGGCCACCGGAGTCGGGCCCTTCGAGGGCGCCGACGTGCGCGTGGACGGCACCGGCGCGGTGCATGTCTTCATCGGCGTGTCCTCGCAGGGCCAGGCCCACGAGACCACCATGGCGCAGATCGCCGCCGCCGAGCTGGGCGTGGATCCCGATCGGGTGACGGTGAGCGCCGGCGATACCGCGACCCTGCCCTTCGGTAACGGCACCGGCGGCAGCCGCGTCGCCGCCAATTCCGGGCCGGCGGTGGCCAAGTCCTCCCGCGAGGTGGCGGACAAGGCGCGCCGCGTGGCCGCGGAGATGCTGGAGTGCGCGCCCGCCGACGTCGTGCTCGCGGGCGGGCGCGCTCACGTGGCGGGGATGCCCCAGCGCGGGCTCGCGCTCGGCGAGGTGGCCCGCGCCGCGCTGCGGAGCAAGTCGCTGGTGCGCGAAGGGCAGCCCGGGCTGCAGGTGTGCGGCTACTTCGCGCCGGAGACGGTCACGTTCGCCTTCGGCGCGCAGGCCTGCGCGGTCGAGGTGGACGTGGAGACCGGCGCGCTCAAGATCCTCCGCCTCGTGGCCACGCACGACTGCGGGCGCGCCATCAATCCCCTGGTCGTGGAGGGTCAGCTCCACGGCGGCATCGTCCAGGGCATCGGCACCGCCCTGGGCGAGGAGCTCGTGCACGACGCCGACGGCCAGCTCGTCACCGGCTCCTTCATGGACTACGCGATGCCCGCCGCCGCCGACGTGCCCGCGCTCGAGACCTTCACCGTGTCCTACCCGTCCACGCGGAACGACCTCGGCATCAAGGGGGTGGGCGAGAGCGGCATCATCGCGCCGCCCGCCGCCATCGTGAACGCGGTGGAGGACGCCCTCGCCGATCGCGGCGTGGTCCTGGCCCAGGTGCCGGTGACACGGGCGCGGGTGTGGGAGGCGCTGGCGGGGGCGCGCCGCGCCTAGCCCCTCCCCGCGTCTCGATGTAAATTACCCGCCATGACCCCCGATCGCATCACCGTGTCCGTGATCCAGCATCGCCTGGAGGCCATCGTGCAGGAGATGGGCGAGGCGATGCTCCGCACCGCCTATTCCCAGATCCTCAACTCGAGCCGCGACTTCTCGACGGCGGTGTTCGATGGCCGCGGGCGCCTCGCCGCCCAGGCCGAGCACGTGCCCATCCACGTGGGCGCGCTGCCGTGGGCGGTGCAGTCGGTGTCGGAGTACTTCGCCGGGCGCATCCGCCCCGGCGATCTCTTTCTCCTGAACGATCCCTATCACGGCAACAATCACCTGCCCGACCTCACCGTGCTGCTCCCGATCTTCGCGGAGGGACGGTTGGTGTTCTGGTCCATCAACCGCGCGCATCAGCACGACATCGGCGGCGCCACCCACGGCGGTTACAACCCGGGGGCGACGGAGATCTGGCACGAGGGCGTGCGCATCCCGCCGCTCAAGCTCTATGACGCCGGCGCCCTGCGCGACGACGTGCTCGAGACGGTGGCCTTGAACGTCCGCCACCCGCGCGACTTCAAGGGCGACCTCAACGCCATGATCGGCTCCACCCGCATGGGGGAGCGCCGCATCCTGCGCCTCATCGAGGAGTACGGCCTGCCCACCATCCTCGCCGGGGTCGACGAGGTGCTGGACGGCGCCGAGCGCCAGGCCCGGGCCTGCATCCGGGAATGGAAGGACGGCGTGTTCAAGGGCGAATCGGTGCTCGACGACGACGGCCACGGCATCGAGGACATCGCCATCCGCGCCACCGTCACCAAGAGGGGCGACTCGCTCGGCGTGGACCTCACCGAGAGCCACGATCAGGTGATCGGCTTCGTGAACTCGTCCTACCCGAACACCATCTCCGCCGTGCACATGGCCCTGGCCTACCTCATCGACCCACGCACCCCCAAGAACGAGGGCACGTTCCGGCCGGTGACGGTGAAGGCGCGACAGGGCTCGGTGGTGTGGCCGTATCCACCCGCGCCGGTGACGCTCGCCACCAATCACTGCGCCCAGGAGATCGCGGAGGCGGTGATCAAGGCGCTGGCACGGAGCTGCCCGGAGCGGGTGCTCGCGGGCTGGTCGCGGCGCTTCCGCATCGCCATCTCGGGGGAGAATCCGCGGACGCGGCGGCCGTTCATCTGGCATCTCTTCCACGCGCGGGGCGGCGGCGGCGCCTGCGCGGCCGGCGACGGCTGGGAGACCGCCGGGGAGGGCCAGGCGGCGGGCGGCATCAAGTTCGGGAGCGTTGAGGTGGCGGAGACTCGCTTCCCGCTCTTCTTCGCGCGCCACGAGTTCCGCCCGGACTCCGCCGGCGACGGACGCTACCGCGGGGGCGTGGGCTCGCTCCTCACCCTCAAGGTGGAGACGCAGGCGGAGGGCCGTGCCAACACCGCGGGTGACGGGGTCCGGCATCCGTCGTACGGAATCCTGGGCGGCAAGGACGGGCGGCCCCACCGGTACCGGATGGTCGCGCGGGGGAAGACCCGCGTCCTCAAGACCAAGGAAGTGGGCGTGCCCGTGCTGCCCGGCGCGGTGTTCCAGGTGGAGTCGGCCGGCGGCGGCGGCTACGGCGACCCGCGCCGCCGAGATGCGGCAGCCCGCGCCCGCGATCGCGCCAACGGCCTCGTGACCGGGCATGGCGGCAACGGCGCGCGAACCTCCCAAGACGCGAAGCGACCTTCCAGAGGTCGCCGCTTGCGGCGACCGTCGATCAAATCAGCCGCGTCGTCCGCGCGTAACGGTGGCACGTAGCATGCTCCGCGTCGGAATCGACGTCGGCGGCACCTTCACCGACCTCGTGTCCGTCGACGAGACGGGTCGCTCGACGCTCGCCAAGTCGGCGTCCACGCCCGCCGATCCCTCCATCGGCGTGCTGGACGGCCTCGGGCTGCTCGCCGCCGAGCTCGGGCTGGATCGGGCCACGCTCTTGGCCCGCACCGCGCTCATCGTGCACGGCACCACCGTCGCCACCAACGCGCTGCTCGAGCGCAAGGGCGCCGTGGTCGGCATGCTCACCACCGACGGCCACCGGGACGTGGTGGAGATGCGCGAGGGCCTGAAGGACGACCGCTACAACCTGCGCATGCCGCCGCCGGTGCCCCTGGTGCCGCGCGCGCGGCGACTCGACGTGCGGGAGCGGATGCGCTTCGACGGCACCGTGGAGACCCCCCTGGACCGCCGCTCGGCGGAGGCCGCCATTCGGGCTCTCGGGCGCGATCGGGTGCAGTCGGTGGCGGTGTGCTATCTCCACGCCTACCGCGACGGCCGTCACGAGCGGGAGACGCGGACCCTCCTGTCGCGGCTCCTGCCCGAGGCCTACGTGTCGCTCTCCTCCGAGGTGCTTCCCCAGATCAAGGAGTACGAACGCTTCGGGACCACCGTGGTGAACGCCTACGTGGGCCCGGTGCTCGCCGGTTACCTGGGCCGGCTCGAGAAGCGGCTGGGCGACGCCGGCTATCGCGGCCGCGTGCTCATCATGCAGTCGCACGGCGGCGTGGCGACCATCGCGGATTCCGTCCGCCTCGCCGCGGGCGCGGTGCTCTCGGGTCCCGCGGGCGGCATCGCGGGCAGCGCGCACTGCGCGCGGGTGATCGGCGAGGGCAATCTCATCACGTTCGACATGGGCGGGACCAGCACGGACATCGCGCTGCTCGAGGGGGGCGAGCCCCAACTCACCGGCGACAAGGCGGTGGGCGGCAGCAAGGTGGCGCTGCCGAGCATCGACATCCACACCCTGGGCGCGGGCGGGGGATCGATCGCTCGTGTCGATGCGGGGGGCATTCTTCACGTGGGACCGGAGAGCGCGGGCGCGGCGCCGGGCCCCGCCTGCTACGGCCGCGGCGGCGCGGAGCCGACCGTGACCGACGCCAACGTGGTGCTGGGCCTGCTCGATCCCGCCAATTTCCTGGGCGGGCGCGCGCGCCTCGACGCCGCCGCCGCGGAGACGGCGGTGGGCCGCGTGGCCCGGGCGCTGGGCGTGAGCGCGGTGGCGGCCGCCGAGGGCATCTGCCGCGTCGTGAACACCAACATGGCGGAGGGCATCCGCCTCGTCTCGGTGCGCCGCGGCGCCGATCCCCGGCGCTTCGCCCTCCTCGCCTTCGGCGGCGCGGCGGGCCTGCACATCACCCAGGTCGCCCGCATGCTCGAGATCACCCGCGTGGTGGTACCGGGCGTGGCCTCGGTGCTCTCGGCCTGGGGCATGCTCGCCACCGACCTCCGCTACGAGATGGTACGGACGCATGTGGGCGAGGCGCGCGAGATCGGGTCCGCTCGCCTGCGGCGGCGTTTTTCGGAGATGGAGGCGGAAGGTCGCAAGCGCTTGGCCGGCTTCACGGGCGAGATCGCGGTACGCCGCTCGGTGGACATGCGCTACGGCGAGCAGACGTTCGAGATCCAGGTGCCGCTGGACGGCGTGGACGTGGACGCCCCCGATCTCATGGATCAGGTGGTGACGCGCTTCCACGCGCGCCACGAGGCGCTCTACACCTACAGCGCGCCCGGCCAGGAGGTGGTGCTGGTGAACGCGCGCCTCGCCGTGATCGGCCGACTCCCCGCCCTGCCCGCCGCGGGCACGCGCGCGGCGGCGGCGCCGGCGACGGCGACCCGGCTGCGCCGGGCGTACCTCGGGCGCTGGATGGAGCTGCCGGTGCACGACATGGACGCGCTGGCGCCCGGGCAAGAGGTGAAGGGCCCGGCGATCTTCGAGTCCGCCACCACCACGGTGGTGATCCGCCAGGACGAGCGCGCCCTCGTCACCCCGGAGGGCTGGCTGGATATTGCAATCGGCTAGCTGGTGACCGCGCCCTCCGAGGCGTCCCGGACGCTCACCGCGTACTTGTGGAACACCCCGCCCGTGTAGCGGGGCCTGGGCGCCTTCCACTTCGCCAGCCGCTTCTTCATCTCCGCCGCGGAGATCTCCACGTCGAGGCGGCGCTTCTTCACGTCGATGGTGATGATGTCTCCGTTGCGCACCGCCGCGATGGGCCCGCGCTCCGCCGCTTCCGGCACGATGTGGGCGATCATGAAGCCGTGGGTGGCCCCCGAGAAGCGCCCATCGGTCATGAGGGCGACCGAGTCGCCCAGCCCGGCCCCCTGAAGGGCCCCCGTGACGTGGAGCATCTCGCGCATGCCCGGGCCGCCCCGGGGCCCCTCGTAGCGGATGACGATCACGTCGTTCGGCTTGATCTTGCCTTCCTTCACCGCCTTGAACGAGTCTTCCTCACGCTCGAAGACGCGTGCGGGCCCCCGGTGGAAGTACTTCGACTGGCCGGAGAGCTTGATCACGCAGCCGCCCGGGGCGAGGTTCCCGCGCAGGATGGCGATGCCGCCGGTGGGCTTGATGGCCTCGGCGAGGCGCTTGATCACCCTCTGGCCCGGCGCCTCCGAGGCCTTCTTCACCTCGTCACCGATGGTGCGGCCGGTGACCGTCTTCTCGCCGGCGTGGAGCAGGCCCGCCTCGACGAGGCGCTGCCCGACCACCGCCATGCCGCCCGCCTCGTACATCTCCGGCGCGGTGAAGTTGCCCCACGGCTTGAGGTCGGCGAGCACCGGGGTCTTCTTCGAGATGCGGTCGAAGTCGTCGATGGTGAGGCGGACCCCGAAGTCTCGCGCGGTCGCGATCAGGTGGAGCACCGCGTTGGTGGAGCCGCCGGTGGCCATCACGCCCGCGATGGCGTTCTCGAAGCTCTTGCGGGTGATGATCGCGCGCGGCGTGATCCCGCTCTTCACCAGCTGCATGGCGAGGCGCCCGCACTCGAAGGCGATCTCTTCCTTCTTCGGATCCACCGCGGGCACGTCGTTCCACCCCATCGGCGAGATGCCCAGCATCTCGTAGGCGGTGGCCATGGTGTTGGCGGTGAACTGACCGCCGCACGCTCCCGCGCCCGGGCAGGCGTGATCCTCGACGTCGCGGAACGCCTCCAGGCTGATCTTGCCCGCGTTGTACGCCCCCACCGCCTCGAACACGTCCTGGATGGTGAGGTTCCGGCCGCCGAACGAGGTGCTCTGGCCCGCGCCGGTGCAGCGTCCGAACATGATGGAGCCGCAGTAGAGCATGAGGCCGGGCAGATTCAGCCGCCCGACCACCATCGCCATGGCGGGGATGGTCTTGTCGCAGCCGGAGATCGTGACGATGCCGTCGAACATGTGCCCGCGGGCCACCAGCTCCACGGAGTCGGCCACGATCTCCCGGCTGATCAGCGAGGCCTTCATGCCCTCGGTGCCCATAGTGATGCCGTCGGTGATGGCGACGGTGTTCACCTCGATGGGCGTGCCGCCGGCGGCGCGGATACCCTGCATCACCTTCTCGGCGAGCTTCCGATGATTCCAGTTGCACGGCATGGTGCCGATCCACGAGTGAGCGACGCCGATCTGGGGCTTGCCGAGGTCCTCGTCGGTGAAGCCCACCGCCTTCATCATGGCGCGCGCGGCCGCGCGGTCGGTGCCCTCGAGGAGCGTGCGGCTCTTGTGGCGGGGGTCGGCAGCCATCTCTGACTCCTTTGTCCGGACGGGGTCTTCGGTGCGAGGATTCTACAGCAGATCGTGGAGCGGCACCAACGCGAGGCCCCGCCCGCGCAGGGCGGTGATGATGCCGGGGAGCGCGCGGGCGAGCCGCTCGCCCGCCCCGGGCACGCCGTCCGCGTCGTGGAGATCGACGATGGCGCCGGCGCGGCTCCGCCGCTCCGCCCGCGCGACCTGAAGCGCGGGCGGAGCGGCGCGCGCGCCCTCCGGCTGCACGCTCCAGAACACCGCCGGCGTCCCGAGGCGGCGCAGCAGCGGGAACAGGGCGAGGTTGGTCATGCCCCACGGCGCCCGGAAGAAGCGGGGCGCCTGTCCGGCCGCCTGGGCGATGGCGTCGTGGCCGCCGCGCACCTCGCGGCGGGTGGCCACGGGCCCGCAGAGCCAGAGGCTTCGGTGGCTCCAGGTGTGATTGCCGAGATCGTGCCCCTCCGCGATCATTCTCCTGACCAGCGCGGGTTGGGCGGCGGCGCGCCGCCCGATGACGAAGAAGCTGCCGCGCACGCCGTGCTCGGCGAGCACGTCGAGGATACGCGGCGTCGTCTCGGGATCGGGCCCGTCGTCGAAGGTGAGCGCGGCCCGCGGCTCGGCGCCGCGGCCGCGCCAGTGACTTCCCAGCGTCAGGAGATGCGAGCCCAGGGCATAGCCGGCCCACGCGATGGGGGCGGCGGCCAGCCAGGCGGGATTCAGGACGCGCGCTCCTTCGCGAGCGTGACCGTCGAGAGCACGAGATCGACGATGGCGCGCGAGGCCTGCGGGCGCCGGTAGAGCCGCACGCGGTCGCGGATGTTCCGCAAGAGAACGGGGTCGCGTAGCGCCGCCGCGATGACCCGGTGCAGCTGCGCGTCCGAGCGCGCCACAAGGGCCACGCCGGCCATGGCCGCGAAGCGCTCGTTGCGCGCCTCCTGCCCCGGCAGCGACCCGAAGGCGATCACGGGGAGATCGGCGGCGAGGGCCTCGCCGAGGGTCAGCCCGCCCGCCTTGGTGACGAGGAAGTCGGCCGCGGCCATGAGCTGCCGCACGTTGTCCACGAACCCGAACACCTTCACGCGCGACTCCCGGCCGGCGGCGAGCGCGCGCAGGCGCGCCTCCAGCCGCTCCTC
Organism: Candidatus Methylomirabilota bacterium; assembly: GCA_035281625.1. GTDB lineage: Bacteria > Methylomirabilota > Methylomirabilia > Rokubacteriales > CSP1-6 > DASRWT01. The sequence goes on from DATEDO010000221.1 coordinate 11,678, forward strand.
CCTCCCCGTCACCACCAGCGCCTGGAGCGGCTCCTCCATCTGGAGAATCTTCGCGGTGGCGTCCTCCAGTCGGCCGAATCCGCCGCCGGAGCCGTCCATGAAGAGGAGCACCGGCAGCCGCGGCGAGAGCCCGAGGGCGAGCCGGGCGGCGGCGCGGTCCGCGGGCAGGGTGAACTCCGGCGCCACCGGGATGCCGGTGACCACCACGCGCTCACGGGGCACCCCGCGGGCCATGAGGTCGTGGCCGATCTCCTCGGCGGGCACGCAGTAGCGGTCCACGCTGGGGTAGATCCACTGGGTGTGCGCCACGAAGTCAGTGAAGACGGTGGTGTGGGGCGGCACGGCGAGGCCGCGCGCGCGAAGCTCGGACAACGCGGCCACCGGCGTGGGGTGCACGGAAACCACGTGGTCGGGGCGCTCCCGCAGCATGAGGCGGCGGAGCTTGCGCATGCCGAGCCGGTTCAGCCCGACCAGGAGCGGCGAGGAGACGCTCAGCTGATCACCCAGCCAGTACGCGGCGCCCCACAGGAGCGGCGTCTGGCGCAGGATCGCGTAATAGAGGGAGCGGCTGGCGTGGTCGAAGGCGGGGTGGACGAGGTCGCGGAAATGATCCACCACGAGCGCGGAGGCCCCCGCGCGCTCGAACTCCTCGGCCAGCGTCTGGGCGACCCGGTTGTGACCCGAGCCGTAGGACGCGGTGAGAATGAGGACTCGCCGCGGCCGCCCCGTCATGCCGCCGCCCGCTTGGCCACCAGCAGGGTGAGCCGGCCCGACTGCACCACCTCGCCGCGCTGATTGAGGATGTCGCGCTCCTCGAAGATCACGCCGCCCTCTTTCATGGACCGCTTGGCGGCCGTCCGGGAGCGGCTGCGAATGGTGTCGCCGACGCGGAGCGCGAGGTGGAAGCGCCACTCGAAGCCCATGAAGGCGAGCACCGCGAGCGGGGGCTGCGGCACCCGCCAGCCCAGTCCCGAGGAGAGGCAGAGGGGGAGGAGATCCGGCACGCGGTCGGGGTCCCGGGCGGTGGCGCCGGCGAGGCCGTCGAAGAGCGACACGTGCGCCTGGGTCAGGGTCAGCCCGGGCGTCTCCAGCGGGGCGCCCACGATCACGTCTTCGTAGTAGCAGCGCCGCTCGACCTGCGGCGCTGCGCCAGAAGCCGGGGGACTACCCACGACGGCGCTCGACCATGTGCTCGGTCTCCCCTTCCTGGACGACCTCGCCACGTTGGTTGAGCACGCGGCGCTGGAGCGTCACGATACCCCATCCGGGCCGCTCGGCGTCCCGCTTCTCGGTGACCCGGGAAACCACGTGGATGGTATCCCCGATCTTGATGGGTGCGCGGAACTTCCACGCCAGGCCCGCGAACGGCAGCTCCACCAGCTCCGCGGCGACCCGGCCGGCCAGCCCCTGCTGGATGGCGAGGCCGAGGAGCCCGTGGGCGATGCGCTCGCCGAACTGCGAGGTCTTCATGTGCTCCGCGTCGGTGTGGAGGACGTTGTAGTCGCCGGAGAGGCCGGCGAAGACGACGATGTCGGTCTCGGTCACGGTCCGGCCCGGCGACACGAACTCCTCGCCGATCTTGATGTCGTCGAAGGGACGGGGCTCGCTCACGGCGGCCTAGAATAGCACGCCCCCGCGGAGCGCATTTCCGCCCGTTTCGCCGTGGGCCTCGTCCAGTAGTAGAATCTGACGCCGGAGGAGGCCGACATGTCGGTGGTGACGACGTCGCGGGCCCGGTTCCGCGACCGCAATCTGGAGCCCCTGTGGGACAAGGTGCGCGCGGGCGAACGCCTGAGCCGCGAGGACGGGCTCGCCATGTTCGCCTCGGATGACCTCCACGGGCTCGGCCGCATGGCGGACCACGTCAAGCGCGCCCGGCACGGCGACCACGTCTTCTTCGTGCTCAACCGCTACGTGAACCCCACCAATGTCTGCGTGCTCTCCTGCGCCTTCTGTGACTTCGCCCGCAAGCCGGGCGAGGCCGGCGCGTTCGAGAACTCGATCGAGGACGTGCTCGAGATGATCAAGCCGGGGACGCGCGAAGCTCACATCGTGGGCGGCCACCACCCGGACTGGCCGTTCGAGTACTTCGAGCGGATGATCGCGGCCATCCACGCGGCCCGCCCGGAGACGCAGATCAAGGCGTTCACCGCCGCGGAGGTGGACTACTGGTGGCGCCGCTGGAAGATCGAGCCGCGGGAGGCGCTGACGCGGCTCAAGGAGGCGGGGCTCCACTCGATGCCGGGCGGGGGCGCGGAGATCTTCTCCAAGCGCCTGGCCAAGCAACTCAAGTACGCGGGCAAGGCGGACGCCGACCGCTGGCTCGAGATCCACGGCATCGCCCACGGCCTCGGCATCCATACCAATGCCACCATGCTGTACGGCCACGTGGAGACCCTGGAGGAGCGGGTGGATCATCTCCTTCGCCTGCGCGAGCAGCAGGACCGCTCGGGGGGCTTCCTCACCTTCATTCCCCTCGCCTACCAGGTGGGCACGACCAGGCTGGTGCCGCGCCAGACACCGCCCACCGACGACCTCCGCACCATCGCGATCTCGCGCCTGCTCCTCGATAACTTCCCCCACGTGGAGGCGTACTGGGTGATGATCGGCGAGGAGACCGCGTCGCTCGCGCTGCACTTCGGCGCCTCCGACGTGAACGGGACCCTCGAGGACGAGAAGATCGCGCACATGGCCCAGGCGGAGAGCCCCGCCGGGCTGGCCCGGGAGCAGATCCTCCGCATGATTCGCGACGCGGGGAAGGTCCCGGTGGAGCGCGACGCCCTCTACAACGTGGTGAAGGTGTGGAGCTGAGCCCGCTCGACGAGCTGCGGGCCAAGGTCGAGGGCGGCAAGCGGCTGGAGCGCCCGGATGGGCGCTGGCTCCTCACCGAGGCGCCGCTCCTCGAGCTGGGCGCTCTCGCCCAGGACGCCCGCTTCCGGCGTATTCCCGGGCGGCGGGTCACGTTCGTCATCGACAGCAACCCGAACTACACCAATGTCTGCATCACCGACTGCCAGTTCTGCGCCTTCTACCGGAAGCCCGGGGACCCCGAGGCGTGGACCCTCACGGTGGAGCAGGTCCTGGAGAAGATCGAGTTCGCGGCGGGCAAGGGCGCCACGACCGTGCTGCTTCAGGGCGGCCACAACCCGGCGCTCCCGCTCGACTACTACCTCGACATCGTGCGTGAGAGCCGCCGCCGCTTTCCGCAGGTGACGCCGCATTTCTTCACCGCCTCCGAAATCCAGACCATGGCCCAGGTGAGCGGGCTGTCCATGCCCGAGGTGCTGAAGCGCCTGCGTGAGGCCGGCCAGGACACCCTCCCCGGCGGCGGGGCCGAGGTGCTCTCGGAGCGGGTGCGCCGGCGTATCGAGCCCAAGAAGGGCGGGCCGCGCGCCTGGCTGGACGTGCACCGCGAGGCGCACCGGCAGGGGTTCAAGTCGACCGCCACCATGATGTACGGCCACGTCGAGCAGCCGGACGACATCGTCGATCACTGGGAGGCGATCCGCGAGCTCCAGGACGAGCACCGCGGTTTCACCGCCTTCGTGCCCTGGTCCTTCAAGCCGGGCAACACCCTCCTGGAGAAGTGGATCAGGGCCTACAAGGGCCCGAGCACCTATCTCCGCATGCTCGCGGCGTCCCGGCTCTACCTCGACAACTTCGACCACATCCAGGCCTCGTGGTTCTCGGAGGGCAAGCGGGCTGGCCAGGTGGCGCTCTCATGGGGGGCGGACGATTTCGGGGGCACGCTCTTCGAGGAGAACGTGCACGCCGCCGCGGACTACGTGAACAAGACCACCGTGGACGAGATCATCACCCTGATCCGCGACGCGGGCTACACGCCCGTGCAGAGGACCACCGAGTACGAGATCCTGCGAGAGTACTAGGGCTCGCGCCGGAGAACTGGCCGATTCACCATCAGCGGGGGCCCAGCAATGGCCCCCGCTCTCCCCCAGCCGCGGACAACCGGACCCCTAGATCGGATCGACGGGGGGTTTTTCGCGGATCAGGCCCTTGGCGTGGGCGAGGTCGTAGAGGCGGTTGAGGGCGGCCTCGCCGTCGGGTCCCAGCCGCTTCGTGTAGTCGTTGACGTACATCAGCACGAAGCGGCGGCAGGTCTCCTTGTCGATGCCCCGCCCGTAGCGCATCGCGTACTCCAGCGCCTCGTCCACGTGCGCGTAGGCGTAGTCGATGGAGTCGCGCAGGGCCTGGGACAGCCGCCGATGCACGTCCTCGCCCAGGTCACGACGCATGACATTGATGCCCAGGGGCAGCGGCAGCCCTGACTCTTTCTGCCACTCCTCCCCCAGATCCAGCACCTTGTGAAGCCCCATGTCGCGATGCGTGATCTGACCCTCGTGGATCAGCAACCCCAGGTCCGCCTGACCTTCGAGCACCACGGTGGGGATCTTGTCGAAGGCGACCTCGATGATGGGCGGATCGCCCACGAAGATCCGGAGGAGCAGGGCGGCGGTGGTGTGGCTGCCGGGTATGGCCACCACCTTGTCCACGATGACCCCGCGGTCCATCGGCGCCTTGGCGACGAGGATCGGCCCGTAGCCCTTTCCCATCGAGGCGCCGGGATCCATCATCCGGTACTGCGGGTGAACGAGGACATAGGTGGCCGCGGACACCGCGGTCACCTCGAGCTCACCGGTGCGGGCGCGGCGGTTCAGGGACTCGATGTCCTCGAGCACGTGCTCGATCTCGACGCCCGACACGTGGATCTTCCCGGCGGTGAGGGCGTAGAACATGAAGGCGTCGTCGGGATCGGGGCTGTGGCCGATGCGGATCAGCGTCATGGTGTCACCTCGGCCGAAGAGCGTATCACGAGGCCGCGGCGTCGGGCGCGAAGCCGAGGCGGAAGGCGCCGGCCTTGATGGCGCGAAGGATGGCGTCGGCGTTTCGCGCCGCCTCCACCTCCACCCAGGCGCGGCCGAACTGAGACTCCCAGTGTGAGTCGTCGGTGGCGATCCGGGGCACCGCGATCTCGCTCACGTCGTGTTCGGGCTGGTATCGCCCCGCGTCGGTGACCTCCACCGCCTCGATGGGCCACCCGGCCGCCCGGATGACGGCGATCCGGTGGAGGATGCCGGCGACTCCGAGGTTGTACCGCGCCGGGTGATTGAGCACGTAGAGCGTCTCGTGATCCCCGGTGATCTTCCCCACGTGCTGGGAGAGCGGGCGGTAGTCGAGCTCGATGCCGGGCAGGACCACGAAGTCGTCGGTGCCGGAAGGGATACGGAGGAAGTAGTCCTCGGTCACGCGATCGTCGTGGTCGGTGATGGCCACGAAGTCGTGGCCGAGCTCGCGGTACCGGGCGATCACTTCCTCGACGGCGAAGTTCCCGTCGGAGAAGTGGGTGTGCGCGTGGAGGTTCCCGCGGAGGAGAGGCACGAGGGGCGGACTATTCCCAGATGATGCTGAAGCCGAAGCCGAACCACCCGCTGTTCTCGTGAGCGGTGATGCCGTCGCCCCGGCCGGGGGGCGAAGTCCACCCGGAGACGCCCAGGCGCTTGACCGGACCCGCCGCGGGCGCGCCGCTGAGGCCGCTGACGAACGCGGGCTCGTGCCGGACCCGGATGTCCTCGCCCGGGTAGAACTCCGACTCCCGCGCGCGGGTGGCCTCTCGCGCCGACTTCGGGGCGATGATCGTCAGGTTCTCCTGGGGCGCGGTCGTGGGGGCGGTCTCCTGCGCGTCTGCGGTGGGGAGGCCCGCGCCGAGGACGGCGGCCAGAAGGCCGGCGGCGGCGAGACGCTTCATACAAAAATCATCGCAGATCGAGGAGAGCGAGGCAAGCCGCATCACCGATCGCGCCGGGCCAGCGCCATGAGCGCCCGGACATCGTCCAGCCCCTCGAGGCCGAGCGCGGTCTTCTCCAGCTCGCGCGCGCGCGACTCCGGCAGTGCGCGCGCGGCGTTGTCCCGGAACTTGTCCACGATCTCCCCCACCGGCAGCGGAACGTCCGGGCCGCCACGATTGGCGGGCACCCGCGCCTCCAGCCGTCGGCCGTCCGCGAGGCGAATGCGCACGTGGCCAGGAAACGTCCGGGGGAAGGGCGAGTCGGGGTCCACCGTGTAGCGCACGCGTCCGGCGAGGGCCAGGAGCGCGGGGTCGGCCAGGCGAGCCTCGCTGAAGGTGCCCACGCCGACGTGCCCGTCCAGGAGCGCCGCCGCCACCGCGAAGGGCAGGCTGAACTTGGCGTCGTACTCGGTGCGCGGCGCCCGCTTGACCTCGGCCGGCTCGCAGACCACCGCGACCTCGCCCGCGGGAACCACGCACTCGACCTCCGAGATGGCCGCAGGCGCGATGGCGTGGGCCTCCCGGAGCCGCCGCGCCGCGTCCACGTGGGCGTGGTTGTAGTGGCAGCAGGGGTACGGCTTGAATGCGATCTCGAGGGTCTCCCATCGGGCGCCGAGCGTCGACAGCAGCGGCGCGAGATCCGGCGCCTCGCCCAGCGCCGCGCGATAGAAGCCGAAGCGTCCCTCGAGCCCGGTGGCAGGACCGGTCATGCCCGCGCCGGCGAGACCGGCGGCGAGAATGCCCGAGTGCGCCGCCCAGCCCGGATGCAGTCGCTTCACAGTCGAGCCGTCCTCGAGAAACTCCAGCAGCCCCGAGGCGCAGCTCGCGGCGATGCCCACCGCCGAGGCGAGGTGAGGCTCGGTCAGGCCGAGGCAGCGTCCCGCGGTCAGCGCAGCCGCGAAGGCCCCGCAGGCAGCAGTGGCATGCCAGCCACGGGCGTGAAGGGCGCCCGGCGCGGCCATCCCGACCCGCGTGATCGTCTCGTAGCCGGCCACCGCGGCCGTGAGCATCTCGGCCCCGCCGAGCCCGCGCGCCTCGGAGAGCGCCAGCGCCGCCGGGAGCACCACCGCGGACGCATGAGTGATGGAGGGCGTGTGCGTGTCGTCGAAGTCCAGGCCGTGAGCCAGGGCGCCGTTCGCCAATGCGGCCGCGGGCGGTGCGACCCGAAGGCTCGTGCCCACCACGCTGCTCTCGCCCTGCCCGCCCCACTGCCGCGCCGGCGCCAGGAGGCCATCGGCCCAGGGCATCCCCGCCGCGGCGAGGGCACATCCCAGCGTGTCGAGGAGGCGGAGCGCCACACTGTCTCGTACGGCGGCCGGTATGCTCGCCGGAGTCAGCCGATGGGCGAAGTGGGCCAGAGACCCGGCGGAAGTGCTCAATTTCTGGGGGCGGCGATCGGACCAGGGAAAATGGGCATTGCTTTTCCCATCCTGGGTCACATACCCTGGGATTCCTGGCCTTATTCGCGACTCAGGCGGGCCAGAGCCTCGCTCAGGTGAGCGAGGGCAGCCGGCTTCTTGACGACTTCGACCGCTCCGAGGGCGAGCGCCTCGCGCGCCTGCTCTTCGTCGGCGTGGCCGGAGAGGATGACGACAGGGATCCCAGGGTGCTGGCTCCGGATCCGGGCGAGTGTGGCGAGGCCGCCCAGTCCGGGCATGACCAGGTCGAGGAATACACCGTCAACCGGAGTCGTCCCGAGAATGTCGAGCGCCTCGGTGCCGTCCAGTGACACGAGCGCGGTGTCCCCTCGCGCCCGAATGGCTTCCGCGATCACTTCCGCCACGGCGGGGTCGTCGTCCACGACGAGAATTCGCATGAGTGTCTCCGCCCAGAGTATCCGAATCCCTCGCCCACCCCGTCAAGTAGAGTTCTGAGCGCGGCATGGCCAGCGCCTCCACCCTGATCGTCGACGCCAACCCCGACAGCCGGGACGGGCTTGCCCGCATCGTGCGGGAGGCCGGCTACCCCGTGCTCACCGCGGGCAGCGGCTCCGAGGGCCTGGCGTTGCTGACCACCCTCCGCCCCCAGGTCGTGCTCGTGGACATGGACCTGCCCGGGGTGGATGCCTGCGACCTCATCCACCAGATGCGGCTGGAGGTGACGGACGTCATCCTGCTCGCGCTGTCGTCGCAGCACGACACGACGCACGTCGTGCGCACCATGCGCGCGGGCGCGTCCGACTTCCTGCCCAAGCCGGCCTCGGCCACCGTGGTACAGACGGCGGTGCGTGCGGCGCTGGCCCGTAGCGAGGCCTCCGGATCCGGCGATCTGTCCGCGGGAGGCGACGGCGACCGCTTCTGGCCCGATCTGGACCTCCTGTTCCGCAGCAGCGAACGCATGCGCGCGGTGGAGGACATCGTCCGCCGGGCCGCCGACACCAACGCGACCATCCTTCTCCAGGGCGAGAGCGGCACCGGCAAGGAGTTGGTCGCCAAGGCCATCCACTACATCTCCCAGCGCCGGGACAAGCCGTTTCTCAAGGTGAACTGCGCCTCCCTGCCCGGCGATCTGCTCGAGTCCGAGCTGTTCGGCCACGAGAAGGGGGCCTTCACCGGAGCCCATCGGCGCAAGCCCGGGAAGTTCGAGCTGGCGCATCGGGGCACCTTCCTGCTGGACGAGATCGGCGAGATGCCGCTCGGGCTCCAGGCGAAATTGCTCCACGTGCTCCAGGACGGCCGGTTCTTCCGGGTCGGCGGGAGCGAAACCATCGACACGGACGTGCGCCTGGTCGCGGCGACGAATCGCGATCTCGCCTCGGTGGTGGCCCGGGGGCATTTCCGTGAAGACCTCTACTACCGGCTCAATGTCGTCGGCATCTCCATCCCGCCCCTGCGCGAGCGGCGGGAGGAGATTCCGCTCCTGGTGGAGCACTTCCTCCGCAAGTTCTGCCGCCAGTATGATCGGGAGGCGCCGGCGGTGTCGGCGGAGACGCTGCAGCTGCTGCAGGACTACGCCTGGCCGGGAAACGTCCGCGAGCTGGAGAACATGGTGAAGCGCCTCGTGGTGCTTCAGAACGAAAGGCTGCTGCAGGAAGAAATCGCGATGCGGCGCAACCGGCCCTGGGCACCCAGGGAGACCATTCCCGTCACCGCGCCGCCGCCGCCGCCCCCGCAATCTGCGAGCTCGCCTACAATCCGTGAAGCCGATCTCGGACTCAAGGAGATCGCCAAGCGGGCCGCCATGGAGGCCGAGAAGGCGGTGCTCAAGGAGGTCCTCGACCGCGTCCGCTGGAACCGCGCGGAGGCGGCTCGACTCCTCAAAATCAGTTACAAGGCGCTCCTTTACAAGATCACGGCGGCCGGGCTCGACGGCAAGGTCGACCGCCGCAGCCGAAAGAAATAGCTTTCGCGGGATGAGGACGGGATGACGCGCTCAGCCTCCTCATCTTCGGCGGCATCCCCCGAATCTTGGAGGTTCGGTGGTGGACCACCGGATGACTGGCGAGTGCCCGCAGTGACGGCAAAGGCCGTAATCTCAAGGACTTCCGGTCAGCATCCACAGTACCGATTGCTCCTCCACACCCCCGTGGCACATGCCTTGCGTACCCATGAATCCGTCGTGGATAGGTCGCACATTTTTTTCACGGCCAAGATGGCGCCCCAGTGGCAAAACGGACAGACTCCGAGATGGGAGGAGAGCGAGGCGTGAGCAATTTCGTGGAGCCGGCGACGGGCATCTTCGTGGAGGACGCCTTCCGCCACCTCCTCACCCGGGAGGCCGTTCGCGCCACGCGCTATCAGGACTTCTTCTCCGTCTGCCTGGTCCGCCCCGACACCCCTGATGGGGATGAGGGCGAGGACCTCCGGCAGGCGGTGTCCCGAAAGATCGCTCAGTTCCTTCGGTCCACCGACGTGGTGGGCCGAGTGGAACATGGCATCGGGGTCCTCCTGCTGCACACGGAGGGCGCCGACGCGGCGCGGGTCGCCGAACGCCTTCGCGCCCACATCGAGCAGGTGTCGTTCCTTGCGGACTCGAGCAGTCCCCGGCAAGTCACACTCAGCGTCGGAGGGGTGTCGTTTCCTCGCGACGGATACAACGACACGATCTTGCTCTCGCGAGCCCAGGCGCACGTCGACGAGGCGGCGCGCCAAGGCGGTAATCGCGTGGTGCACGCGCTCGCCGAGAGCAGAGGATGAGGACGCGATGAAAACTCTCGTACTGGACGAGTCGCTGGATCTCTCGCCGAGCATCCACCACTTCTTGGCCGCGCGCGGAGTGGACGGTATCTTCGTCTGCTCCGCTCAGGAGCTCGAGATGGCGGAAGCGAGCCAGGGACCGGTGGACCTTCGCGTGGTCAACCTTTCACCTGCCGTCACCGCCTGGGAGGTGTCGCGCCGGCTCAAGGGCGCCAAGGGCACCACTCTGGTCTTCTGCGACGGCTCGGACCCCGGGCTCGAGCATCTCACCGGTCTGCCCGGAGTCCAGTGCCTGGAGCGGCCCCGGGGTCCCGAGGCGCTCGGGGCGGTGCTGGAGGGGGCGCTCGGGCGGATGGAGCCCGGCGTGCCGGCCCCCCTGAGCGCGGCCGGGAAGACGGTGGTGTCCGACATCGTGGGCCAGTCGCCGCAGATCCGTGAGGTCTTCGCCAAGATCGAGAAGGTGGCGGCGGGCAGCGCCAACGTGTGCATCGTGGGCGAGAGCGGCACCGGCAAGGAGCTGATCGCCCGCGCCATCCACTACAACAGCGACCGCCGCGACCGGCCCCTCATCACGCTGGACTGCACGGCCGTCCCCGAGGGGCTCATGGAGAGCCACCTGTTCGGGCATGTCCGGGGCTCCTTCACCGGCGCGGTGGAGAACCGGGACGGCGTCTTCTCGCTCGCCCACACCGGCACCCTCTTCATCGACGAGATCAGCGAGCTATCGATGCCGCTCCAGGCCAAGCTCCTGCGCGTCATCCAGATGCGCGAGTTCGTGAAGGTCGGCGGCAGCAAGCCCATCCGCACCGACATTCGCCTCATCACCGCCAGCAACAAGGACCTCCGCCGGGCGGTGGCGGACGGCAGCTTCCGTGAGGACCTCTACTACCGGATCGCGGTGGTCATGATCCAGACTCCGCCGCTGCGCGAGCGCAAGGGCGATATCGTCCTCCTCGTCGACCACTTCCTGAAGAAATTCAGCGGCGCCCACCGCAAGCGCATTCGCTCGGTGACGCCCGCCGCGATCGAGCTCCTCACCAGTTACCAGTGGCCCGGCAACATCCGGCAGCTCGAGAACTGCATCGAGCAGGCGGTGGTGCTCTGCGAGGGCGATGTGGTCGACGTGGGCGCGCTCTGGCTCGGCGACACGGCGGCGGCCCGCCCGACCGACTCCAGCATCCGAATCCGCGCCGGGCTCACCCTCCGGGACGTCGAGCAGCAGTACATCCTGCGGACCCTGCAGGAGACGGGCGGCAACCGGACGCGCGCCGCCCGCGTGCTCGGCATCAGCCTGCGCTGCCTCCAGTACAAGCTCAAGGCGTACGCGGAAGCCGGCATCGAGGCTCCCGCCCAACCCAATCGGGCCAGCGAGCCCGAGCATCTGCTAGGAGTCTGAAACATGTACAGCCGCACCCGCCGTCTCGCGCTGGGTCTGGTCGCCGCGCTGGTCTTGCTCGCCGTGCCCGCTGCGCTCACCATGGCCCAGCAACCGGCCCCCCAGCAGGACGCGTCCTACATCATCGGTCCGGAGGACGTCCTGGAGGTGCAGGTCTGGGACAACAAGGATCTGAACCAGGTGGTGTTCGTGCGTCCGGACGGCAAGACCTCCCTCCCGCTCATCGGTGAGATCCAGGCGGGCGGGCGCACCGTCCAGCAGCTCCAGGACGAGCTGGTGAAGCACTACAGCCGGACCATCAAGGTTCCGTCGGTCACCGTCATCATCCGCGAGATCAAGAGCCGTCCGGTGTATTTCATCGGCGGCTTCGCCAAGCCGGGGCCGCTCCAGCTGACCCGCAACGACATGACCCTGCTCGAGGCCACCGCCATGATCGGCGGCGTGGCCGCGAACGCCGACGCCGAGAAGGGGTTCGTCCTCCGCGGGGGCAAGAAGATCCCCCTGAACTTCGAGCGGCTCCAGAAGGGTGACGTCTCCCAGAACCTCAAGCTCGAGCCCTTCGACTCCATCGTGGTGCCGGTGGCCGAGCTGGTCTACGTGCAGGGCGAAGTGCGGGCTCCCGGCCCGGTCAAGTTCACCAGCGACCTCACCCTGGCCAAGGCCATCACCCAGGTGGGCGGTACGACGCCCCTCGCCGCGCCCGGCCGCGTCGAACTCTTGCGGTCGGAGGGCGAAAAAAAGGTGCGTATGCGGGTCGACCTTGATAAGATCCTCCGGTCACCAGAGGACAATCCGGACGTGAAGCTGAGACCAGAAGACATAATCTTTGTCCCTCAGAGGCTCTTCTAGGACGGAGGCGACGTCGCAGGGGGAGTCGCGAATCGCGCGACTCTCCCTGATTCCTCTCGTTCTTCTCCCCCTGGTCGCGCTCCTCGCTCCCATCCCGGCCGCGGCGCAGGAGACCTCGCCGAGTCAGACGCCCTCGCAGACGCCGACGCCTTCCACGCAGACCATCACGACGCCGGGCACGCAGCCTCGGGTGCTCGGCCCCGACGGAAGGCCTATCCTCGGGCCCGACGGGAAGCCTTTCGTTCCCGCGACGCCGCCGCCCCCGTCGCAGACGCGCATTCCGGGCGCCTACGACACGTCGATCATCCCGACGGGAGCGCCGCGATTCACCTTCACGCCGAGCCTCACGCTCGCCGAGCAGTGGACGGACAACTTCTTCCTGGTGGAGAAGGGCCGGACGGACAACTTCCGGACCTCGCTGACCCTGGGGCTGGCCTTGCTCATGAACCTGCCCAACACGCAGGGCTCCCTGTCGACCGGCCTGTCCGGCGTCTACGACACCGCCCCCGACGATCAGAACTTCAACTTCTTCCCCACGTTCACCGCCAGCATCCTCCACACGTTCACGCCGCGCTTGACTCTCACCATCTCGGACTCGTTCCGGCGTGACGACGATCCCTTCCTCGCCGATCCCAACGGCCTGCGGACGACGCGAGACACCTTCGTCCAGAACACGTTCGCCATCTCACTCAACTGGCTCGTCGACGTCTACCAGTTGCAGTTCTACTACCGGAACGTGCTGTTCCTCCCCGACGAGGGGTCCAGCACCATCAGCAACATCATCGGCGGTAACGTGTCGATGCCGGTGGGGGCGCTCAACACCCTCACCGGGGGCTATGAGTTCACGTTCCGGGAAGGCGAGACCACGAACGACGAGTTCGGGCAACGCGTCTACGGATCGTTCACCCGGCAGATCGGGACGTACACCAACGTGGGCGTGTCGTCGTCGTTCTCGTGGATCATGAACAACAACGACAACGGGAACGACTCGCGGATCTGGAACATCTCGCTCACCGGCTCCCACGGGATTCCCACCGGCTTCTCCGTCTCCGCCCGGGTCGGCTACAGCCTCTTCGATTCGGAGCGCGGCGACCCTTCGCACCTCTTCTCGACGAGCGTGGACGCGAGCTATCGCTTCGCCCGCGGGGTCATCTCGGCGGGCTTTTTCCAGGATTTCCGGCAGACCGCCGACGAGGGTGAGGACTTCGGCATCGTCGCGACGCGCGCGGTCTTCGCCAACGCCAGCTACTCGTTCACCCCTTTCATCACTGGAACCGTCCACGCGACATACTCGCGGAACGAGCCCGTTCAGGGTGGCGGCTCGACCTCGGCGCCGTCCACCATCCTGACCGCGGGGGCCAACATCAGCTGGCTGATCACCAACTGGCTCTCGGCCTCGCTCGCCTACCTCTACATCGATCGGGACCGGGACCGGTCGACCAACATCGGATCCAACTCCATCGACACGAGCCGGATCCCCGCTCAGTTCCTCCAGAGCTCCACCGAGAACCGCGCAACTCTGACGCTGAGCGCCAGTTTCTAGCGTTTGCCGCGCATTTTGTGCGTGGCGCGTTCCGCCGCGCAACCCCTTGATTGAATGTCAGATTTGCATCCCCTGTCGTTTTGCCATGCAGAATGAGCAGAGCGTGAAAATCCGTACCACTTGCTGGTAGGGGAGTACCGCCTCCGTGAGCGACAGTAACTCGTGAAATCAATACCTTAGCTCGTGATCGGGCGCACGCCCTTGGCACCACGATTGCTCCTTCTCGCGCCCGGTCATGCTCAGGATCTTCCGTCACTACATCCCGCAGCTTCCGCTGATCCTCTTCGCCGGTGACCTCGCCGTACTCGCCCTCACCTTCCACATCCCCCGCCTCACCGGGACCTGGATCGCGGAGGGGCCGGTCATCCCTCGCTTCATGCTGGTCGCGCTCGTGGTTGGGTTCGTGCTCAACCTGGGCGGGCTCTACGATGTCCGTCTCGCCATGGGGCGCCGTGAGCTGCTGGCCCGGCTTCTCACGTGTCAGGCCGTGGCCGGCCTGCTGGTCGCGGCGATCGGGTTCGCGATCCCAAGCCTCCGGCTGGGCCGCGCGGCGTTTCTCCAGATCGGCGCCGCGGCCACGCTCGGGCTCATCGCCTGGCGCGCGACCTGGATCGGACCTTTCTCGCACCGCCGCATCCGCATCCGGGTGCTCGTCCTGGGGACGGGCGCGATCGGCAAGGTGATCGCCGGGCTCGTCGAGACCGGGGCGCGCCCCTTCTCGATCGTCGGCTTCCTCGACGACAACCCGAATGCCCCCGAGACGGTGCCCGCTCCCTACGCCCTACTCGGCAAGATCCAGGACCTTCCCGCCCTGGTGGAGGAGACCCGCCCCGACCTGATCGTGGTCGCCCAGATGAACCGCCGGGGGAACTTCCCCGCGAAGGCCCTCATCGACTGCCGCATGCGGGGCATCCAGGTGGAGGACTGGCCGACCTTCTACGAGAAGGAGACGGGCAAGATCCTCGTGACGGATCTCCGGCCGAGCTGGCTGATCTTCTCCGACGGCTTCGTGAAGACCCCCCGCACCGAGATCGTGAAGCGACTGGTCGACGTGGGGCTCTCACTGGTCGGCCTGGTCCTCGCGCTGCCGCTCATGGGGCTGGTGGCCCTGGCGATCAAGCTCGAGTCGAACGGGCCTGCCCTGTTCCGGCAGCCCCGCCTCGGCCAGAACGGCCGGGTGTTCATCCTGAACAAGTTCCGCTCCATGCGGGAGGACGCCGAGAAGGAAACCGGGCCGGTGTGGGCCCAGCAGGAAGACCCACGCGTCACCCGGGTGGGCGCCTTCCTCCGCAAGACCCGGCTCGACGAGCTGCCGCAGCTCTTCAACGTGCTGGTGGGTGACATGAGCTTCATCGGCCCGCGGCCCGAGCGGCCTGAGTTCGTGTACGAGCTGCAGAAGCAGATTCCCTTCTACATGGAGCGCCTCTCTGTGAAGCCTGGCATCACGGGATGGGCGCAGGTCAAATATCGCTACGGCGCGTCGGTGGAAGACGCGCTGGAGAAGCTCCAGTACGACCTCTACTACATCAAGAATCTGTCGCTGTTCCTGGACCTGCTCATCCTGATCAACACGATTCAGGTGGTGCTGTTTGCGCGGGGGCGCTGAGGCCATGACGGTCCGCCTGACAACCGCACGAGGAGATCGACGCCGATGAACAACGTGCAGATCCTCAAGCAGATCGCTCTTTCCGTCTTCTCCCGGCGGAAGAAATGGGTGCTGCTCGTTTCGCTCCTGGGCGTGGCGCTCTTCATGCCCATCGCCTACGTGATGTCCAAGGAGCCCCCCCGTCACCGGACCGTCGCGACCATCCTCATGGAGACGCGGCCGGACCGGGCCCCGTTGTTCCAGGAGTTCTCGCCCTTCCGCCCCCTGGACGTGCAGCTCGCCATCCTGCGCAGCCGCAGCCTGTCCGAGGCGGTGGTGGAATCGCTGCCCCGGAACTCCGTGGATGACCTCGTGCAGAACCCCTACAGCGTCGACTACAACCTGGAATTCCAGAACTGGATCCGCCGGCTCCGCGGTGAGGAAGTGGTCGTCGAGAGCCCCCAGCGCCGCGCCCTGAACGAGCTCCGCGCCTCGCGCGTGCGCTTCCGGCCGCTCGGGGAGTCCGGCATCGTCGAGATCACCGCCGAGGCCTCGCAGCCTCGCGTGGCCATGGACATCGCCAACACCTACATCGAGGTCCTCGTCTCCCGCACGCGGTCCTTCAACGTGGAGGACTCCAAGACCACCCGCGAGTTCCTCGAGCAGCAGCAGTCCCAGATCGGCAAGACCCTGGGCACCGCCGAGGAGGCGATGCGCCAGTTCACCGCCGCTCGCGGCGGCGTGCGCATCCCCGCCCGCCACGCCGAGGCCGTGCAGCGGCTGTCCCAGCTGGAGAACACGTATGCCGAGGTGGTGTCGAACAAGAGCATGGCGCAGAGTCGCCTCACCGCGCTGAAGGCCAAGGTGGAGGCGCTGCCGCCGTCCTCCGTCCCGGTGGCCAAGCCGGGGCCCGCCCCGAATCAGACCGGGCCCCGCGTGCAGCGCCTCCGCGCCAAGCTCCAGAGCCTCGAGGCCCAGCTCCTCGAGTACCAGACCCAGTACACCGACGAGCATCCGCGGGTGATGACGGCGAAGCGTCAGATCACCGACGTCCAGAAGGAGCTGGGGGACGCGGTCAAGGAGACCACCCCCGTGCCGACCGCCGGCAGCACCGTGCCGGCTCCCGACCGCTCCGCCTTCGCCGAGACCATGGCCGCGCTCGAGACGTCCGCCTTGTCCCTCAGCGCGCAGGAGGAAGCTCTGCGCGATCAGATCGCCGGGCTCAAGAAGAGCCTGACCGGGCTTTCGCGTGACGAGCTGGAGTACACCCGCCTCCTCACCGAGGTCGAGTCCAGCCGGCGCCTGCATGCCATGCTGTCCGAGAAGCTGTCCGCCGCGCGCATCCGGGAGCAGGGCGAGATGAAGGTGGTCAAGGTCATCGACCCGCCGAGCGTGCCGGTTCCCGCCGTCAACCAGAAGCGGATCCGGTTCCTCGGCGTGGCCCTCGGCCTGGCGCTCCTCATCGGGCTCGGCGTGCCCGCCGCCGTGGAGTACTTCAACCGGCCCATCGAGACCGATGAGGACGTGCGGAACCTCACCGGCCTGCCCGTGCTCGCCAGCATCCCGCGGGTGCGCTCACGCCGGTCCATGTTCATGGTGGGGGGCGGCCAGCCCGATGACGTGAGCCAGGAGGAATACTTCCTCTTCGTGGAGGCCTTCCGGCGCCTCCGCGTGGAGATCCAGCTCCTCGGCCGGGAGACCCCGATGCGCCGGATCATGATCGCCAGCGCGCTGCCCGGAGAGGGCAAGTCCACGGTGGTGGTGAACCTCGGGCTCGTGTTCGGGGAGGTCGGCAAGCACGTGATCATCGCCGACGCCGACTTCCACCGCCCCACCCTGCACCGCACGCTCAAGACCCCCAACGCCAAGGGCTTCTCGGACCTCCTCGCCGGTACCGGCGATCTGCGCGAGGCCATGAGCCCGGTGGCCGAGGGCGTCTGGCTCACCCCGCGCGGCGCGTCCTCCACCGCGCTCACCCGGACGGGGCTCGGCTCCGCCCGGCTCCCCGAGGTCCTCGACTCCATGTCGGTGGAGGCGGAGTTCGTTCTCCTGGACTCCTCCCCCATCCTCCTCATTCCCGACAACCTCTACATGGCCGCCGCCACCGACGGGGTGATCCTCGTCTGCCAGGCCGGCCTCACCCGTCCGCGCGACTTCCTCCGGGCCAAGAGCATCATCGAGAAGTCGGGGACGCCGATCCTCGGCGTCGTGCTGAACCAGGTGTCCGTCCGCAAGGTCAACCAGTACTACAGCTACTACCGCGCCTACGCGAAGGCCGACACCAAGGCCTGAGAGGAGATCTTTCGTGAACCACTGGGTCACCCAGCTGAAGGGCAAGCTCGACGCGCGGACCGCCCGGGTGTCGATCGTCGGAATGGGGTACGTGGGACTCTCGCTCGCGGTCGAGCTGGCCAAGGCCGGCCTCACCGTTCGCGGCATCGACCTGGACCTGGAGCGGGTCAATCTGCTCAATCGGGGCGAATCGTACCTCGTCGACGTGTCCGCCGACACCCTGGCCCCGCTCGTCGCCGCCGGCGCCCTCTCCGCCACCACCAGCTTCGAGGACGCGGAGTCCGCCGACGCCATCGTCATCTGCGTGCCGACTCCGCTCCGCAAGGGGAAGGAGCCGGACATCTCGTTCATCCTCTCCGCCGTGGAGAACCTCCTGCCCCGCCTCCGCCCGGGCCAGCTGATGGTCCTGGAGAGCACCACCTTCCCCGGCACCACCGAGGAAGTCGTGCAGCCCCGGATCGAGTCGCTGGGCCGGGTGATCGGCGACGACTACTTCCTGGCGTTCTCGCCGGAGCGCGTGGATCCCGGCAACAAGCGCTACACGACCGCGAATATCCCCAAGGTCGTGGGCGGCGTGACTCCCGCGTGCACGGAGCTGGCGGCGGCGCTCTACGCCCACGTCACCTCGAGCGTGTTCCGGGCGACGAGCCCGCGGGTGGCCGAGACCGCCAAGCTCCTGGAAAACACCTTCCGCAGCGTGAACATCGCGCTCGCCAACGAGCTGTCCCTGGCCTGCCGGAAGATCGGCGTGGATCCCTGGGAGGTCATCGACGCCGCCGCCACCAAGCCCTTCGGCTTCATGCCGTTCTATCCGGGGCCCGGCATCGGCGGCCACTGCATCCCGGTGGACCCCCTGTACCTCTCCTGGAAGATCCGGCTCACCGGGTACGAGGCCCAGTTCATCGGGCTCGCCGACCAGATCAACCGCAACATGCCCGAGCACGTGGTGACCCTCGTGAGCGACTCGCTCAACGAGCGGGCCAAGGCGCTCAACGGCTCGTCGGTGCTGGTCATGGGCATCACCTACAAGGCCGATGTCAACGACATCCGCGAGTCGCCCGCCCTGGAAATCATCGAGATGCTCACGCGCAAGGGAGCGCGGGTGTCGTACGCCGATCCCTTCACCCCGCAGCTCGCACTGGACGGGCACAAGCTGACCGCGGTCACTCCGACCCCCGACGTCCTCGCCGCGGCGGACTGCGTGCTCATCCTCACCAACCACTCGAGCTTCGACTATGCGGCCATCGCCGATCGGGCCTCCCTGGTCGTCGACACCCGCAACGCCCTCAAGGCCTACCGCGGCTCGAAGAAGTCAATCGTCACGCTCTGAGAGGTCGCCATGGCAATAGCTCTCGTGACCGGCGGCGCTGGGTTCATCGGCTCGCATCTCGTCGACACCCTCCTCGAGGGAGGCGTCGACGTCCGGGTCCTCGATAACCTGTCCACGGGCTCGCTTCGCAATCTCCAGGCCGGTGCCGAGCGGTCTCCCGCCTCCGGCCGGCCCGGCCGGCGGATCGAGCTCATGGTGGGGGACGTGCGCGACGACAAGCTCGCCCGCAAGGCGATGCGACACGTCGACTGCGTCTATCATCTCGCGGGGCTGCCTCCCGGCACCACCGCGGGAGGACACGGCGAGGTCCACACCGTCAATGTCCAGGGCACGCTCAACGTGCTCCAGGCCGCCGCCACCGAAGGTGTGCGCCGGGTGGTGTTCGCCTCCTGCGCGTCCATCTACGGCAGCACCGACGGCAACCCCGTGACCGAAGACCGGCCGGCGCTGCCCGTGTCCGTCTTCGGGGCATCCAAGCTGGCCGGGGAGATCTACTGCCGCGCCTATCACGCCTCGCGGCACGTGGAAACGGTGCTCCTCCGTTATTTCAACGTGTACGGACCACGGCAGAACGCGGTGCTGCACGGAGCCTTCGTCCCCGCCCTCATCGAGACGCTCCGGCGGGGCCGCCGGCCGATCCTCACCGGCGACGGCCGGGTGGGCCAGGACTTCCTCTTCGTGGATGACGCGGTGGCGGCCACCGTCGCCGCCGCGCGGTCACCCCGGGCCGCCGGGGCCGCCATCAACATCGGCTCGGGGCAGCTCACGTCGCCCGTTGAGATGCTCGGCATTCTCAATCGACTCCTGCGCGCCGACGTGGTGCCGCGCCAGGGCCGGCCGCGCTCGGAGCCGTCCGCCCCCGCGCGGGCCGGCGTGGCCCTGGCCGCTGACCTTCTCGGCTGGGCGCCCCGCGTCTCGGTGGTGAGCGGGCTCGCCCACACCGTGCAGTTCTTCGCCGAGGCCGAGCAGCACGACGAGGGGCTCCTCGCCGAGGTCGGATCACATGAAGAACGCGCTGACTTTTGACGTCGAGGAATACTTCCACGCCGAAGCCTTTTCCCGGGTGTTGCGTCCCGAGGAGTGGCCCACGCTGGAAAGCCGGGTGACCCGCTCGACGGAGCGGCTGCTCGACATCCTCGACCGTGACGGGGTCCGCGCGACCTTCTTCGTGCTGGGCTGGGTGGCGGACCGCCATCCCGCCCTGGTCCGGGAGATCGCCTCGCTGGGCCATGAGATCGCCTGCCACGGCCACGGCCACCGGATGATCCAGCATCTCAGCCGGGACGAGTTCGTGGGCGACGTCACCCGGGCGAAGCGGGCCCTGGAGGACGCCACCGGCCACCCCGTCCTCGGCTATCGCGCCCCCACGTTCTCCGTCATGCGGGAGACGCTCTGGAGCCTCGACGTGCTCGCCGAGGCCGGGTTCCGCTACGACTCGAGCATCTTCCCCATCGTCCATGACCGCTACGGCATTCCCGACGCGCCCCGTTTCCCGCACCGCCTGAAGACGCCCAGCGGGGGCGAGATCATCGAGTTCCCGCCCTCGACCATGCTGCTCATGGGCCGGCGGGTCCCCGTCGCGGGAGGCGGGTACTTCCGCCTCTTCCCGTACCGCGTCACCCGCCGCGCTATCCGGACGCTCAATCACCGCGAGGGACAGCCGGCCATGGTCTATCTCCACCCCTGGGAGTTCGACCCGGACCAGCCTCGCCTTCCCGTGGGCCCCCTCACGCGCTTCCGCCACCTCGTGAACGTGGGCCGCACGGAAGCGCGCCTCGTGCGGCTGCTCTCCGACTTGTCGTTCGCGTCGGCCGCCGACGTCCTCGCCGGCGCGGGGCTGCTCGTCTCGGGAGGGGCCCGGTGAAGATCGTCGCGGTGGTCGGGGCCCGTCCCAACTTCGTGAAGATCGCGCCGCTGCTCGCCGAGCTGCGCCTCTATTCCGAGGCCGAGGTCACCCTCGTCCACACCGGCCAGCACTACGATCTCCAGATGTCCGAGGCCTTCTTCGCCAACCTGGAGATTCCTGCCCCCGACGTCAACCTCGAGGCGCGGGCCGAGACCGCGGTGGGGCAGACCGCGGAGATCATGCGGCGGCTGGAGCCGGTGCTCCTGGAGCGGCGGCCGGACTGGGTGGTGGTCGTCGGCGACGTGACGTCCACGGTGGCGGCGGCGCTGACCGCGGTCCGTCTGGGGTTCCCCATCGCCCACGTCGAGGCCGGGCTCCGCAGCGGCGATCGAAGCATGCCCGAGGAGATCAATCGCATCCTCACCGATGCGGTGTCCGACGTGCTCTTCACCACCGAGCCCGCCGGCAACGAGAACCTCGCCCGGGAAGGCGTGGATTCGCGCCGCGTGCATTTCGTCGGCAACGTGATGATCGACACCCTCTTCCGCTACCGCGAGCGGGCGCGCGAGTCCCGGATTCTCGCCGACCTCGGGCTCACGCCCCGCGGCTATGCGGCACTGACGCTCCACCGCCCCAGCAACGTGGACACGCCCGAGGCGCTGGGCCGCATGATGTCGGCCATCGCCCGCGTCCAGGCCGAGATTCCGGTGGTGTTCCCCGTGCATCCCCGCACGCGCGCGCGCCTGGAAGCCCTCGCGGAGGGTCTTCCCGCCGCCTCGAGCCTCCGCCTCGCCGCGCCGCTGCCGTACCTGGACTTCGTGCAGCTCATGGCCAACGCGCGCTGCGTGCTGACGGACTCGGGTGGCATCCAGGAAGAGACGACCGCGCTCGGGGTGCCGTGTCTCACCCTGCGCGAGAACACCGAGCGGCCGGTGACCGTCAGGCGGGGCACCAACCGTATCGTCGGCGTGGGGCCCGACGCCATCTTCGCCGCGTGGCGGGATGTGGCGGAGGGGCGCTGGCCGGCCGGCGAGCTCCCCGAGCTGTGGGACGGCAAGGCGGCCGAGCGTATCGTGCGCGTGCTCCTCCACGGCCCGGGACGCTGAGCCGCTCACGGGAGCCCGAATGGAGATCAAGGACCTCGACACCGACACCGCGGAGTGGGATGCATTCGTCCGCGCCAGCGGCCGGGGAAGTCCCTTCCACCTGCTCGCCTGGAAGCGCGCGGTGCAGTCCGCGTTCGGGCACCGGCCGCACTACCTCATGGCGACCCGCGGCGGCGGCCTGGAGGGCGTGCTGCCCCTCTTCGAGGTGCGCGGTCTCCTCGGGGGACGGGCCCTCGTCTCCGTGCCGTACGCAGTGTACGGCGGGATCTGCGCGGAAGCCTCCCCGGCGCGCGAAGCCCTCCTCGGCGCGGCGACGGAGCGGGCCCGCCGCGTCGGGGCGAAGTACGTGGAGCTGCGCCACCGGGTCGGCCAGCAGATGGACCTGCCGACCAAGTCCCTCTACGTGACGTTCTCCCGGCCGATCTCCAGCTCGGAGGAGCAGAATCTCGAGGCGATTCCCCGCAAGCAGCGCCGTATGACCCGCCAGGGCGTCAAGCACGGCCTCCGCGCCGAGATCGGCCTCCAGCACCTCGACCGCTTCTACGACATCTACGCCGCGAGCGTGCACAACCTCGGGTCACCGGTGTTTCCCCGCCGCCTTTTTCACGCGCTCGTGGCCGAGTTCGGGAAAGAGTGCGAGCTCCTGAGCGTCTGGCGCAACGACGGCATGGTCGCCGGCGTGCTGACGCTCCTCTACGAGGACCACGCCCTGCCTTACTACGGCGGCGCGCTCCGCGAGGCCCTGCCCTTCGCCGTCAACGACTTCATGTACTGGGAGCTGATGTGTCACGTGGCGGGGGCGGGCTACCGCGTGTTCGACTTCGGGCGGAGCCGGGAGGGCACGGGAGCCTACAACTTCAAGCGCCACTGGGGCTTCGAGCCGCAGCCCTTGCCTTACCAGTACGCGCTGCTCGACGGGGCGACCATGCCGAACATGAGCCCTTCGAATCCCAAGATGCGGCTGGCCGTCGAGGGCTGGAAACGCCTGCCGCTGCCCGTGACGCGGCGGCTGGGCCCGTTCCTGACCCGATTCCTGCCCTGAGGTGGTGGCACAGGACGTGCAGTTAATGCTCGATCGGCGAGGGTTTACACGCAAATCTCCCCCCGATTCGGGGGTCGAACACAGGGGCCGCAACGAAAAATGAAGATCATGATGCTGGGCCGTTGGCTTCCCGTCGGGCGTCGAAAAACCGACGCGACCAGGGAGCAACGGCTTGCCCGGCAGCTTGCGCGTACGCATCAGCTCACCCTCGCCTTCGTGACCGACGATCCGAATCCCGCGGGTGCGGTCTCCGCCCTGCGCGAGGAGTTCGGAGACCTGGAGTTCGCGGTGGTCACGCGTGGATGGAAGACCCTCTCGAGCGCGGTGAGTCTCGCCACCGGGAACTCGGCCACCATGGCCTACGCGCGCTCCGCCGCGCTCGCCACGCGCCTGCGCGACCGGCTCCGCGTCGGCTCCTACGACCTCATCTGCGCCACGTCGTCCAGCATGATCCAGTACGCCCTGGACGCGGATCCCGCCGTGCCCATCGTGATGGACTTCGCCGACGTGGACTCGTCCTGGTGGACGAGCCAGGCGCGCGCGCGCTTCGGCGCCAACTTCTATCGGACCGAAGCGGCCCGGCTGCGACTCGCCGAGAAGGCGATGGCGCGCCGGGCCGCCCGTAGCATTGTCGCGAGCGCGGACGCTGCGCGACGGGTGGAAGCGGCCGCCGAGGCGCCGCCCATGGTCGTGCCGAGCGGCGTGGACGCGGAGCATTTCATGCCGGCCCTGCGGATGCCGGGCATCCCGGCCGTGCTCTACGTGGGCTCGCTCGCCGGGGACGCGGATGTGGCGGCGGCGGGCGACATCCTGCGCGCGCTCGTGCCCGCGGTACGCCGCCGGCACGCCGGCGCGCGCTTCCTCGTGGCCGGGCGCAGCCTTCCCGCCTCGACCCGCGAGCTCACCCGCATCCAGGGGGTGGAGGTGTCGGATGGCGTGAGGGACATTCGGCCCCTGCTGCACCGCGCGACGCTCGCGGTGGCGCCCCGTCCCGAGGGCGCCGACACCCAGCGGGCGCTGCTGGAAGCGATGTGCACGGGTCTGGCCGTGGTCACCACCACCGCGGCCGCCGCAAGTTTCGGCGCCCGGGCGGGCCGGGATCTCCTCGCCGAGGAGACTTCGAACGACTGTGCGCGGCCGGTGATCGACCTCCTGGCCAACCCGGCCCGGCGCGCCGAGCTGGGAAGCCATGCCGCCGCCTTCGTGCGCGGGCGGTACGCGTGGGACGTGACCACCACGCGGCTCGCCGAGGCGGTGGAGACGGTGCTGGCCCCAGCGGCCCGTGCCGCGGTCCGCCTGGACACGCCCCGGGTCGCCGGAGCGGACTTCGCCTGATCATGCGCCTCCTCATGCTCGCCCATCGCATTCCCTATCCCCCGCACACGGGGGACAAGGTGCGGGCCTATCAGGTGGCGCGCCATCTCGCCGTGCGCCACGATCTCACGCTCGGCTTCGTCATCGACGACGCGGCCGACCGCGACGGTCTGGATGCGCTCCGTGGCGACATTCGCGATCTCGAATGGGGCGGGCTCT
>DATEDO010000222.1:0-21884 GCA_035281625.1 Candidatus Methylomirabilota bacterium
CCGGTCGCGCGCCCTCGAGGAGACGGAAGACGTTGGTGGTGGCGAGATCCACGGAGACGTTGCCGGCCACCGTGGTGATGGCCTCCACCTGGACGCCGGGAGTGCCCCAGGCGAGGAAGAGGGCGAGGGCGTCGTCGATGCCGGGGTCGGTGTCGATGAGAACGGGCCGCGCCATTTGACTCCCTTCCCGACGCCCCGGTACTATTGGCGTACGCCACTCTCAAGGAGGATCGGATGAAGATCCAGATCACGTACTGCGGCGAGTGAAACTACCTCCCCCAGGCCTCCAGTTTGCAGGCCGCCATCAAGAGCAAGTACGGCATCACCGCCGACCTCACCGAGAGCATGGGCGGCGTCTTCTTCGTGGATATCGACGGCAAGCGAGTCTACAACAACCAGGAAACGTTTCGCTTCCCCGAGGACGCGGAGATCTTCGCCGAGATCGACAAGCTCAAGAAGTAGCCGTTTCCAGCTTCTCCCTCCACGCCGGGTGGGCGACGCGCAGCAGCGCGCGACGCCGCCCGGCGTCGCTTTCGCCACGCAGGGCGGCCACGCCGTACTCCGTCACCACGTAATCGGCGAGGAACCGGGGCGAGGTCACCCGCGCCCCCGCGGGCAGCACGGGCACGATTCGGGACACCTGCCCCCCGCGTCCCGTGGAGGGGAGCGCGATGATGGCCCGCCCGCCGGTCGCACGCGCGGCGCCGAGCACGAAGTCGAACTGACCACCGATGCCCGCCACCTGCCGGGCGCCCACGCTCTCCGCATTCACCTGCCCGAGGCAATCGACCTCGAGGGCGGAGTTCACCGACAGGAAATCCCCGAGCCCGCCGATCACCTGCGGATCGTGGACCATGTCGGACGGCTCCATGTTGACCGCGGGATTGTCGGCGCTCCACGCGAAGAGCCGCTCCGTCCCCATGATCTCGCCCACGTCCATGCGCCCCCGGTGGAGCGCCTTCCGGGCATTGGTGATGACGCCCGACTCGATGAGGGGCAGCATGTGATCGACGAGCAGCGAGTGCACGCCGAGGTCGCGCTTGCCGCGCAGCGCCTCCAGCACCGCCTGGGGGATGGCGCCGATTCCGACCTGGATGGTGGCGCCGTCGGGGACCAGTCCGGCCACGTGGGCGCCGATGGTCCGCTCCACGTCACCCAGCGGCGTCGGCGGATACTCCACGAGCGGGTGCTCGGCCTCCGCCCAGCAGTCGATCTGGGTCCGATGGAGAAAGGCGTTGCCCCGCGTGCGCGGCATGCGCGGATTGACCTGGGCGATGACGAGCGGAGCGCGCCGGGCCGCCGGCAGCATGTAGCTCACCGAGACGCCGAGCGAGAGCCATCCGCCGCGATCCGGCGGGCTCGCGTGCACGAGCACGGCATCCGGAGCCCAGGGCCCGCCGGCCGCGAACGCGGTGACGGTGTCGAAGTAGCGAGCGGCCACGAACTCGGCGTCGCCCCGCGCTTCGGCGTCCCGCAGCCGCGGCGACATGTGCCACGTGACGAAGCGCACCTTACCGGCGAGCGCCGGCGCCGCCATCGGATAGTCGTCGAGTCGGAGTCCGCCCATGAGGGTGAGCGGCGCAAGGCGATCGGCCTGGGCGAGCACGGCGGCGAGCAGCGCGGTGGGATCGCCGCAGCCCGGCGGCAGCAGCACCCGCATGCCCGGCCGGAGCCGGTCCACCGCGTCCGCGAGCGAGACCTTCTCGAAGCGCCGGCTCATGAGCGCCGGTAGTATAATCGCCCACCGGCGGATCCGCTTCTCGGACTCGTCACGCCGCCCCGCCGGGCACCGGAGGCGAACATGTACAGGATTCTCGAGGCGGTGAACCCGCCCACCTTGATGAAGCCGCAGGGGTATTCCCACGCCTACGAGGCGCAGGGCGGGAAGACCCTCTACATCGCCGGCCAGGTCGCGGTGAATCGTGACGGCGAGGTGGTCGGCAAGGGCGACCTCGTGGCCCAGTTCCGCCAGGTGCTGGAGAACCTCCGGGCCGCGGTGGGCGCGCGCGGCGGACAGCTCACCGACATCGTCAAGCTGACCATCTACGCGCTCTCCACCGCGGAGTACAAAGCGCGCGGGCGCGAGATCGGCGCGGTGTACCGCGAGTACTTCGGCCGCCACTATCCCGCGATGACCTTCCTCGAGGTCCAGGGCCTCTACGACGCCGATCGAGGCTGCGCGATCGAGATCGAGGCGGTCGCGGTGCTCGCCTAGCCCGGCCGGGGGGATCGCGATGAGCGTCAGCGCCCCGTGGGTCACCACCGCGTTCGGCTTCGAGGGCTACCGCATCGTGTCCCACCGCGGCGTCGTCCGCGGCATCACCGTGCGCTCGCGAAGCGTCATCGGCAACCTGGGGGCCACGCTCCAGACGCTGTTCGGCGGGAACATCACGCTCTACACCGAGCTGTGCGAGCACGCGCGGGAGGAGGCCTTCGAGCTGATGGTGCGCCATGCCTCCCAGCTCGGCGCCAACGCCATCATCGGGATGCGCTACGACGCCAACGAGATCGCCGCCGGCGTCACCGAGGTGCTGGCCTACGGCACCGCGGTGATCGTCGAGGCGATTCCCCGCTAGCCGATGGCGCCGCGCGGGCGCGTGGGCACCAAGCGCGTCTACGAGCCCGCCGCGCCCTCGGACGGAGCCCGGGTGCTCGTCATGCGGCTCTGGCCGCGGGGCATCCGGCGGGCCCAGGTCGATCTCTGGCTGCGCGACCTCGGGGCGGAGATCGGCACCCTCCGGCGGTGGAACGCCGGGCGTCTGAGCTGGCCCGAGCTGCGGCGCCGGTACCTGGCCGGCCTCCGGCGGCCGCCCGCCTCGGAGGCCCTGGCGACGCTTCGCGCGCTGGCCCGCCGGCGCCGCGTGACGCTCCTTTGCTCGTGCGCCGACCCGGCCCGCTGCCACCGCACCGTGCTGGCCGCAGTGCTCGGCCGGACACGGCCCTCGTCCCGAGCATGAGCCGATGATGTATAAGCTATTGTCATGTCTGGTGCTCCTTGCCGGCCTCGCGGGGCCCGCCTTCGGCGAGCACGAGGTCTACTACCGCTACACCGTTCTGGGCTATCTCAAGGACGCCCGGGGAGGGCCCCTCTCCGGAGTCACCGTCTCGCTCACCCGCGAGAAGACCGGGTTCCGGTATCTCGGGGAGACCGACGCCGCCGGCCTCTATCTGATCGTGGCCCGGCTGGGCGACGAGAGCGCGGGGGAGCGTCTGCGCCTGGACGCGGGCGAGCACCGGGTCTCGCTCGTGGTCAGCTTCGATCCCCGCAATCACACCGAGGAGCGCGGGACGCGGCTGGACTTCGTGGGGGGCCACAGCGTGGAGCGGGCCTCCTGGTTCCTCGCCACCCTTCGCCGGGTCGTCGGTGGCGAATGAGCGAGCTGCGCGAGGCCACCGGCGCCTTCTACGCCTCGGTGCGGGCCCTGGCCCGGTTCTGGATCTGGTTCTTCTTCAAGGCGGTGGACGTGCGCCACGCCGACCGCGTCCCCGCCCGCGGGCCGGTGCTCCTCTGCATCAATCACCCCAACAATCTCATCGACTCGCTGCTCGTCGCATCCGCGCTATCCCGAAAGGTCCACTTCCTCGCCACCGCGGCGCTGTTCAAGCATTCCCTCGTGGCGCGTTTCCTGCGCGCGGGCGGCGCCATTCCCGTCTACCGCAAGCAGGATACGACGCCGCCGGGGGTGAGCGTCGTGGGCGCCGAGCGAAACCTCGACGCCTTCGCGGCCTGCTTCCGGACGCTGCGGGCGGGCGGCCTCGTCGGCATCTACCCGGAAGGCACCACGCATGCCGAACCGCGCGTGCAGCGCATCAAGACCGGCGCCGCGCGCATCGCCCTCGACTACGAGGCCTCCCGCGCCGACGGCGAGGGCGGCGATCCGCTCACCCTCGTGCCGGTCGGGCTCACATTCGAGGCGCGCAAGTCGTTCCGCGGCCGGGTGCTGGTGGCCTTCGGCGAGCCCGTGCCGCTGGCCCCCTACGTGGCCGCGCACCGGGAGGATCCCGCCAAGGCGGTGGACGCGCTCACCACCGACGTGCAGCTCGCCATGGAGGCGCAGGTGGTGAACGTGCGTCGCCTGGACTGGGCCGCGCTGATCCGCGCGGTGGACGATCTCTACCGCGGCGAGCTGGTCCGCGAGCTCCACGAGGAGCGGGGGCTCGGGCTTCGTCAGATCGACACCATCCGGCTCTCGCGGTCCATCGCCGAGGCGGCGCAGTACTTCGCGGAGCGGGAGCCGGAGCGCGTGGAGAGGCTGTGGCAGCGCATCCAGGGCTATCGGGGGCTCCTCTGGGAGTATCACGTGCGCGATGAGGCGGTGCGGGCGCGGCTGGCGCGCCCCCGCCTTCGCGCACGCGTCCAGCGCGGCGGGTGGGCGAGCCTCGGCTTCCCCATCTTCGTCTACGGGACGGTGGTGAACGGGCTGCCGTACTTCGTCCCGCGCTGGATCAGCCACCGGTTCGCCCGGAAGGAGACGGACTACGCGACCACGCGCCTCCTCGCCAGCATCGTGGCCCTGCCGCTGTTCTGGGGGCTCGAGACCTGGCTGGTCTGGCGCTTCGCCGGCGCGACGTGGGCCGCGGCCTTCGCGCTGTCCCTGCCGCTCTCGGGGCTGCTCGCCTACCGCTATCTCGGCGGGCTCGGGCGGCTCCGCTCCCAGCTCCGGCTGGGCACCATGGCCCTCGTGCGCCGGCAGTCCGCCACGCGCCTCCTGGACGCGCGGCGCGAGATCATCGCCGAGCTGGAGCGCGCCAAGACCGACTACCTCGCCGCCACCAGGGGGAGCAGCTTTTGACCGTTCACTTGCTCGAAGAGATGTCCACGCCGGCGCTCGACGCGCTGGATCGGAGCCGCACTGTCATCCTGCTGCCGGTGAGCCCCCTCGAGGAGCACGGGCCCCATCTGCCCGTCGGCGTGGATGCCTTCGCCGCGCGCCACTTCGCCGAGGCCCTCGCCGAGCGGCTGGTGACGGCGCGCTCCGGGTGGCGTGCGGTGCTGGCGCCCACGCTCCACCTCGGCTCCTTCACCTTCGATACGGTGGGCACCATCCGCATACGGCAGCGGGTGGTGCGTGATGCCCTCGTGGACTACGGCGCGTCCCTGGCGCGGGCGGGGTTCCGCTTCGTCGTGGTCGCCAACGGGCACGGCGGTCCGGGACACCTGGTGGCGCTCGAGGAGGCCTCGGCCATCGTGTCGCGGCGGCACGGCATCACGATGGCCTCCGTCACCGGCTATCTCGCCTGGGAATTCCTCCGCGGCCGTTATCTGCCCCGCATCGAGGCCGCGCTGGGGCGCTCCCTCTCCGATGAGGAGCGCGCCGCCTTCGCCGACGACGCCCACGGGGGCCTCTGGGAAACGTCCTTCATGCTCTGGCTGCGCCCCGACCTCGTGGCGGACGGCTATCGCGCGCTGCCCGCGGCGCGCTACTCGCTCCCGCGGCGTCTCGTCCCCAACTACCCCCTCCGGAACGGCGGCCAGGGCTACGTGGGCCATCCCGCCCTCGCCGACCCCGCCTTCGCCCAGGCCACGACCGACGTGCTGCTCGGCGAGGCCCTCCAGGTCGTCGAGAGCTTGCTCGACGGAACCGTGACGCCCGCGCAGCGCCGCTCGCCATTCTGGGCCCTGGCCGTGTTCCGGACGAACTTCTGGCCCGTCCTCGGCGCCGCGGTGGCGGCGGGGGCGCTGGCCGCCTGGTGGACGGGCCGCGGGCGGCCGAAAGGAGATGCGTGATGAAGGCCTACGTGCTCATCGAGACCGCGGCCGGGAAGACCAAGAACGTGAAGAAGGCGCTCACCAAGGTGAAGAGCGCCAAGGCCACCGTGGTGGCGATGGACGCGGTGACCGGACCCTACGACTTCATCGCCGTCGTCGACGGCGGCTCGCTGGACGCCATCGGCAACCTGGTCACGGAGTCCATCGGCACCATCGACGGCGTGACGCGCACCACCACCTGCGTGGCGGTGGCCATCGGCTGAGGGGCGCGTCGCGCCCCTGTGCTAGAATCCCGCGGCATGCGGGCGCTCGTTCTCGGCGGGACGGAATTCATCAGCCTGCACCTCGTGCAGTCGCTGCAGCGGCGCGGGCACGCGGTGACCGTGTTCAACCGCGGGCGCCACCCGGAACGCTTGCCCGCCGGCGTGACGGTGATCACGGGCGACCGGAAGGATCACGCCGCGCTGCCGGGGCGGCTCGGTGGCATCGCCTACGACGGCGTGTTCGACGTCACTTACGCGCCCACCGTCGGTGAGGACGTCGAGGCCCTCCTCCGAGCCCTCCGCGGCCGCCCGCACGTGATCTTCGTGTCCACCTGCCGCGTCTACGACCATGCCCTGCCCATCCCGTACTCGGAGGCCACGCCCCGCGGAGAGTACTGGGGCGACTACGCGCGGCACAAGATCGCCGGCGAGAACGCGCTCCTCGAGCGGCACCGGCGCGAGGGGTGGCCGGTCACCGTCGTGCGCCCCACCCACGTCATGGGGCCCCTCAACACCCGCAACAACGAGATGTTCTTCATGGACCGCATTGCGCGGGGGCGGCCCGTGCTGGTGCCGGGCGCGGGCGGCTGGCTCCGTCAATTCGGTCACGTCGAGGACCTCGGCGAGGCCATGGCCGCCATGCTGGGCGATCCACGCGCCCACGGCCAGGCCTACAACGTGATGGGCGAGGACGTGGTGAGCCAGGTCGGGTTCGTGGAGCTGATCGCGGAAGCGATGGGCCGGCCGGTCACCCTCCGGCATTTTGATCCGGCGCTGCTCAAGGCCTTCGACACGCCCGGCCCCGTGTTCGGCCAGAACCTCGTCTACGACTGCCATGCCGTGCACACCACCACCAAGCTCCGCACGGAGCTCGGGATCCGGCCGCGCTACACGCTGGCCGGGGCCATCCGACACACGCTCGAGTGGTATCGCGGCCAGGGCGGCCTCGACCGCCCCGTCGACTTCTCCTTCGAGGACCGTCTCCTCGCCAAGCTCGGCGCGTGAGCGCGCCTCGGCGCACCACGGCGCGGCGACGTCTCGCGCGCGGACCGGCGGTACCGACGGCTCGGCGCCCCCCCGCGCACCGGCTCATCCTCGTCTATCACCCGGACGAGGCGGAGGCCTACGCGCGGCTGATCCGCCTGCCCCGCCGCGACCTCACGCTGGCCGTCTGCAGCACGCCGGACGAGGCCGCCGTCCACGTCGCCGAGGCCGAGATCCTCTACGCCTGGGGCTTTCCCGCCGAGCTGCTGGCCGGCGCCACCCGGCTCCGCTGGATCCAGGGCATGGGCGCCGGAGTCGAGCGCTTCCTCGTGCCGGGGCTGCCCACGCATGTCGTGATCACGCGCGCGGCCGGGATCTTTGGCCCGTGGATGGCGGAGTACGTGATCGGCTGGGCCCTCTGGAGCACTCAGCGGATGGAGCGCTTCCGGGCGCAGCAGCGCGCGCGCCACTGGAAGCCCGTGGATCCCACGCGGCTCCGCGGGGCGACGCTCTGCGTGGTGGGCCTGGGCGATATCGGACGCGCGGTGGCCTGTGCCGGCCGCGCATTCGGGATGCGCGTGGTCGGCGTCAGTCGGAGCGGACGCGGCGCCCGCGAGGCGCATCGAGTGGTCCGCCCGGCCGCCCTCGAGCGCGTGCTGGGCGAGGCGGACTTCGTCGCGGTCACCGTGCCGCTGACCGAGGCGACGCGCGGGCTGATCGGCCGGAGCGGGCTCGCCGCCATGAAGCGCACCGCGTGGCTCATCAACATCGCGCGCGGGGCGGTGGTGGACGAGGCCGCGCTGCTGCGCGCGCTGCGCGAGGACACCATCGCCGGCGCGGTGCTGGACGTGTTCACCGAGGAGCCGCTGCCGCCCGGTCACCCCTTCTGGGCCCTGGACAACGTGGTCATCACGCCGCACATCTCGGGGCCCAGCACGCCCGCCGAGATCGGGCCCATCTTCGCCGACAATCTCCGGCGCTATCTCGCCGGCCGCGCCCTCCGGCACGTGGCCGATCGCCGGCTCGGCTACTGAGGCGCCACCCCGATCCGGATGGCCTCGCCCCGGCCCGCCCGGGCGACCAGTGGCAGCGTCAGCTCCAAGGCGAGCTTGATCACCCCGTAGACGGGTCCCCACTCCGTCAGGCGCGCGAGACGCTCCAGTCCACGGTCGCGCAACCAGATCCGCAGGCTCCAGAGATAGTGCCGCGGCTTGGCCTGCTGCCATCGCCACACGACACGCCCGCCCGCCGTGGCCACCGCGCGGTCGAGGCTCGCCGGAGTGAAGTGCGAGAGATGACGCGGCAGCTCGAGTCCCGACCACGCGCGGCCGAACAGGCGCGCGCCGAGCCCGCCCGCATTGGGCACCTCCACGATGAGGAGACCGTTCGGCGCCAGCCATCCGAGCATGCGGCGCAGGAGCGCCACCGGATCGGGCACGTGCTCGAGCACGTGAAAGGCGGTCACGACGTCGAAGCGACCTCCGGCGAAGCCGGCGTCGAAGGCATCCCCGACGTGGAGCTCGTCGGCGAAGGCGCGCGCCCGGGCCGCCGCGTCCGCGTCGACCTCGATGCCCGCGGTTCGCCAGCCCAGCGCCCGGGCCACACCCAGGGCGCCGCCGGAGCCGCACCCCACGTCGAGATACCGCCCCTGCCCCGTCCATGGCGGACAGTCCCACCGGATCCGGCGCAGCACCCACCGCCCTCGCAGCCGGGTCAGGAGTCCGGGGCGCTCGGGGGCCAGCCCGCGATAGCCGAGCCCCTCGGCGAGCGCCCAGCGCGCGGCCCGCCTGCGCCCCGCCGAGCCCTTGAGGGGCAAGCGCGGCGACGGATCCTGGTGCCGCGGGTAGTGATCGGGGTAGCAGGCGGTGAGATCCTCGTCGGCCACGCGCGGCCGCTGATAGAGGAAGCCGCACGCGCGGCAGCGCGCCACCGTGTAGGAGCCCGGCACCCCGAAGGCGCGGTCGTCGGTGCGCCACACGGGATCGGCGGCGGCGCCGCCGCAGAGGAAGCACGGCGAGTCGACGGTGCGCGGGGGCCGCGCGGGGGGGCCCGGCGCGGTCACTTCTTGGAGATCAGCCAGTGCCCGAGGGCGACGTGGGGGAGGCCCGAGCGCTCGAAGGTGTCCACCGCGTCGGCGGCGGAGGCGACGACCGGTTCTCCGTGGAGGTTGAACGAGGTGTTGAGCACCGCGCCCGTGCCGGTGCGCCGCTCGAACTCGCGGATCACCGCGTGGTACTCGGGGTTCCACTCGCGCTCGAGGATCTGGGGCCGCGCCGTGGCGTCCTGGGGATGGATGGCGGCGGGCAGCGCGGCGCGGCCCGCCGCGGTCGTGGGCATCGCGAGCATCATGTAGGGCGACGCCAGGCCCTTCGGGTTCACCAGATAGTCACCCGCCCGCTCCGCCAGCACGGTGGGCGCGAACGGCATCCAGAAGTCGCGGTTCTTGATCATGCGGTTGATGAGACCGACGACGCGGGGATCGCCCGGGTTGGCGAGGATGGAGCGGTTCCCCAGTGCGCGGGCGCCGAACTCCATGCGGCCGGCGCAGCGCGCGACGACGCCGTCCGTGACGAGCAGCTCGGCGATGCGCTCTTCGATACGGTCGTGGAAGGCGACCTTGTAGCGCGCGTGGAGATCGCGCTCACGGACGACCGCCTCGGCCTCGGCGTCGGTGACCGCGGGGCCGAGATAGGCAGGACCAAAGGGCGCGGGCGTGGCGGGCAGCCCGCGGCGGCGGCACTCGCCCAGGTAGCCCAGATAGGCCGCGCCCACCGCATTGGACTCGTCCCCGCACGAGGGGAACGCGAAGAGATCCTCGACCCAGTCCTCCTGGGCGAGGAGCATGTTGGCCTTGACGTTCATGAAGACGCCGCCACCCAGCGCCACCCGGGCGCCGCCGTGGCGCTGGCGCATCAGCCGCGCCCACTCCAGGAGCAGGCCTTCCAGCACTCGCTGCGCGCCCGCCGCCACCCAGTCGAAGCGCAGACCGAGCATCGCGCGGACGAGGAGCGCGTACCGCTCGCCGGGCTTCTTCCACTGGAAGCGCGCCGGAGGCCCCGCCTCGAGGCCGAACACCTGACGCAGGGCGGCCTCCGCGCGCGCGGCGTGCCGCTCCGGGGCGTAGGGCGCCAGCCCCATGACCTTGTACTCGTGCTCGCCGAACCTCATTCCCAGCGCCAGCGTGACGAACGAGTAGAACGCGCCGAGGGACCCGGGCGCGCTCGCGGTGGCCTCGTGGCGCGTCAGCTCGAGCCCACGGCCGGTCGAGGCGGTGGCGCAGAGGCCGTCGCCGGAGTTGTCATTGGTGAGGACCAGGGCCTCCCGACCGGCGAAGCCTGAGCCGAAGTACGCGGCGGCGGCATGGCAGGCATGATGGTCCAGGCAGACGATGCGATCGACGGGGACGCCCAGATGCTCGGTGACGAAGGCGAGGCGCTCGCCTTGCGGGAGTCCGAACTTCCCGCGGGCCGCGTCCATCAGGCCGAACCGGGCCCCGAGCTTGCGCACTTTCTTGGTGAGCGTGCGACGCGGCGACGGCCACGCGACGCCATAGTACTCACGGGCATACGCCTCGTCGTGGAGAACTCGGTTGAGCCATTCGCGCGACGCCGCCCGCGCCCCGCCCAGCGCCACCACGTCGATCTGGGAGGGGCTGAGGTCGAGCTCGACGAGGAGAGCGTCCACCGCCCGCCGCGGGTAGCCGGCGTCGTTCTTGAGCCGCGAGAACCGCTCCTCGGAGGCGCAGCCGACGATACGGCCGTCGCGCAGCACCGCGGCAGTGGCGCAGTGGGTCTCATTGATCCCCAGGACGATCATCCGCGCCATTGTATCAAGGGCGGCGTGCCCGGGCGCCAATCAGCCGGCGTCTACTCGCTCCACGAGCCAGCGCGCGGTGCGGAGCAGTCGCGCGTCGGCGTCGCGCGCGCCCACGAGCTGCACGCCCAGCGGCAGCCCGTTGGCGCCGGTCATGAGGGGCAGGCTGAGCGTGGGCACGCCAAGGAGCGTCCACGTCGAGCAGAAGGCGGGATCGCCCGTGGACTCGAGCCCGAGCGGCGCGGTGCCGAACGTGGCCGGCGTGAGCAGGGCATCGTAGCGCTGCTCGAACAGCTCGGTGAGCCCGGCGAGGAGCTGGGGCACGCCAGCCCGGGCGCGCAGGTAGTCGTAGGCCCGGGCGGCCCGGCCGCTCTCGATTCGAGCGCGCAGCGGCGGGGAGAGCTGCGCGCGCCCGCGCTCCCACTCGCTGGCGAGGTTGATCGCCATCTCCACGTCCATGGTGATGCGATGCCACTCGGACGCCTCCGAGGGAAGGAGCTCGACCTCTT
Organism: Candidatus Methylomirabilota bacterium; assembly: GCA_035281625.1. GTDB lineage: Bacteria > Methylomirabilota > Methylomirabilia > Rokubacteriales > CSP1-6 > DASRWT01. Next base: position 11,280 of record DATEDO010000222.1, read on the forward strand.
CCACGCGCTCGCCCAGAAGGTCCACGAGCTCACCGAACGCCTGGCGGGCGTCGGCGTCGACCTCCTCCCAGCGGGCCGTCCTCACGAAGCCGAAGGTCGGGAGAATGGGCGGCTCCTCGGCGGCGACGTGCCGATAGGGCGCGCGAGCGCGCGGCCGTGTGTCGGGATCCCGCTCGTGGTAGCCGGCCAGGACCTCGAGGGCAAGCGCGAGATCGGCGATGCCGCGGGCGAAGACGCCCACGTGGTCGAGGCTCCGCGAGAGCTGGAACATCCCGCCGCGGGACACCAGGCCGTGGGTCGGCTTGAGCCCGTAGACACCGCAGTAGGCGGCCGGCCGTATCACCGAGCCGCCGGTCTGGCTCCCCAGGGCCAGCGGCACCATGCCCGCGGCCACCGCCGCGGCCGACCCGCTGGACGAGCCGCCCGGGGTGTGGGCGGGATTGTGCGGGTTGCGGGTCTTTCCCGGCGTGCGCGTGGCGAACTCGGTGGTGACGGTCTTGCCGATGATGAGGGCGCCCGCGCCCCGCAGTCGCGTCACCACGTCGGCGTCCCGGGAGGGTGTGCGGCCGGCGTGGAGCACCGAGCCGTTCTCGGTGGGCATGTCCGCGGTGTCGATGATGTCCTTGATCCCGACGGGCACTCCGTGGAGGAGGCCGACGGGCCGCCCGGAGAGGCGCTCCTCGTCGGCGGAGCGGGCCTGGGCGAGCGCGTGCTCGGGATCGAGATGGGTCCACGCCTGCACGTCCCCGTCGACCTTCTCGATCCGCGCCAGGCAGTCCTGGACGAGCTGCACGGCGGTGATCGCCCCGTCGCGGATGAGGCGGGCCGCGTCGGTCGCCGTCAAGGCATGGAGGTTCGGCGCGTCACTTGCCGTAGAGGAACTCCGGGAGCCAGAGGGTCATCCCCGGCCAGATGTACATGAACATCAGGCACACGATGACGATGAGCATGTACGGCATCATCCCCGCGAAGATCTGGTTCAGCGTCACGTGCTTCGGTGACACGCCCTTGAGATAGAAAGCGGACATCGCCACCGGGGGCGAGAGGAAGGCGGCCTGGAGGTTCACCGCTACCATGGTACCGAAGAGGATGGGATCGATCTGGAAATGGCTCAACAGGGGAATGAAGATCGGGCAGAAGATCACGATGATCTCCGTCCACTCGAGCGGCCAGCCCAGGAAGAAGATGATCGCCTGGGCCAGGATGAGGAAGCCGAGGGGTGAGAGGTCCATCGACAGCACCCAGCGCTCGATGAGGCCCTGGCCGCCGTGCAGCGCGAACACCGCGGAGAAGAGCGCCGAGCCCACGAACAGCCAGCACACCATGGCGGTGGTCTTGGCGGTGAGGAACGTGGACTCCTTGAGGTTGCGGCGGAGCTCCGGCGACACGCGGACGTACCAGAGGCCCGGCACCACCGTGCCGAGGAAGGCGCCGCCCAGCGAGGCGGAGACCGCCAGGGAGGCCCAGGGCGCCTCCCTCCACCACCCGAGCCCGAAGCCCAGAAGCGCGCCCACGAGCGTCCACCACCCCACCGCGCCCCCGTAGCGCGCCATCACCGCGAGGTACATGGCGCCGAGCGCGCCGATGGCGGCGGACTCCGTGGCGGTCGTGATGCCGAAGAGGATGACCGCCAGCACGACCACGGTGAGCACGCCCAGCGGAACCACCGACGCGATGAGCTCGCGCAGGATCTCCAGCTGCTCGCCGTCCATCCGATAGTAGTAGACGGCGAGCAATAGGCTCGTCAGCCCGACGAAGCCCCAGAACCAGGCGTAGAAGTGCTCGGGCGTCGCGCGGCCGCTCGCCGCCGTCGGCCCGCGGAAGGTGCCCATCTCCTCCGGCGGCCCTTCCTCCGCGGCCGGCCGAGACTCGCTCGGGTCGCCCGCTCGCCCCAGCTCCTGCGGCTGCGCTTCCTCCGACGTCGCCGCCGACGAGGCGGCGCCGAGCTCCTCCAGCTTCTCCTCTTGGGGCGCCTCGGCTTTGGGGGCCTCGGTGGGTCGGGCCGTGGCCGGGGGGACCGTCAACGCGGCGGGCGCGGGCGCCGCGCTCGCCACCGTCTCGGGAGCGTTGTAGATGACCACATACCACCATGTCGCCACGAAGACGGCGCCGGCGAGCAGCGCGGGGACCAGAATGACGAGGAGGCTCTTGAGGATCAGCGGGTACTCGGGCCGCCCCGGGCGGAGAGCGGCCGCGAGCAGGCGTGGCACCACGCTGCTGCCGCCGGGCCCCTCCAGCCGCCGAACCGCCTCCGGCACCGCCACTCGATACTGGTCGGGTGGGAGCTTCGGCGCGATGCGTGGGTTGATGAGGGCCCACCCGAGGATGTACGCGAGATAGAGCGCGGTGAGAAAGAAGCCCGGCAGCATGGCCGCCGCGTAGAGCTTCACGATGGACTGCCCCGCCACCGCCGCGTACACGATCAGCATGACCGACGGCGGGATGAGGATGCCGAGGGTCCCGCCGGCGGTGATCGCCCCGGCGGCCAGCCGCGTGTCATAGCCCGCGCGCAGCATGGGGCGCATCGCGATGACGCCCATGAGCACGACCACCGCGCCCACGATGCCGGACGCGATGCCCCAGAAGGCGCAGACCAGCAGCGTGGTGACGGCCAGCGAGGCGGGCACGCGGCGAAAGGCGAGCTGCACGCTGTGGAACATGCGGTCCACCAGCGCCGCTCGCTCCATGATGTAGCCCATGAAGACGAAGAGGGGCACCGAGAGCAGCGTGTCGTTGACCATCACCCCATAGGCCCGCTGCACGATGAGGTCGAAGGCGCGGTTTTCCCACCAGTGTTGCCCGGGGTTGAAGAAGGCCACGTAGCCGAACACCATGCCGAGGCCCATCAGCGTGAACGCGGTGGGGAACCCCATCATGATGGCCACCACGATGAGGCCGAGCATGGCGAGGCCGAGGTAGGGGTCGCTCACCGGTCCTGGTCCACGACGCTGCGGTGCCGGGCCGCCTCCTCGATGGCATGGGCGCCTTCCATGGCCGCCTTCCGGGACTCCTCGTCCACGTACTCGCTGTGGCTCAGCTGGGTGTCGATGACGTCGATCTCCTCCACGTCCTCGATACGCCCCGGCCACGCGCCGGTGCGAAGGCACTGGATGCAGCGCGCGATCTCGCCGAGGCCTTGCAGCATCACCAGCACCCCCGCGATCGGGATGATGGCCTTGAAGTGGTACACCGGCGGCCCCTCCGCGGTGACCGTGGAGTGCTCACCGATCCGCCAGGACAGCGCCGCGAAGTCCGCCCCCGCGTAGATGAGGCCCAGGATGCCGGGGATGAAGAACAGAACGTACAGCGCGAGATCCAGCGCGGCCTGCTTGCGCGGGGTGAGATACGAGTAGACGAAGTCGGCGCGCACGTGGCCGCCGGCGGCGAGCGTGTACGCGCCGCACATCATGAAGAGGGCGCCGTACAGCATGTTGTTGAAGTCGAAGATCCAGGCGGTGGGGCGGTTGAGGATGTAGCGCTTGAATACCTCGATGGAGACCACGAAGGTGAGCGCGACGATGAGCCACGCGAAGACCTTGCCCGACCAGTAGCTGACCACATCGACGGTGCGGATGAACCGGTGGGCGCTCATGAGGCGGAGCCGGCGTCCCGCCCGCCTCCCGCGGCGCGGGAGACGGGCGGGAGCGGCGCGACGCGGATTCTCAGCTCTTCTTGCCGAAGTAGTGGTTGTACGCCATCCGCCGGTTCACGTTGGTGTCGAGGTCCCACTTCACCGCCCGCTCCGCGAACGCCCGCTGGGAGGCCGCGATCTCCTTGAAGAGCGGGTTGTCGGCGGCCTTCTTGTCGGCGGCGGCGTCGTACGCGGTGAGCTGGCGCTGGAGCAGGCTGTCCGGCGTCTTGTAGAACCGCACCTTGTCCTTGGTCTGGAGCTCCACGTAGTCCTTGGAGTACCGGTCCACCGCCTTCCACGACATGTCGGCGGAGGCGGCCTCGACGGCGTTCTCGATGATGGCCTTCATCTTGTCGGGAAGCGCGTCGTACTTGGTCTTGTTGAAGCTGATCTCGAACTGCTCGGCATTCTGGTGGAAGCTCTGCAGCATGCAGACCTTGGACACGTCGGCGAAGCCGAGAATCCGGTCGGATGTGGCGTTGTTGAACTCCGCCGCGTCGAGGAGGCCACGGTCCATGGCGGGCACGATCTCACCGCCGGGCAGCGCGTTGACTGCGGCGCCCAGCCCCGTGAACACGTCGATGGAGATGCCGACGGTGCGGAACTTGAGACCCTTCAGGTCATCCGCCTTGGTGACGGGCTTCTTGAACCAGCCGAGCGGCTGGGTCGGCATGGGACCGTAGGGGAAGGACACCACGTTCGCATTGATGGACTTGAAGAGCTTGTCCAGGAGCTGCTTGCCGCCGCCGTACTTGTGCCAGGACAGGAGCATGTTGGCGTCCATGCCGTAGGCCGGCCCGGATCCCCAGAGAGCCAGCGCCGTCTGCTTGCCGTAGTGGTACACGAGCACGCCGTGGCCGCCGTCCAGCGTGCCCTTGGAGACGGCGTCGATCAGCCCGAACGCCGGGACGACGGCGCCCGCCGGCAGCACCTCGATCTTGAGGTCGCCGCCGGTCATGTCGTTCACCTTCTTGGCGAAGTCGTTCGCGTACTCGTGGAAGATGTCCTTCTGCGGCCAGGTGCTCTGCCAGCGCATCGTGATGGGCCCCTGGGCCTTGACCACCGTGGGGAAGCCGAGCGCGGCCGCGCCCGTCGCCGCCACGGCCGCCCCGGTCAGAAACCGTCTGCGGGTCGCCTCGGGGGCAGTCGTCGAGTGGGTCATGCGAGTACCTCCTCCTCGTTGAGTGGGACGGCGTCCGGCGAGATACGGCGCGAAGTTACGCGAGCCGATCCGAGTTTGTCAAGGTTTGGCACGACCATCGGGCGCGGCCAGCGTGAGGCCCACGTGCGCGTCCCCCCGGCGGACGGTGAGCCGCAGGGGCTGGTCCAGGGCGAGCTCGCTGAGGGCCTCGCGGGCGGCGTCGCGCGTGAGGACGGAGCGCTCGTTGACCTGCAGGAGCACGTCGCCCACCTCCAGGCCGGCCCGGGCGGCCGGGCCCCCGCGGACGACGGCGCCCACCACCGGTGAGCTGGATCCCGGACGCTCCGCGGAGACGTCACCTTCACGCAGCAGAAACCCGTACTCCCCCGCGATGCGTTCCCCCGCGACCGGTCGCGGCATGCCGACCAGGCGCACGGGGAGTGCGCGTCGCCCACCCGCCCGCAGCACCGTGAGACGCACGTCGCGATCGACGGGGGCGTGGGCGATGAGCCGCTGGAGCAGCCGCGTCTCGGTGACCGGGCGGCCCTCGAACGCCACCACGATGTCGCCGGTGCGCATGCCGGCGCGGGCGGCCGGGGTGTCTTCCATCACCTCGACGATCACCACGCCGAAGCCCTCGGCGATGCCGTGGCGCGTGGCCAGGTCGTCCATCTCCTGCTCGCTGAGGTCGCGGATGCGAACGCCCAGCCAGGCCCAGCTGCGGGCGTCGGCCGCGCCCACGAGGAGCAGCGCCAGCACGAGCATCGTCAGCGCCCGGACCGCTCCCGTCATCCGCGACCACCCTTCAGCTCCTTGACCAGCGCCTCCAGGGCCGTCGCCACCGTGCTCACGCGCTCCGCCACATCCAGCATCTCGAGCAATCGCTGGCGCGCGTCGGCGTCGGGCAGCACGGCGGCCGCCACACGGTCGGCGATGACACCCGGCGCCTGCCCCTCGGCCAGGGCCGTGTCGAGCAGATCGGCCGGCCGCCCCAGCGCGTCCAGGAGCGTCCGGCACGCCGCGCGAATGCGCGCGAGCGCCGGCGCGAGATCGACGGCCGGCGCGGCGTCGGCCAGCCGGCGCGCGCGGACGATCCGGTACAGCGTGTCGCTCGGCAGCTCGTGCTCGAGCCGCACGCGGCCCTCGCCGCGGAGGAGGATGTTGTAGCGCCCGGTCGCCAGCCGCTCGCAGGAGACGATCTCGCCGAGCCCGGCCACCGGGTGCACGGCCGGCTTGCCGGCGTAGGTCGCCTCGTACCCCGGCTGCAGCTTGACGACCGCCAGGCGCCGATCGCGCTCGAGCGCGTCGATCACCATCACGCGGTAGCGGGCCTCGAACACGTGCAGCGGCAGCAGCGTGTTCGGGAAGAACGTGACGTCCGGGAGCGGGAAGATCGGAACGATCAGGTGCGCCGCCGCCATGCCGGCGGGGCCTAGCTGATCTTCGGCAGCGAGCCCAGGCCGCCCAGCTCGTCCAGGCGCATCGTGACCGCCGCCGCGAGGTCCCGGAACGCGCGCGCCGGCGGCGAGTCCGGCTTGCGCACGGTGATCGGCGTGCCCTCGTCGCCGCCCACCCGGGTCTCCGGGTCCAGCGGCAGCCGGGCCAGCAGCGGCACGCCATACTCCTCGGCCAGCCGCTGGCCGCCGGTGTCGCCGAAGATAGCGGTGTGCTGGCCGCAGTGCGGGCACGCGAACGTGCTCATGTTCTCGACGATGCCGAGGATGGGAACGTTCAGCCGCTGGAACATGCCGATGGCCTTGCGGACGTCGAGCAGCGCCACGTCCTGCGGCGTCGTCACCATCACCACGCCGCCCAGCGGCAGCACCTGGGAGAGCGACAGCTGGGCGTCGCCGGTGCCGGGCGGCATGTCGAACACGATGTAGTCGAGGGCGCCCCACATGACGTCCTTGAGCATCTGCTGGATGAACGAGTGGATCATCGGCCCGCGCCACACCAGCGGCTCGCGCTCGTTGACCAGCAGGCCGATCGACATCACCTTCAGGCCGTGGGCCTCGACCGGGAGGATCTTGTTGTCGAACATCCCGGGCCGGCCGCGGGTGCCGAGCATCAACGGCACGTCGGGCCCGTACACGTCGGTGTCGATGAGCCCGACCGACGCGCCGGTCTGCCGCAGGGCCAGCGCGAGGTTCACCGCGACGGTGGACTTGCCCACGCCACCCTTGCCGGAGGAGACCGCCACGGTGTGACGGACCTCGGGAATGAGGTTCACCGGAGCGGCCGGACCCGCTCCGGCCTGGGGGTGGGCGTGCGCGTGGCCGTGTCCGTGGGCGTGCGCGGCCGGCGCCGCCCCGCTGCCCATCTTGACCTGCACGCGGCCGACGCCCGGGATCTGCCCCAGCGCGCGCGTGGCCATGCTGTGCATGGTCGCCTTGGTCGCCGCTCCCTGACTCGTGAACGCGAGCGTCAGCGTGACGCCGCCGGCGTCGACGGCCAGATCGCGCACCAGCCCCAGGCTGACGATGTCTTTCTGGGTTTCGGGATCGCGGATGCCGCGCAGCGCATCCAGCACCTGCTGCTCGGTCGGCATATCACGGACTATACCTCACGGTCCGGAGCACGCAATTGGGAACGCCGCTTCCCAATCTGGGCCGACGCGGACTCAGCGCGCCAGACGTCGTGACGGAAATTCGCGGAGAACACCGGCGCGGCGCCTGGAATGCCGCTTGCTGTTTTCGTGGGCGGCCGTCTCCGAATGAGAGCGAGCCACAGAAGGTCTGTTCGATGCCCTCCCCCGGCGAGGGCGGGTCTGCCAGGGCCCGCCCTCGCGCTGTCTCGGCCGCCAACCTTGCTTTCCCGGGGCCTTCCTGATACATAAGGACGGGTGATCGGTCCCGACGACTTTCGTAACGTTCTCAGTCACTTCGGTACCGGCGTCACGGTCGTCACCACCTGCGACGCGCACAAGCGACCCACGGGCCTCACCTGTAGCGCCTTCTCGTCGGTCTCGCTGGATCCGCCGCTCGTCCTCGTCTGCGTCGATCACAAGGCGCAATGCTTTCCCGCCCTGCGCGACGGCGGCCGCTTCGCGGTGAACATCCTGCGCGCCGACCAGGAAGCGCTCTCGCGCCGGTTCGCCACCTCGAAGATCGCCGACAAGTTCGAGGGTGTCCCCCATCGCATCAGCGACATGGGCCTGCCGCTCGTCGAGGAAGCGCTGGCCCATCTGGAGTGCGTCACCGTCGGCACGCACGTCGAGGGGGATCACACCATCTTCATCGGCCGCGTCGAGCGTGCGGGCGCTCCGGGCGGCGAGCCGCTGCTCTACTACCGCGGCCGGTACGAGCGACTGGCCTCGAGCCCGGGAGCCTGACCGTGACCCAGATCCCCCTGTCCCGACCGCTGGTGGACGACGAGATCCGACAGGCCGCGGTCGGGGCCATCGACTCGCGCCAGTACATCCTCGGGCCCCAGAGCCGCGAATTCGAGGCCGAGCTCGCCCGGTACGTGGGCGTGCGCCACTGCGTGCTCACCAGCTCCGCCACCGCCGGCCTCTGGCTCGCGCTGCGCGCGCTCGGGGTGAAGGCGGGTGACGAGGTCCTCGTCCCCTCGCACACGGCGTTCCCGACGATCGAGGCCATCTGCTTCGCCGGCGCCACGCCCGTGTTCGTCGACGTCGACCGCCATCACACGATGGACCCGGTCGACGCCGCCGCCAGGGCCACCGCGCGCACGGTCGGCATCGTGCCCGTCCACCTCTATGGCCAGCCGGCGGACATGGACGCCGTGCAGGCGCTGGCCGCGCGGCTGGGCGTGTGGGTGCTGGAGGACTGCGCGCAATCGCACGGTGCCGCCTGGCGAGGCCGGAAGGTGGGCGGCCTCGGGCGCGCCGGCGTCTTCTCGTTCTACCCGTCCAAGAACCTGACCGTCATGGGCGACGGCGGCGCCCTCGTGACCGACGACGACGAGATCGCGACCCGCTGTCGACGTCTCCGGGATCACGGCCGGCACAGCAAGGACGTCCACGCCGAGATCGGCTTCAACCTCCGCTTCAACGACATCCAGGCCGCCATCGGGCGCGTGCTGCTGCGACGGCTGGACGCGATGAACGATCACCGGCGCGAGCTGGCCGCCCGCTACGACAAGGCGCTGGCCGGGCTGCCGCTGGGCCTGCCCGAGGAGCGCCCCGAGGGGCATCACGTCTACCACCTCTACGTCGTCCGCACGTCGCGTCGCGACGAGCTGGCCGCGTTCCTCCGGGCGCGCGGCGTGCAGACGGGCGTGCACTACCCGGTGCCCAGCCACCGCCAGCCCGCCGTCGCCCACCTGGCGGCGCCGGCCCTGCCCGTGACCGAGCAGCTCGTCAGCGAGATCCTCACGCTGCCCATGTCGGCCGGGCACGCGGTGACGGAGATCGACACGGTCGCCGTCACCGTGCGCGAGTTCTTCGGAGCCTGATGGCGGATCCCCCTCTTCGGATCCTCGAGATCTACCCGAAGGGGGACTTCTTCACGGGCGCGGCGATCCAGCTGTGTGACCTGGCTCGTGGCCTCGCCGGCCGCGGTCACCACGTGGTGGTCGCGACGCCCCCCAGCGAGGCGTGGGCCGCGCGCTGCCGGGAGTCGGGCCTGACCCACGTGGCGATCCCGATGCGCCGACCCTACGACCCGCGGGCCGCGTGGCAGCTGGCCCGCCTGATCCGGCGCCAGCGCATCCAGGTGGTCCACGCCCACAAGGGGCGCGCCCGCACGCTGACCCTGCTGGCTGGCCTCATGGGCGCGCGGGCGCCGCTCGTCCTCAACCGCGGCGTGAGCTTTCGCGTCCGCGGGCTCCGGCGTCGACTCGGCTACACGAGCCCGCGCGTGCACGCCATCGTCGCGGTGTGCCGGTCGATCAAGGACGACCTCGTGGGCGTCGGCGTTCCCGCGAGCAAGATCGAGGTGATCTATTCCGGCACCGACGTCGACCGCTTCCACCCCGGCGCCGACGGCCACGCCGTCCGACGCGAGCTCGGCCTCACCGCCTCCCACGCGCTCGTCACCCAGATCGGCGTTCGCTCCTGGCGGGGCTGGCGCGACCTGCTGGAGGCGATGGCCGCGCTCGCGCCGCGGCGGCCGGACGTCCGGCTGCTCCTCGTCGGCGCCCGGCCGCCGCGGGTGGCCGAGATCGCCGACGAGGCGCGCACGCGCGGCATCGGTGGCCGCGTGCTGGTGCTCGGGCACCGCGACGACGTGCCGCAGATCCTGGCCGCCTCCGACGTGGTCGTCGACGCCTCGTACGCCGGCCTCGGGATCACCGGCGCCATCCGCGAGGCGCTCGCGTGCGAGCGGCCGGTGGTGGCGACCGCCGTGGAGGGCATGCCGGAGCTCGTCGTGGACGGCGAGACAGGGCTGCTGGTGGCGCCCCGGGCGCCGGCCGCGCTGGCCGCCGCCATCGAGCGGCTGCTCGACGACCGCACCGCGGCCCAGGCGATGGCCCGGGCCGGTCGCAAGCGCGTCGAGGCGCAGTTCTCGCTGCGCGCCAAGCTCGACGCGACCGAGGCGCTCTACCGGCGGCTGGCGGGGGGCGCGGCGTGAGGCACGCCCTGGCCGTCTACCGGCGGCTGCTGCCGCTCATGCGGCCGTACGTGCCGGTCCTGCTGGTCGGCGCGCTGCTCGCGGTCGTGGTCGCGACCATGGAGGGCGCCATCGCGTGGCTCGTGAAGCCGGCCATGGACGACATCTTCATCCGGCGCGACGCGGCGATGCTGCGGGTCATCCCGTTGCTGCTGCTGGGCGCCTACCTGGTCAAGGGCGCCGGCCGCTACGGGCAGTCCTACCTGATGGCCGCCGTGGGCGAGCGCGTCATCGCCACCCTCCGCCGCCGCCTGTACACG